>NZ_JAAKRF010000006.1:0-159545 GCF_049173005.1 Aeromonas sp. 602658 | reverse complement strand
CGTGAAGCTGTGGATATTTACAACGAGGAGCGGCCGCATCATGCGTTGAAATACAGAACCCCCGATGCGGTACATAGGGGGTTCTGAGTAGAGAAATGCTAGTTGAAAATGTGTAAACCTATTTCAGGACTAGACATGCGGTTTGCCTTAAAGCTTAGAAATGGTGAGCGTGACGTCGAACGGCGCACAAGACAGATGAAAAACAAAAAGCCCACTCGCAGGAGTGGGCTTTTTGTTTTGAAGCTGGAGCGGGCAGCGGGAATCGAACCCGCATCATCAGCTTGGAAGGCTGAGGTAATAGCCATTATACGATGCCCGCCTGGCATCTGAAATTTGGAGCGGGTGATGGGAATCGAACCCACGTATGCAGCTTGGGAAGCTACCGTTCTACCATTGAACTACACCCGCGTCAGGGCTCCTACTATATGCATTTTGCCGCCGAGCGCAATGGCGCCTTTGCCACTTTTTTCAATAAATCAATCTGTTCGGACAAGGATTGAACAGACGGTTGCTTTTTCAATCAAACATTTTCAACACAGATAATTTACAAGGTTGCCAAGGCCAAACGGCAAGGATAGTCTTGCGCCACTCGACGCGAGGATGGTGGTAATGGATAAAAAAACGCAAAAACGTCTCTATGGCTGGTTGCGCAAGCAATCGAGTCACGGTCGCCGCTGGATCACGATATCCATCGCTTTTGGCCTTGGCCAGGGCATTCTGATGGTGGCGCAAGCCTGGCTGCTGGCGACCCTGTTGCACGGCTTTATCATCGAAGGCTCCACGCCTGAGCAATCCATCACACTCTTTATTACCCTGCTGCTGGTGACACTTGGCAAAGCTGCGCTGGCCTATGGCCGCGAAGTGGCCAGTTTCAAGGCGGGCAGCGCGGTGCGCCAGACCATCCGCCAGCTTGTGCTCACTCGCTTAAGTCGCCTCGGCCCTGCCTATATCCAGCGCCGTCCGGCCGGTAGCTGGGCCAGCCTGTTGCTGGAACAGATTGAAAATATGCAGGATTTCTTCTCCCGCTATCTGCCGCAGATGGCCATCGCCGTCTTTATTCCGGTGGTCATTCTGGTGGCTGTATTCCCGGTCAACTGGGCGGCGGGCCTGATCCTGCTGGGCACTGCCCCCCTCATCCCCATCTTTATGATCCTAGTGGGTGTGGGCGCCGCCGATGCCAACCGCCGCAACTTTCAGGCGCTGGCCCGTCTCTCCGGCCACTTCCTCGATCGCCTGAAGGGGCTGCGTACCCTGCAACTCTTTATGCGTACCCAGGCAGAAGGTGACGCCATTCGCGACGCCTCGGAAGATTTTCGCGAGCGCACCATGGAGGTGCTGCGCCTGGCGTTTTTGAGCACCGCCGTGCTGGAGTTCTTCGCAGCCATTTCTGTGGCGCTGGTTGCCGTCTACTTTGGCTTCTCTTATATCGACCATCTGAACTTTGGTAGCTATGGGGTAAAGGTCACCCTCTTTACCGGCCTGTTCGTGCTGTTTCTCGCCCCCGAGTTCTACGCCCCGCTGCGGGAACTGGGTGCCCACTACCACGCCAAGGCGCAGGCCATTGGCGCTGCCGAGCAGCTGCTGGAATTCCTCGAAGCCGAGGTGAGCGAACCGGCCGCAGGCACGGCGCCGTTCCATGCCGACAGCCCGGTCAAGGTAGAAGCCAAAGGACTTGAAGTGCTGAGCGCCGAAGGCAAGGTGCTGGTCGGCCCCATCGACTTCACCCTGGAAGCCGGTTCACGCACCGCCCTCATCGGCGTCAGCGGTGCAGGCAAGAGCTCGCTGGTCAACGCCCTGCTCGGCTTTGCCCCCTATCGCGGTGAGCTCAAGGTCAACGGACAGGAACTCGCCACCCTCGACATGAGCCAATGGCGCCTGCAACTGGGCTGGCTCTCGCAAAACCCGCAGCTGTTCCACGCCTCCTTGCGTGACAACCTGCTGCTGGCCAAGCCAACGGCCAGCGATGCCGAGCTGGAAGATGCCCTGAAACGGGCACAGGCGTGGGAATTTGCCATGGAGAAGGGGCTCGACTATCCGGTCGGCGATCAGGCAGGCGGCCTCTCGGTTGGTCAGGCCCAACGCCTTGCCTTGGCGCGGACCCTGCTCAAATCAACCCAGCTGATGGTGCTCGATGAACCAACCGCCAGTCTGGATCGCCACTCCGAACGCGCCATCATGACCACCCTCGAGCAGGCGATGGCTGGCCAGACCCTGCTGATGATCACCCACCGCCTCGACCAGCTTACCAAGATGGACAAGATAATGGTGCTGGCCCATGGCCAGCTGGTGGAGCAAGGCAGCTTCCAACAATTGAGTCAGGCGGATGGGCCTTTTGCCCGCCTGCTCTCCCAACGTTCCGGAGGTTCTCTCGATGAGTGATCTGTTGCCGTTTCTGCGCCTCTATCGCCAACACTGGCTCAGCCTCACCATTGGTTTGCTGCTGGCGCTGGTGACCCTGGCCGCCGGCATGGGGCTGCTCTCCCTCTCCGGCTGGTTCCTCTCCGCCGCCGCCGTGGCGGGGATGACAGTTGCGACGACCCATGCCTTTAACTACATGACCCCTGCAGGCGGAGTGCGCTTCTTCTCCATCGTCCGCACAGCCGGTCGCTGGGGTGAGCGGGTCGTGAGCCACGATGCCACCTTCCGGGTACTAACCCGACTGCGGGTCTGGTTCTGGCAGAAACTCTCGCCGCTCTCCACAGGTACCCTGGCAGGTTTCCGTCAGGCGGATCTGCTCAACCGACTGGTAGCCGACATCGATGCGATGGACCACGTCTATCTGCGGCTGATCACCCCCATAGGCGCGGCCCTGCTCAGCACCGCCGGACTGGTCTTCTTCCTGTCGTTTTTCGACAGCCGTCTCGCCCTCACCCTGGGTGCCATTCTGCTGTTTGGCATGATTGCCCTGCCGCTGGTGTTCTACTTCCTCGGCCGTCGCCCCGGTCAGGCGCTGATTGCCGAAAAATCGACCTTGCGCACCCGGATGGTGGACTATCTGGATGGTCAGGCCGAGCTGCAGATGTTTGCCGCCGCCCCCAAGGCGCTGGTTGAGCTGCAACAAGCCGAACAGGCACTGCTCGTCGCGCAGGCCCGGATGGCCAAGGTGAGCGGGCTGGCCAACTTCTCGGTGCAACTGCTGAGCGGCTGGACCCTGACCCTGATGCTCTGGCTGGCCGGTCATGGGGTAGCGGGCGCTGCGCCCGACCCCATCACCGCATTGATGGTCTTTGCCACCCTGGCAAGCTTCGAGGCACTGATGCCGCTGGCGGGGGCTTTCCAGCACCTCTCCACCAGCCTCACCTCGGCACGCCGCCTGAACGAGATCCTGCAAGAGGCCAAAGCCCCCGTGTGGGGCGACGAGCAGACCCATGCCACCGTTGGTGCACTGCAGATCAATGACCTCTATTTTGGCTACCCCGGCAACCCCCAGCCGGTGCTGCGTGGCTGCACCCTGCAACTGCACGCCGGTGAGAAGCTGGCCCTGCTGGGCCAGACCGGCTGCGGCAAATCGACCCTGATGGGGCTGCTGACCCGGGAGTGGAGCCCGCAGGCTGGCAAGATCCTGCTGGGTGGCAAGCCGCTCACCGACTACAGCGAAGGTGCGCTGCGCGCCTCCATCTCGGTGGTGAGCCAGCGGGTACATCTGTTTGCCGATACCTTGCGGGGCAACCTCAAACTGGCCGCCCCGACCGCCACTGACGAGCAGCTGATTGCGGGGCTGACCCAGGTCGGGCTGGCCAATCTGCTGGAAGATGAGGCGGGCCTCGACGCCTGGCTCGGTGACGGCGGCCGCCCCCTCTCCGGTGGTGAGCGTCGCCGTATCGGCATCGCCCGCGCCCTGCTGCACGATGCGCCGCTCTGGCTGCTGGACGAACCGACAGAAGGGCTAGACAGCCAGACCGAGCGGGAGATCATGGATCTGCTGTTCAAGCTTGGGGCAGATCGCACCTTGCTGCTCATCTCCCACCGCCTGCTGGGGATGGAGCAGATGGACCGGATTGCCCTGATGGAAGAGGGACAGATCCGCCTCTGCGCCCCGCACAACGAGCTGCTGGCGGATGATTACTACCGCAGCCTCTATCAGCGACTGGCTCCGGTTTGATATCAGGCTGATGGGGGTCACACCCTGACAACAGGGCGCAAAACGGGGCTGGTCGCCGCAGGCGGCTGGCCCCTATAATGTCCCCCTCATAATTCAACAAGATGCCGACATGGAGCGCCTGCGCATTTCTACTGTCCTCATCACCGACACAAGATACGAGACGATGAAACGCCTGATCCTGATGATGCCCCTGATTGCCTCCGGCTGTGCCAACTACGCCTTCAACAGCAATCTGGATAAAGAGAACTTCGACGAATACTTCAAACCCGGTAGCGTGCGCATCTATGAACAGGATGAGCTGGCTGACCTCAACTACCTCTACCTCGGCACCATCGAGGGTGAATCCTGCCAGGCCAATGCCAACCAGCCGGTGCCCAACGCCGGTGAAGCGCGCACCCTGGCCCGCCGCCGTGCTGCCGACATGGGTGGCAACGGCGTCACCATCGACAAGTGCGCCGAGTTCAGCGACACCCCGGGCTGCCTGAAACAGGTGATCTGCTACGGGCAGGCGCTGAAAGTGGCCGAAGAGAAGTAACCCGCTGTCATGGCCCTCGCTATCGTTCGCCTTGGCAGCCCGCGCCTGCCCGATGAGGGGCTGCGGATCGGCACGGTACGCCGCCCGCCCCGCGGCGTACCCAAGAGCGAATTTGCCAGCCAGCATTGGTACGATGTCTGGTTCCCCAATCTGGCCCCCAGCAGCGAGACCATGAAGCTGGGGCAGGCAGCCGAGACACCCGCCCAATGGGCGGCGTTTGGCAAACAGTACAAGGCCGAGATGGCGCAACCTGCCGCCAGGCACGATCTGGCGCTGCTGGCCGCCCTCTCCCACACCACCAACCTGTCGGTGGGCTGTTACTGCGAGCAGGAGTCCCGCTGCCATCGCACCATTTTGAAAGAGCTGCTGGTAGCCGCGGGGGCCGCCATTCGCTAACTCGGTGAGCGACAGCGATGTGATGGGGAATCGCGTCAGCCTGTATTCGGCAACCATCAGGCATGGATAGACAGAGAGGGCATCCCGCGGGATGCCCTCTCTCGTTGTATTCACACCTGCCGCGCCACGCTCGGTAGCAGCGGCTCGATGCCCCCTCTCCTATTGCAGACTGGGTTCCAGCAACTGCTGCCGCAGCGAAGTCTCCTCGGCCTGAGTCATGGCATGTTCCGCCACCCCGGCGGCAGGCTCGATGGCCAGCCAGTGGGCAAGGTCGGCGGCGGTCTCCTCCAGCGGCCGAAAGTTCAATCCCTTAACGATGGCCGCCTCGGCGCTTATAGAGCCGTAACCGGCAAACTCCGCCTGCGCGCAGGGCAAGAGGGTGGGATAGCTCTGCCAGGGCTCGATACCGGCCGCCATCAGGGTCGACCAGGGCAACCACTCGGGCTGGATGGGGCGGGCGGGCTGCAACCGGGCGCTCAGCCGCTCCAGCCAGTCACTCAAGGTAATACCGGGTTTGAGCAGGTTGAAGATGCCCCCCAACTGCTGCTCGGCCGCACGCAACACAAACTCGGCGCAGTCGCGCACATCGAGATACTGCAAGCGATCCTCGCCACTGCCCGGCAGCAACCAGGGCCCGCCCTGCTGCACCCGCTTAATCCACCAGGCCATGCGCCCGGTAGGATCATGGGGGCCGCACAGCACGCCCGGGCGCAGGATGCAAAGCCGCTCGCCCCAGCGGGCGCGATACTCCTGCTCGCACAACACCTTGAGGGGGCCATAGTCAGTGGGCATTTCCCCTTCGGGGATAGGGTGCAACGGCGCCGACTCGTCCATTCCGGGCATTGAGAAATCGCGATAGACGCTGATGGTGGAGATAAAGATCAGCCGCGCGCAGCACCCGAGCAAAGCTGCCGAGAGGCTCGCCGCCTGCTCGGGGCGATAGCAGCAGGTATCGATGACGAGATCCCACTGCAACCCGGCCCCTTGCAGGGCGCTCAGGCTCTTGTCCCTGTCGCCGGTGAGCTGCACCAGATCGCGCCAGTCCGGATGCTGGTGCAGGCCGCGATTGAACAGAGTCACTTCATGGCCCCAATCCAGCGCCAGCGCGGTGAGGTGGCGCCCCAAAAAGCCGGTGCCACCGATAATCAGCAGTTTCATCCCTCTCCCTCCCCCTTCGGCGCATGTGCGCACATTTCATCCTGACACGCCAGTTGCCTTCACCCTACGCAACTTGGCGCGCGGGCACAGCTCCCGACTGGCCGGGATGGGACAGGGATCACGGCAGCGCCGCAGAAAAGGGCGTAGTGAGGCCGAACCTGCGTTTTGGGACCGCTTGTGCTAAATTGCCGGGGTTTTCAGTCAGGATCCGCCATGAAGTTCGAAATCGACACCCTCGGGATCATCCGCTCTCCCTACAAGGAGAAGTTCGCCATCCCCCGCCAGCCCGGTCTGGTCAAATCGGCCCGCGCCCGCCTCGAGCTGCTCCCCCCTTACGATCAGCCAGATGTGCTGCGCGGCATCGAGCAGTTCTCCCATCTGTGGCTCAGCTTCGTCTTTCACCAGACCATGGCGCAGGGCTGGCACCCGACTGTGCGCCCGCCACGCCTTGGCGGCAACGAGCGGGTCGGCGTCTTTGCCACTCGCTCCACCTTCCGCCCCAATCCGCTTGGGCTCTCGGTGGTCGAGCTGCACGGGGTCGGTCGCGAGCGTGGCAAGCTGTGGCTGGAGCTGGGAGCGGTGGATCTGCTCGATGGCACCCCCATCGTCGATATCAAACCCTACATTCCCTATGCCGACAGCCTGCCGGATGCCCGTGGTGGCTTTGCCCCCGACGCACCCACCCCGCCGCTGGCGGTGAGCTTCACTGCCGAGGCAGAACAGCAGTTGCAACCCTGGCTCAAGGCCCATCCCGAGCTGCACCAGCTGGTGAGCGAAGTGCTGGCACAAGATCCGCGCCCCGCCTACAAGAAGGGCAAGCCCGATGAGAAGGAGTACGGGGTGCGGCTGTTTGACTGCAACGTCCGTTTTCGCATCAGCGAGCCGGATTGCGTGGTGCTGGCCATCGAGCCCGCCTGAACCTTGGCGGGCCGACATCACTGATGCTATTTCACGCCTTCTTCACGTCACAAGGGGCTTAATGAGCCTGTAAATTGTGTGGCATTGATCAGACTATCCACCCGGTTGCCAGTGATACCATGCAGACAGCAGAGGGTATCTCCTCTCTGACTGAGGCCAGCCGCAGGCTGCCGGTTGATGGCAAGCATGGCAGCCTGTTGCCGCCAAAGGATCAGGCCTCGCCCCGACACGTTTGAGTGCGGGGATGCCACACGGATGTGACAGCACTTCGAAGGAACAAACCTATGCTGATGAACAGTGAACAACGTTATGGCACCCTGAATATCGGGCTGCACTGGCTGACCCTGTGGGCCATGATCGCCGTCTACGCCCTGATCGAATTTCGCGATATTTTCCCCAAAGGGGACCCTGGCCGGGATCTGATGAAGGAGTGGCACTTTATGCTGGGGCTGCTTATCTTCGCCCTGGTGTTTGTCAGACTGGCCCTGCGCTGGATGAGCCCGACGCCGCGTATCGTGCCCGAGCTCTCCCCAGTCATGCACAAGCTGGCAAAACTGGCCCACCTCGCCCTCTACGGTTTTCTTATTCTGACCCCGCTGTTTGGCTGGCTGCTGCTGAGCGCCGCGGGCAAACCCATCCCCTTCTTCGGGCTTGAGCTGCCTGCCCTGCTCTCCCCAAGTCCGGATCTCAAGGGACTGATCAAGGAAGTGCACGAGACCCTAGGCAATATCGGTTACGCCCTGATCGGCCTGCACACGGTGGCGGCCCTCTATCACCACCATATTCTCAAAGACAACACCCTCATCAATATGCTGCCGCCGCGCCGCAGCTAACAAGCAGCAGAACAAAAACAGAAGGGGCACACATTGCCCCTTCTGTTTTTTGAACGCGACAAGACCGGTGTCTCTGAAGCGGCCCACTGCTCAGGCCTCTGACAGGTCTCTACAAGCAGAACGCCTTATGATTCAGTCCCGATACAGGAGCTGCACGATAGGATTCGAATTGACTCAAAGCGACATACACTTTCTAATTGACAGTCTGGACCCCTATGACCGTTCACATCATGAAAATTCTGTTGGTCGAAGACGACAAGCTGCTCAATCACCACCTCTCCTCTCTGCTGACCGAAGCCAACAATCAGGTATACAGCACCGATCAGGCCGGAATTGCGTTGCACTATGCCGCCGACTACCCCATTGATGTGGCGATCATCGATCTCGGTCTGCCCGATATGGATGGCTTGCAGTTGATCCGCCAACTGCGCGAACGGCAGATCCCCTTCCCCATCATTGTGCTGACCGCCCGTGGCAACTGGCAGGACAAGGTCGAAGGACTGGAGGCGGGGGCTGATGACTATCTGGTCAAACCGTTCCAGAAAGATGAGTTGCTGGCCCGCCTCAATGCCTTGATGCGCCGCAGCGCCGGCTTTATCTCCCCCAGAGTGAAGGCCGGTGATTACGAGCTGGATCTCTCCCGCAAGGAGCTGACCATCGACGGTGAAGTGGCAGTGCTCACCAGCTTTGAATACCTGATTCTGGAGTACCTGATGCGCAACGCCCGTCAGGTGGTCTCCAAGCAGCAGTTACTCGACCAGCTCTACGGCGATGGAGAGGGGGATCCCAACACCATAGAGGTGATGGTGAGCCGCCTGCGCAAAAAGCTGGATCCGGAAGGGACGATTCAACCCATCTCGACCATCCGTCGTCAGGGCTACATCTTCAACCTCTCCTGTAGCTGATGCAGTTTCATCTGCCACGTCCCATCAGGATGCTCCGCAGCTCTCTGCACATCAAACTGCTGCTCAGTTCGCTGCTGGTCATCGCACTGAGCATGGGGTTCGCCGTCTATGCCCTCTACCTCGGCCATATGGAGGAGCAGAGCCAGAAGGCGAGCGCCGGCATGCAGGAGAACCTTGCCAAGATGTTCTCCTCTACCAAGCCAGTCAACAGCGAAGCCACCGAGATCGGACGCATTTCCCGCCAGGTCAGTAACAGCAATCTCGATACGCTGATCTGTCGTGCCGATGGCGAGCTGATTTGGTCGAGCCTCCATATGCCGGAGGTGATCAAGGCCAAACAGACCATCTGTCGGGACCTGATGAAGTATCTGGGGGGAATGGATCTCGACTACTTCTTCAAGAAGCACACCATCAAGAACGGCGAGAGCTACTTCGTCTACAGCCTGCGTTTTACCCGCAATCCCGGCAGCGGCACCACAGCCTACTACGTGGTGATGATTGACTCGGCCAAACGCTATCACGAAGAGTCCCGCGCCTACCTCTACCAGACGGCCAAACAGGCGTTGCTCGCCTATCTGCTGCTGGCCGGGCTGCTGCTGCTCACCACCTTCTGGAGCCTTCGCTCCCTGCGCACTATCGCCAATCAGCTCGACGATATCCGGGCAGGCAAGCGGGATGCTATCGCCCATGATTTTGAACGGGAGTTGGCCCCGCTGACCGATTCCATCAACCAGTTACTGGAGAACGAACGCCAGCAGACCCAGCGCTACCAGCATGCCCTCAACGATCTCGCTCACAGCCTGAAAACACGGCTGGCGCTGATCCAGATCACCACCCGCGAAATGAAGCTGGGGCGGGAGATCCACGACAACATCAATGAACAGATCCTCACCATGGATCAGATGATCCAGTACCAACTCAGACGAGCCGTCACCGGTCGCCAGCGCCTCGCCAGCAAGGGCACCGAGCCGGTACCGCTCATCGAGAAGCTGCTGGCCAGTCTGGCCAAGGTCTATCGCCACAAGAAGCTGCAGACCCACTTCCAGTTCGATGATGATGCCCTCTTCCACGGCGAACAGGGCGATCTGATGGAACTGATGGGCAACCTGCTCGACAACGCCTGCAAATTTGCCATCAGCGAAGTGAAGGTGACGGTACGCCGCCATCTCGATCGGTTACGCATCGAGGTAGAAGATGATGGCCCGGGCATCGATCCGGCCAAATCGGAGCAGATCTTTCAGCGTGGCGTGCGCGCTGACAGCTCGCCCGGCCAGGGCATCGGTCTGGCTGTCGTGACCGAGATCGTTCACAGCTACGGCGGCCAGATCCGGGTCGATGAATCTCCCCTCGGCGGTGCCCGCTTTACCCTGGATCTTCCCTGACACCGGATGGGCAAGGCCACGAGCCCTGCCAACCGCTCCATCGCCCTCCCCGGGGTTAAAAAATCCTGCCTGGCACCACCCAATTCAGCAATATGCTATCGAGATACTTGAGATGTGATGCATCTCGGTTAAGCTATGGCCGACTCGTTTGTTAACCATTTGATGGATCTTTAATCGCACTATGGAAAACATGTTTGAAAGATTGATGTACGCATCCCGCTGGATCATGGCCCCCATCTATCTTGGGCTCAGCCTCATACTGCTGGCACTGGGGGTGAAATTCTTTCAGGAGATCCTCCATATCCTGCCCAACATACTGGAGATGAAAGAGGTAGATCTGGTGCTGGTCACACTGTCGCTGATCGATATCACCCTGGTAGGGGGACTTATCGTGATGGTGATGTTTTCCGGCTATGAGAACTTCGTCTCGCGTCTCGATGTAGGGGATGAGAACGACAAACTGGTGTGGCTCGGCAAGCTCGATGCCGGCTCCCTGAAAAACAAGGTCGCCGCCTCCATTGTCGCCATCTCCTCCATTCACCTGCTCAAGGTGTTTATGAATGCCGAGAACCTCCCCAATGACAAGATCAAGTGGTACCTGCTGATCCACATCACCTTTGTCCTCTCGGCCTTCGCCATGGGCTACCTCGACAAGCTGACCCGCAAATAGAAGTCAGCCTGCGATAGACGCTATGCCCGATAACACGACATGGACCGGGCATAGCGGTCGCCCCGAGCAGGGGATGGATTGGCAACGGGGATAATCAAGTCACCAACATAGATGGCCGCCCGCCTTGGCCGGTATTGTGGTCGCCTTGAATGCCATGGCGGCATTCTCTACAATGACCCACTTTTTATTCATTTCGGGTTATATCGATGAGCGATACCAGTACCAAACCGGCTCTGCCGGATCACCTCTCCTGCAATCCCCGCAGCCCTCACTATGTGGCAGCCTGCTTCGAGCACCCGATCGGTATTCGCCTGAACGGCAAAGAGCGCACCGATGTCGAGGAGTACTGCATCAGTGAAGGCTGGGTGAAGATCCCCTCCCCCAAGGCGCTGGATCGCCGTGGTCAGCCCATTCTGATCAAGCTCAAGGGCACCGTCGAAGCCTATTACAGCTAATCGCAGCCACCCGCTTCGGGTAAAACAGAAGGCCACCCTCGCGGTGGCCTTCTGTTTTTCGGCATTTGTGCTGGCATCGTCGCCAGCACCAGACCATATTTCTCGCTGGGCAGCCCTTATACCCCCAGCCGATCGCGCAAGGTATACCAGGCGGCACCCGCGGCGGTGAAGGGAATACGGAACAGCCGACCGCCCGGGAAGTGGTAGTGCGGCAGCTTGGCAAAGGCATCGAAACGCTCCGCCTGACCGCTCAGCACCTCGGAGAGCAGCTTGCCCGCCAGATGGGTGCAGGTGACACCGTGGCCGCTGTAGCCCTGCATGTAGTAGATATTGGGGCCGATGCGACCAAACTGTGGCAGCCTCGACAGGGTGAGCAGGAAGTTGCCAGTCCAGGTGTACTCCACCTTGACGTCTTTAAGCTGGGGGAAGGTCTTGAGCATCTTGGGGATGATCAGCCGCTCGATATCTGCCGGATCCCGTGCGCCATAGACCACGCCGCCGCCATAGATCAGCCGGTGATCGGCGCTGGTGCGGTAGTAGTCGAGCAGGTAGTTGCAATCCTCCAGGCAGTAATTCTGCGGCAGCAGCTCGCGGGCCCGCTCCTCCCCCAGCACCTCGGTGGCGATCACCTGGGTGCCGCAAGGCATGCTCTTGCCGGCGAGCTCGGGCACCAGATTGCCGAGGTAGGCGTTACCGGCCACCACTATGTAGCGCGCCTTCACCGCTCCTTTGGCGGTCTTGACCAGAGCAGGCTGGCCCGGGGTGATGCTGGTAACGGCAGACTGCTCGAAGATCTGCCCACCCTGCATGCGGATCGCTTCAGCCTCGCCGAGAGCCAGATTGAGGGGGTGAATATGGCCGCCGCTCTTGTCGAGCAGGGCGCCGACGTAGCGATCGCTCGCCACCACTTCGCGCACGCCTCTGGCATCGAGCAGCTCCAGCTTGTCGTTGCCCCACTTCTGCCAGCGCGCCTGCTGCGCCTTGAGCTCGTGGAACTGTTTCTCGGTCTCGGCGGCAAAGACGCCCCCCTCCTGCAGATCGCACTGGATGTTGTAGCGTTTGATCCGCTCGCGGATGATCTGCCCCCCCTCAAACAGCATGGAACCGAGCAGCCTGGCCTGATCCGGCGGGCAGTTCGCTTCTATGGTGTCAATGTCGCGGCTGTAGGAGTTGACTATTTGGCCGCCGTTGCGGCCGCTGGCGCCAAAACCGACCCGGGCCGCCTCCAGTACTACCACCTTGTAGCCCTTCTCCACCAGATGCAGGGCACTGGAGAGGCCGGTATACCCCGCCCCGATGACGCAGACATCGCACTCCAGCTGCTCGGTCAGTGTCGGGTAGGGCGCGTGTTTATTGGCGCTGGCTGCGTAGTAACTGTTTACATGTTCGGTCATGATCCTGTTTCCTTACCGGTTTGGTTGGCAAACCCTATTCCAAGATTAAAAACTGGCCGGGGTATGGGCACTGACGATGCGACAGGTCTCCCCCGACGGATTGCTGAAGCTGTGGGGTTCGCCAGTGTCGATCACATAGCTGTCACCCGCCTCCAGCTGATAACTCTCTCCTGCCACGGTCAGGATCACCGACCCCTCCAGCACAGTGCCCACCTCTTCTCCCTGGTGGGTCACCTGACCACCGGTGTCGGTGCCCGGGGGGTAGGTCTCCAGCATAAAGCCGAGCTGGCGGCGGTTGTTGCCGTTGTGCACCAGCTTCATCGAGACCCCCTGACTGCCCAGCTCGATCAACTGATCACCCTTGATCACCACCTGCGGCGGGCGACTCAGCTCCTCTTCGGCAAAAAAGCGTGACAATGGCAAGCCATATACGGTGAGCAGCTTTTGCAGCGAGGCGACCGAGGGGCTCACCTTATCCTGCTCGATCATGCAGATAGCACCGTGGGTCAGGCCGCTCAGCTCGGCCGCCCTCCGCTGGGAGAGCCCCAGTTGATGACGCACCGCCGCCAGCCGCTCCCCCATGCTCGCCTGCCGTGCAGCCCCCTGACCGGAGCGGGTACTGCTGCTCTGGGTTGGCGCCCCGCTCATGGCAGGCCTCCGCCATCGATTCCCTTGTCACGTTGGTACATTGGCCACCTCCCTGTTGCCACTGGTTAAAATAGCGGACCAGCCATGGCATCACTGTTTGCTATCTTACACAGCCTGGCGTTCATTATTTTGCACACCACTTATCGTGCGACACCCTGTTCATCTGGTTAAACTGCGCTACACAGCCCAATTTCTAGCATGCGACACACCAACAATTCAAATATATTTAACACTTGAAAAACATTTGCGCTCAATTTATGGTCTCTCTGTGCTTATTATTTTATACGGCAGCAATACAGGATGAGCCGCATCATCGCCACCTTGCTGCCAGGTTTCATCATCGAGGCTTGCCATGTCCGCTACCAGTTCCAATCAAAGCTTGATCAAATCCCGTGCCTATATAGCTGGTCACTGGTGCGAGGCCGCCAGCGGCCGCACCTTCGAGGTGACCAATCCTGCCAGCGGGGCCGTCATTACCCAGGTGCCCGACATGGATGCCGAGGATACCCGCCGCGCCATCGCGGCCGCCCACGCGGCGCAACCCGCCTGGGCTGCGCTGACCGCCAAGGAGCGCAGCAACAAGCTCTACGCCTGGTTTGCCGCCATCACAGCCCATAGCGACGAGCTGGCGCGCATCATGACCTGCGAGCAGGGCAAGCCGCTGGCGGAAGCCAAGGGCGAGGTGGCCTATGGCGCCAGCTTTATCCAGTGGTTCGCCGAGGAGGGCAAGCGCGCCTACGGCCGCACCATCCCGGGTTTTAGCGGCGATCGCCGGCTGGCCACCATCAAGCAGCCGGTCGGGGTAGTCGCCGCCATCACTCCGTGGAACTTCCCCATTGCCATGATCACCCGCAAGGCGGGCCCTGCGCTGGCAGCGGGTTGCACCATCGTCATCAAACCCGCCGCAGAAACGCCGCTCTGCGCGCTGGCGCTGGCGGTGTTGGCCGAGCAGGCGGGCATCCCCGCCGGTGTCATCAATATCGTCACCAGCCATCAGGCGAGCGCGGTGGGCAACGAGCTGTGCAGTAATCCGGTGGTGCGCAAGCTCTCCTTCACCGGCTCCACCCGCATCGGCAAGCTGCTGATGCGCCAATGCGCCGACACCATGAAAAAGCTGTCGCTGGAGCTGGGCGGTAACGCCCCCTTTATCGTCTTTGACGACGCCGACCTCGACGCCGCCGTGGCCGGGGCACTCGCCTCCAAATACCGCAACGCCGGGCAAACCTGCGTCTGTGCCAACCGCATTCTGGTGCAGGCCAGTGTCTATGACGCCTTCGCCGAGAAGCTGACCGCTGCCGTCAGAGCCTTCAAGGTGGGAGATGGTATGGCGGAGGGCACCCAGATCGGCCCGCTTATCAACCCGGCTGCCGCCAGCAAGGTGGCCGAGTTGGTGCAGCAATCAGTCGCCGCCGGTGCCGAAGTGCTGCTGGGGGGCGAAGCCCACCCCGCCGGCCCCCTCTTCTACCAACCCACCATTTTGGGCAAGGTGGATAAAACCAACCCCATCCTGCAGGAGGAGATCTTCGGCCCGGTCGCCCCGCTGGTGCGCTTCGAGACGGAAGCTGAAGCCATCGCGCTGGCTAACGATACCCCTTATGGGCTCGCCGCCTACTTCTATGGCCGCGATATCGCCCGTGTCTGGCGCGTCGCCGAGCAGCTTGAATACGGCATGGTCGGCATCAACGAGGGGATCATTTCAACTGAGCTGGCTCCCTTCGGCGGCATCAAGGAGTCAGGTCTGGGCCGGGAAGGGGCCGCCGAGGGGCTGGAGGAGTATCTGGAGACCAAATATCTCTGCTTTGGCGCCATTCGCTAGGGCAGTAAAACAGAGACGACAGGCCGCCGATCTGGCCCGATGGGCTGTTCGGCGGTAATGGGCGCCAGATCGCCCACCACATTTTCAGGGAATATCCGGGGCTGCGGCCCCTCAGGGAGGAAAGATGAGTCAGTCAGAATCAAACAAGGCGTGGCAAGCACGCCGTGAAGCGGCCGTGGTCAACGGCGTCGGCACCCTGCTGCCGGTCTTTATCGACCGTGCGCAAAATGCCGAGCTGTGGGATGTGGAGGGCAACCGCTACATCGACTTTGCCTCCGGCATCGCCGTGCTCAACACCGGCCACAACCACCCGAAGGTGGTGGCGGCGGTGCGCGAGCAGCTGGAAAAATTCAGCCACACCTGCTTTCAGGTCACCCCTTACCCGGGCTATATCGAGCTTGCCGAAAAGCTCAACGCCCTGGTGCCCGGCCCGACTCCGAAACGCACCCTGTTTCTCTCCACCGGTGCCGAGGCAGTCGAGAACGCCATCAAGATCGCCCGCGCCCATACCGGTCGCAGCGGCACCATCGCTTTCAAGGGGGGCTTTCACGGCCGCACCATGATGGGGATGGCGCTCACCGGCAAGGTGGTCCCCTACAAGACCGGCTTTGGCCCCTTCCCGGGGGAGGTCTACCACATCCCCTTCCCCGCCGACTATCTGGGGGTAAGTGAAGAGGATGCCCTGCACGCCCTCGATCTCTGCTTCAGCGCCGACATCGAACCCTCCCGCGTTGCCGCCATCATCATCGAGCCGGTACAGGGAGAAGGGGGCTTCTATCCTGCCTCCGCGAGCTTTATGCAAAAGCTGCGCAGCATCTGCGATCAGCACAGCATTCTGCTCATCTGTGACGAGATCCAGAGCGGCTTCTGCCGCACCGGCAAGACCTTCGCCACCGAGTATGCCGGCATCGAGCCGGACATCATGACCCTGGCCAAGAGTCTGGCGGGGGGCTTCCCGCTCTCTGCAGTAGTCGGCAAGGCAGAGATCATGAATGCCGCCAAGCCGGGGGGCCTGGGTGGCACCTATGCCGGTTCCCCCATTGCCTGCGCCGCCGCGCTGGCGGTGTTGCAGGTGATCGAAGAGGAGCAGCTCAACCAGAAGGCCCAGGCGCAAGGTGAGCAGATCAAGGCGGGACTGGAACGCATAGCCGAGCGTTTTGACTGCATAGGTCAAATTCGTGGACCCGGAGCCATGGTGGCCATGGAACTGGTGAAACAACGTGATGCCAGCCGACCCGATCCCGACCTAACCAAACGTCTGGTGACCGAGGCGGGCAAGCGCGGTCTGATCCTGCTCTCATGCGGGGTGCGCGCAAATGTCATCCGTTTTCTCGCCCCCCTGACCGCCCCTGCGGCAGTGATTGACGAAGGGTTGCGACTCCTTGAAAAATCGCTGGAGGCCGTGCTGGACTGACCAGCAGGAAAGCAATCGCTAACCTGTGCAAAAAAATGCAGTTTCGCCCCCCTTTTTTACTTGTCAAGGGGGCCCTGCAAATGCACAATGCGCCGCCACTGCAAGGACCGGTATCACCACATCTCACCGGTCCTTTTTTGTGCAGCGAACAAACCCATAAACGAGGCCGGATAACCCCCGGAAAAGATAGCGAGATTGGCAGCAATCTCCCGACACCACATTCTGTGAGGAACAACATGGGGCATCTCTATGCTTTCCTGCCGGCTCTGACCGGCGCGCGCCACCCCGGCGCCCTTGATTCCCGGGCCTCTCTCCCGGTTTCGTTGATGGAGTGTGCCGCCCTGGCACCGCGTGAGGAACAGGCATGATGAACGCCCAACCGGTTGGTCTGAAAAAGACCCTGAAACTGTGGCAGGTCGTGGTTATGGGACTGGCGTACCTCACTCCCATGGCGGTATTCGATACCTTCGGCATCGTCACCGAAATTACCGAAGGCCATGTGCCGACCGCCTACCTCTTTGCCCTCATCGGCATGTTGTTCACAGCCCTGAGCTACGGCCATCTGGTACGCAAGTTCCCGTCGGCAGGCTCCGCCTATACCTATGCCCAGAAGGTGTTTCACCCCTATGTCGGCTTTATGGTGGGCTGGACCTCCCTGCTCGACTATATGTTCATGCCGATGATCAACATGCTGCTGGCCAAGATCTATCTGCAGGCTCTCTTCCCCGAGGTGGAGCCCTGGACCTATATTTTTGGTCTGGCGGCGGTGATGACCGCCCTTAACCTGCGCGGTATCAAGCTGGTGGCCAACTTCAACAGCCTGATCGTCATCATGCAGTTCAGTATTATCGCCGTCTTCATCGGCCTGATCGCCTGGGGCGTCCACAACGGTGAAGGGTTGGGGACCGTGGCCAGCAGCCGTCCCTTCTTCTCCGAGCAGATCAACATCTCGCCGTTGTTGATGGGTGCCTCCATCCTGTGTCTGTCGTTCCTCGGCTTTGATGCCATCAGCACCCTGTCGGAAGAGACACCGGACGCGGATCGGGTGATCCCCCGCGCCATCGTGCTGACGGCGCTGATCGGCGGTGTGCTGTTTGTCAGCACGTCCTACTTCCTGCAGCTCTACTTCCCGGACATCTCCCGCTTCAAGCAACCGGATGCAGTCCTGCCGGAGATCGCTCTCTATGTCGGTGGCAAACTGTTCCAGGCGGTGGTACTGGTCTGCACTACGGTGGCGGTGCTGGCCTCGGGACTCGCCTCTCACGCCGGGGTGTCGCGCCTGCTTTATGTAATGGGTCGTGATCGCGCTCTGCCGAGTCGCTTCTTCTCCTATGTGCATCCGAAGTGGCAGACCCCGGCATGCAATGTGCTGCTGGTCGGTCTGCTGGCCCTCTCCGCGGTATCGTTCGATCTCGAGATGGCACTGGCACTGATCAACTTTGGCGCCCTGGTGGCCTTCACCTTCGTCAATCTGGCGGTGATTGCCCACTTCTATGTGAAGCTAGGCCGCAACAAGTGTCTCAAGGATCACCTGATGTACCTGCTGCTGCCGCTCTGTGGCGCCGCCTGCATCGGGGTGTTGTGGCTCAATCTGGAACCCGCCTCCTTCGAGCTGGGGCTGATCTGGGCGGCGCTGGGTGCCATCTACCTGTTCCTGCGCCTCACCGTGTTCCGCATCCCGCTACAACCTGCTGACAAGGTGGAGATCGCCCAGTAATCGCGGCTCAACCATACCGCCATACAAAACAAGGAGCCTGCGGGCTCCTTGTTGTTTTTGCGGCGAGCTGGTTGCCAGAAACGCGGTTTCTGCAGGAAGTGTGACTGATTTCAAATAACTACCCAGCCGGACCGCTCGCCGTGCCATGGCCCGAGCCGCGTCGCCTCCTATCATTAGTCACTAATGTGAATGGATATGCAATCACTCTTTTTCCATTTCACCCCCTCCCATCCCCCGCCAGCCGATAAGATCGCTGGACTCGAGCCCGGGGGAACGCCGGCAAATATGATCAGGATCAATGTTGAGGCGCTATGCACCCTGCAGCCCCGATTTGCCGACTTTTCATACGTTACGACAGGGTTCTCTTCCCCCCCGAAAAGGGGGGAGCGGCTCGGGGACGGCTGCCGGGGGCGAGTGACCACTTACCCGCCCCCTGCGTATGCAAAAAAATGCGTTAATCCGCCCTTTTTTGCTTGTCAAGGGGGCTGACCGAATGCACAATACGCCGCCAATAAAGGACCGATGTTCACTGCGACATCGGTTTTTCTATTTTGAAGTGCAGTACAAACCCACCACAAGAGGCCGGAACATTTCCGGAAGTGATATCCGAGATTGCCAAACAATCTCCCGACGTTGAGAGGATAACAATGGGGCGTTTTAATGCTTTCCTGCCGGTACAGCCCGGTATGCGCCTCCCCGGCGCCCTTGATGTACAGGCTTGCGAATCCATCGTATCCCTGCGCTCGTTGCAAGCACGTGCTGCGGCACTGATTGAGGAGAAAGCGTAATGGCATCGCAAAACGCCAAGCTGCTCAAGACCCTTACCCTGACACAAGTGATTGTGATGGGTCTGGCCTATCTGACCCCCATGGCTGTCTTCGACACCTTCGCCATCGTCGGTGACATCACCGATGGCCGGGTCGCCACCGCCTATCTGCTGGCTCTGGGTGGCATCCTGCTCACCGCTTTCAGCTACGGTCATCTGGTACGCAAGTTCCCCTCTGCGGGCTCTGCCTATACCTATGCCCAGAAGGTGTTCAACCCCTACGTCGGTTTCATGGTCGGCTGGTCATCCCTGCTCGACTACATGTTCATGCCGATGATCAACATTCTGCTGGCCAAGATCTACCTGACCGCCATGTTCCCGGGCGTCGAGCCCTGGGTGTTCATCTTCGGTCTGGTGACCGTGATGACCTTCCTGAACCTGCGCGGCATCAATCTGGTGGCCAACTTCAACGGTCTGATCGTGGTGATCCAGCTGGCCATCATCACCCTCTTTATCGGCCTGATGGCATGGGGCATCTACCACGGTGAAGGGGCTGGCACCCTGATGAGCAGCCGTCCGTTCCACTTCGAGTCAGCACAGCTGGTACCGCTCTTTACCGGTGCCACCATCCTCTGCTTCTCGTTCCTGGGCTTTGACGGTCTGAGCTCCCTCTCCGAAGAGACCCCGAACGCCGGCAAGGTGATCCCCAAAGCGATCGTGCTGACAGCCCTTATCGGCGGCATCATCTTCGTGGTGGTCTCCTACTGCCTGCAGCTCTACTTCCCGAGCCTCGCCCGCTTCCAGCATCCGGATGCGGTACTGCCGGAGATCGCCCTCTACGTTGGCGGCACCTTCTTCCAGTCCGTAGTGCTGGTCTGCACCACGGTCGCGGTACTGGCCTCCGGCATGGCGGCTCACGCCGGTGTGTCGCGCATCCTCTACGTGATGGGGCGTGATCGCATGATCCCGGAGCGGGTGTTTGGCTACATCCACCCGAAATACCGCACCCCGGCCATCAACGTGCTGATGGTGGGCGGTCTGGCCCTCTCCGCCGTGTCGTTTGATCTGGATACCGCGCTGGCGCTGGTCAACTTCGGCGCACTGGTGGCGTTCAGCTTCGTCAACCTGTCGGTGATCGGTCAGTTCTGGGTACGCGAGAAGCGCAACAAGACCCTCAAGGATCACGTCATCTACCTGTTGATGCCGCTGCTCGGCGCCGCCACCATCGGTGCGCTGTGGATCAACCTGGAGCAGAGCTCGCTGGAGCTGGGCCTGATCTGGGCGGGCCTCGGCGCAACCTATCTGTTCCTGCGTCTGGCGGTGTTCCGTATCCCGTTCCGTCAGTACGAGGAAGCAGCTGACGCCTGATCCTTTGCGGATAACGGATAGACAGAAGGGGAGCCATGGCTCCCCTTTTTGCTGCCGGTCTGTTGCCGGTCACACGGGCTTGGGCCCGGTCTGCTTACTGCTTATCCAGTACGGCGGTCGCCGCAGCCTTGAGCGGGTCGCGAGCGATGGTCTTGGCATCCTGCTCCGCCTTGTGCAGCTGCTGGTTTGCCTTGTCCATCTTCTGCTGCATACCGTTGCCGCTCTCCTTGAGGTCGGCACGCTTCTCGCCCAGCAGGTCGGTGCGGCCTCTTTGCACCTCAGCTTTCACCTTCTCTTTCTCCTGCTTCACCAGCTTGCTGGTATCACAGTTGCCCTTGACCCCCAGAGTGGCATTCACCGCTTCGTTTTTGAGGGCCTTGTCGAGGTTGCAGTCGGTTTTCAACAGGCTGGCCTGTGCCCCTGCCGAGAGCAGCCCCAGCGACAGAGAGAGGATCCATGCACGCATCATCTTGTTTACTCCTGCTTGCCAATAAAGGGGCGCAGTGTAGCGATCACATTCCGGCTGGCAAGGCGGCAGTGCTTTCGTCCCCCCTTTTGCCACCCCAGAGCCAACCGGCTCGGTCAGCGCCTGTCGCCGCAGTTCGTCGTCATAAAAACATCATCGAAATGTCACGTTGTCATATTTCTGTCATTAACCATTGATTAAATGCGCGGGTCATCAACAACCCAAGACGGAACGACCGTCTCAAGAGGCTTTATGCAACACCATCACTCCTTGTCACAGCCGCCCGCGACCCGCGCCCTGTTCAACTGGATGAGTGTCATCGTACTGGTCTACCTGATCCTGGTTGCCGTGGGCGCCATCTCCCACGGCTTCAAAGATTTCTCCGGCGGCGCCGAGGGCGCAGCCCAGATCTTCGCCTTTGCCAACAACCCCTTTGTCGCCCTGCTGCTGGGTATTCTCGCTACCGCGCTGGTGCAATCCTCCAGCACCGTCACCTCGGTGATCGTCGGTCTGGTGGCTGGCGGCCTGCCCATCAGCATGGCCATCCCCATGGTGATGGGTGCCAACCTCGGCACCACCATCACCAACACCATCGTCTCCATGGGCCATGTGCGGGATCGCGCCGAGTTCCGCCGCGCCTTCGCCGCCGCCACCGTGCATGACTTTTTCAACCTGCTGGCGGTGTTCATCTTCCTGCCGCTGGAGCTGATGTTCGGCCTGCTGCAACACAGCGCCGAGTGGCTGGCCAACCTGCTGGTAGGCTCCGCCAACATGTCGATGAAGGGCATGGATTTCATGAAGCCGCTGACCGCACCGGCCCAGCAGCTGATTGACAGCGCCGTTGCCTTCCTGCCGGGCAAGGGTGCCGCCATCGCGACCATCATCATCGGTATCCTGCTGATCCTCGCCTGCGTCACGTATCTGGGCAAAGTGCTGCAACAGGTACTGGTTGGCCGTGCCAAAGAGGTGCTGCACAAGGCGCTGGGCCGTGGCCCGCTGACCGGCATCACCTCCGGTGCGCTGGTGACCATCATGGTGCAGTCCTCCTCCACCACCACCAGCCTGATGATCCCGCTGGCCGGCGGCGGTGTGTTCAGCACCCGTCAGCTCTACCCCTTCACCCTGGGGGCCAATATCGGGACCACCATCACCGCCCTGCTGGCTGCCACCGCCATCAGTGGAGCCGGTGCCCAGCTGGCCCTGACCATCGCGCTGGTCCACGTGCTGTTCAACCTCTTTGCCGTGGTCATCATCTATGGCAGCCCCTTCCTGCGCGACCTGCCGGTGCGCGCCGCCGAGGGGCTGGCCCGGGTGGGCAGCGAGAACAAGCTGCTGGCTCTGGGTTATGTAACGGGTCTCTTCTTCGCCCTGCCCGCCCTGATGATGGTGGCCGCCAAGTAAGCGCCGCCGCCATGACAAGGGGCGAGTCACCGACTCGCCCCTTTTTGCGTCTGCGTCTCCGAGCTTTGCCTGCCCGCTCACATCCTCCCGCCCTGTGGCTCGCCATCAGGGTCGGTGCGCGATAAGATGGCGCCCTCATTGCACTTTTTACATTTCATGGAACAGGAAAAACCGATGAAATTCATACTGATCGCGCTGCTCATCGCCGGTGTGGCCTACTACTTCTACTCCAGCAGCAACAACAAGAAGCTGGCGGCCGACAACGTGCGGATTGGCGCCGAGTTCCTCGCCAGCAACAAGGAGAAGCCGCTGGTGACCACCACCGCCTCCGGCCTGCAGTACGAAGTGCTGACCCCGGGCACCGGCACCGTTCACCCCACCGCCACCAGCAAGGTGAAGGTGCATTACGAGGGCAAGCTGCTGGACGGTACCGTCTTTGACAGCTCGGTCGCCCGTGGCGAGCCCATCGAGTTTGGCCTCAATCAGGTGATTGCAGGCTGGACCGAAGGGGTGCAGCTGATGGTGGAAGGTGAGAAGACCCGTTTCTACATCCCTGCCAACCTCGCCTACGGCGACCGCGCCGCGGGCAAAATCCCGCCGGGATCCGTCCTGATCTTTGACGTGGAGCTGTTGGGTATCCAGTAACCGCGCAGGATGCTCCAGTGGCAATATCCCACTGAGCGCCCGTACTGATCTTTGATGTGAAGCTGTTGGGTATCCAGTAAGCGCACCATCAGCAACAAGGCCAGCATTATGCTGGCCTTGTTGCTATGGGAACCTCACTCCCCCTTGGCGATCCCTTCCCGGCGCGGATCCGCTGCGCCAAACCAGCCGCCAGCGTTTCGCTCAACCCCCTGCAGGCCGGAAGTTTGTTCATTTAGCACCACCTCATGTCCCCTCGCCTTCAATCCCTCGACCACCGACATGGGGGTGCGTCCCGCTTCCAGCTCGGTGGGGCCGTTGCGGCTGCCAAAGTTGGGCAGGTTGATGGCCTGTTGCAGGTTCAGGCCCCAATCCTGGGTGCCGAGCAGGGTCTTGCCCACGTAGTTGATGATGGCGGAGCCTCCCGGCGAGCCCAGCGTCATGGTCAGCTCGCCGCTTGGCTTGTCAAACACCAGCAGGGGTGACATGGAGGAGCGGGGCCGCTTGCCCGGCTCCACCCGGTTTGCCACCGGCAGATCGGCAGCATCTACCGAGGTGAAGGAGAAATCGGTGAGCTGGTTGTTGAGCAGGTAGCCGTTGACCATCTGACGCGATCCGAAACCATCCTCGATGGAGCTGGTCATGGAGATGGCCATCCCCGCCTTGTCGACGATCGAGACATGGCTGGTAGAGGGGAGTTCCGGAGTCGCATCCTTGCCGCGTGCCAGCGCCAGTGGCGGCGTACCGGGCTTGGCAATCCCCATGGAGTGCTGACCGACAAGCTTGCCGCGCTCGGCCAGATAGCCCTTGTCCAGCAACCCCTTCACCGGCACCCTGACAAAATCGCTGTCGGCGACGTACTGGTTGCGATCGGCGAAGGCCAGACGCGCCGCTTCGCTGTAGAGGTGGATAGCCTCGCTGGAAGCAGCCAGTCCCCCCTCCTTCGTGGTGATCGGCTTGAGGGCCGCCATATCGCGGCTCTCCAGCATGCCGAAGATCTGGCCGAGCGCCAGGGTGCCGGACGAGGGAGTAGGAAAACCGCAGATCTTGCTCTGGCGATAGTCAAAGCAGAGGCCATCCCGCACTTTGGCCTGATAGCTGGCCAGATCGGTGGCCGCCAGTACCCCGGGATTGGTGGGATGTTGGCGTACCTTGGCCACCATGGCATCCGCCAGCGCCCCCCGATAGAAGGCATCCGCCCCCTCTGTGGCCAGAGTGCGCAGCACCCTGGCCAGCGCCGGGTTGGTCAGCCAGGTGCCCGCCGTTTTGGGGCTGCCATCCGCCTGATAGAAGTAGGCTCGCGCCTGCGGATCCCGTGCCAGATAGGGATCCTTGGCCAGCAATGTGGCCAGCCGTGGACTTATCACAAATCCTTGTTCTGCCAGTGTGATGGCGGGCTCGAACAGCGCAGCCCAGGGCAGCTTGCCATAACGCTGATGGGCCAGTGCCAGAGCGCGCAGGGTGCCGGGAACGCCGACCGAGCGACCCCCGACCACCCCGTCATAAAACGCCAGCGGCTTGCCATCTTGCATAAACAGCTGGTCGGTGGCGGCAGCCGGCGCCGTCTCGCGGCCATCCACCGCACTCACCTTGCGGCCATCCCACACCAGCAGCAGCGTCCCGCCACCGATCCCGGAAGATTGCGGCTCTACCAGCGTCAGCACCAGCTGCACCGCAATGGCGGCATCGACGGCACTGCCACCGGCCTTGATGATCTGGTAGCCCGCATCCACCGCCAGCGGGTTGGCGGCCGCCACCATGAAGTCATGGCCCTGCCAGCCCTGTTTGTCGGTCCAGCCACTGGCGGCTTCGGGTGCGATCAGGGTCTGGGCTGGCGGGGTGTAGTGAAAGCCGTTGTCACTGGCACAACCGGCCAGCAGGGCAAGGGCGACAGCCAGCCCCAGAGGTTTGCGCAACATGACACTCTCCTTGTCTGTTTTATGACCATGAAGAGGGACTATGTCACGATTGGCGCTGATAGCTCAAGTTATTGAACCAGATCAATATCTTACTCATCTATCAATAATGGCAATCCGCAATAGATATAAAAAAACCGCCCGAAGGCGGTTTTTACGATGGGATGGCAGAGGCCAAACAGGCGCAAGTCCGGTTAGATGGACTGCTCTTCGCCACCCAGGGCAGCAAACAGCGCCGGGATAAACTGGGACAGCTCGGAGGTCACCAGCGCGAAGTCCGCATCCAGACGGGCGGCCGGATCTTCGCTGGTGACATCGTCGTTCTGCTCGCGCAGCTCTTCGCTGAATTTCAGGCGTTTGATGGAGAGATCATCCCCCAGCACGAAGCTGACGGTCTCGCCCCAGTTGAGGGCCAGCTTGGTCACCAGCTTGTCGTTGGCCAGGTGGTTCTTGATTTCATCCGTCATCAGATCCTGCTGCTTGCAGCGGATGATGCCGCCGTGCTCCATGGCACTGCGCAGCTCGGCTTCGTCTTCCAGAGTGAAGGAGGCTGGCAGATTGCCCTCGTTCAGCCACTCGGTCATGGTGATCTCGGGCGGGTTCTTGAGGGCCACCGGCACCACCGGCAGGGAGCCGATGGATTTGCGCAGCAGCGCCAGCAGATCGTCCGCCTTCTTGGCAGAACCTGCATCCACCACCATCAAATTGTCGGCCGGATTGATCCAGGCGAAGGTCTGGCTGGTACGACTGAAGGCACGGGGCAGCAGGGTGTGGAGGATCTCCTCTTTCAGCGCTTCCTTCTCTTTCTTCTTGAGGGCGCGTCCCTGTTCGAACTCGATCGCTTCTACCTTCTCGGCCAGCATCTCCTTGACCACGGTGCCGGGGAGCATCTTCTCCTCTTTGCGGGCGCAGATGAGGATGTGGCCGGAGGCAGAGTGGGTCAGGGTTGAGCCGAATTTGCCAAGGGGCTTGACCCACCCGAAACGGGAGATGTCCTGACTGCCGCAAGGGGTGAAGGCACAGGCTTCCAGCTGGGTTTCCAGCTGATCCACGGTCAGGTCAAAGGGGCGGGTAAAGCGATAAATCTGCAGGTTTTTAAACCACATGGCGTCCTCGGTCTCTAGATTGTCCGGCGGGCATTGTACTAGAGAGGCGCTTTGTGATCAGCCAATCATTCTCGCTAAATAAAGGGCGATCGACCTCACAGGGTCTCATTTATATCACCTGAACGGCCGTCAAGTTCCCCTAGACTGCGAGTGTACAAGTTGTTACCAAGGATGGATTTATGTTGCGGCCCAGTCGCCCGGAAGATATGGAAGAGATCGTCGAAATCTGGCTGCTGGCCTCCCTGCAGGCCCACGATTTCGTCGATGCCTCCTGCTGGTGGCAGGCCCAGGAGGATCTGCGTACCCGCTATCTCGATCGTGCCGCCATCTGGGTGTTCGAGGAGCGCGGCGATCTGCTCGGCTTTATGGCGCTGGTGGACAACTATCTCGCCGCCCTCTTTGTGCGTCCCGACCGTCAGGGTCGCGGTGTCGGCCACGCCCTGCTGCAGGAGGCCAAGCGTCAGGGGGCGTCGCTCTACGCCCGGGTCTTCGTCGAGAACGATCAGGCGGTACGTTTCTATCGTCGCCACGGTTTCGTCATCAAGGGTGAAGAGTCCGATCCTCTCACCGGTCACCCCCAGTACAAGATGTGCTGCGAACCCGCATGAACTGATGACAGACCGCTGTTTTACTTGAAAAAAGCACGGGGCATCCTCATCTTGTCTCCATCGGGTGCCATAGGCACCGTCCCTGCAACCGGGCTGCTTTCCAATGAAAATCCTCCATACCGCCGACTGGCATCTTGGCCATCAACTCCATGGTCATGACCGCCGTTTTGAACACGATGCCTTCCTCGACTGGCTAAGCGACACCCTGAAGGCGCGCGAGATCGACGCCCTGTTGGTAGCGGGCGATCTGTTTGATACCGCCAATCCCCCCGCCACCGCCTGGCAACAACTCTACCGTTTTCTGGCGCGGCTGCGCGCCGAGATGCCCCACCTCAACATGGTGCTGATCGGCGGCAACCACGACTCTCCCTCCAAGCTCGATGCCCCCCACGAGCTGCTGCGCGCCTTTGATCTGCATCTGGTGGGCAGCATCAGCCGCGACAGTGAGGGCAAGCTCGAGACCGACCGCCTGCTGGTACCGCTGCAAGACCGGGAGGGCAAGATCGCCGCCTGGTGCGCCGCCGTGCCGTTCCTGCGCAGCAGCGATCTGCGGGTAGAGTCGTTGGAAGAAGGACAAGACAGGCTGATCGAAGGGGTTCGACAGGTCTACGCCGAGGTGCTGGCCGAAGGGCGCGCTCGCTGCGGGGAGGCGCTGCCACTGATTGCCATGGGCCACGCCTATCTGGCGGCGGGCCAGCTCTCGGAGCTGTCGGAGCGGCGGGTGCTTGGCGGCAACCAGCACGCCTTGCCTGCCGACCTGTTTGCCGCGGCTGATTACACGGCGCTCGGTCACCTCCATCTGGCCCAGAGCCCGGCCGAGGGGGTGCACTACAGCGGTTCGCCGCTGCCGCTCTCGCTTGCCGAAGCCAACTACAACCATCAGGTGCTGGAAGTGACCTTTGCGGAGGGGAAACTGGCCGGGCTGGAGCGGATCCCGGTGCCCCGCGCGGTGGAGATGATCCGCCTGCCCCAGAGCACCCTCGACGACGCGCTGAACGCCATCGCATCGCTCGAGCTGCCTGATTGTCCACAAGAGGCACAACCCTTCCTCGAAGTGCGGCTGCTGCTGCCCAAGCCCGAGGCCCGCATCCGCGAGCGGATTCTGGCCGCCATTGCAGACAAACCGGTGCGGTTGGCCCGCATCAGCACCCAGTATCAGGGCTCGGGCGAAGGGCTGGCCGATGGTCGCGAGCGGCGCAGGCTCGATGAGCTCTCCCCCACCGAGGTGTTTCGCCTCTGCTATCAGCGCCAGTTTGAAGGGGAGCCCGAGGCTGGGTTGGTCGCCTCGTTTGAAGAGATCCTGGAGCAGGTGAAGGAGTCAAACCAATGAAAATCTTGTCTCTGTCAGGTGAGAATCTGGCCAGCCTGACCGGCCCCTTCACCATCGACTTTACCAGGGGAGCGCTCGGCGCCGCCGGTCTGTTTGCCATCACCGGCAATACCGGCGCGGGCAAGAGCACATTGCTCGACGCCATTTGTCTGGCCCTCTACGACGAAATGCCGCGCTTTATCGCCAATCGCAAGAACGTGGCCGAAGTGGGCCGCATGGATGATGAGGAGAAACTCAAGGCCAACGACGTGCGCGGCATCCTCAGTCGCGGCCACGCCAGCGGCTTTGCCGAGGTGCAGTTTCGTGGCTGCGATGGTCGCATCTGGCTAGCCCGCTGGGCGGTGCGCCGGGCGCGAAACCGCTCGGAGGGGCGCTTTCAGGCGCAGGAGCGCACCCTGACCGATGTGGAGTCAGGGCAGGTTTTCTCCGGCAGCAAGCGGGAGCTGCAGGATCGCATCGACGAGCTGGTGGGTCTCTCCTGGGAGCAGTTCCGCCGCGCGGTGATCCTGCCGCAGGGGGAATTTGCCGCCTTCCTCAAATCGGATGCCAACGAGCGCTCCGCCCTGCTCGAACGGATGACCGGTACCGAACTCTACTCTGCCATCTCCATCCAGACCTATGAACGGGCGCGGGAAGAGCAGCAGAAGCTGGCCACCATCGCCCAGCGCCTCGGCGACGTGGCGCTGATGGATGAAGCGACCCGCGAACAGTGGGTAAGCCAGCAGGTAAGCCTCTCCACCACCCTCAAGCACGAGCAGCAACAGCAGCAGCTGATGCAGGACTTGCGCGACCTCAATAGCCGCATTGCCGCCCAGCTGCAGGGCTGCGCCGAGGGACAGGCGGCGCTCGATGCCGCCCTGCAGGCCCACGGCGCCGCGGCCCCCGAGCGCGAGGAATTCGCTCGTGCCGAACAGGCCCAGGTGGCCCGAGCCGATCACGACGAGCTGGCCCGCCTCACCCTTGAGGTACAGCAGCAGGAGAAGGTGATCGCCGAGCTGGGGCCTGAGCTGGCCAAACTCGAGGAGCAGACCCAGCAGAGCGCGCTGACCGAACAGCAGTTGCTGGCGGAGAAGATCGCCGCCGAGCGGGAATGGGGTGCCCTGCAACCCGAACTCAAGCGGGCGCAGGAGCTCGATACCCGCATCCGGGAAAAAGTGCAGCAGTTGCAGAAGATCCAGCAGGAGGGGGCACAGGAGCGAGAAGTGCAACTCACGCTGGAGCAGGGCTGGCGCGAGCAGAGCCGACAGGTAGAACTGCTCAAGCAGCAGCACCAGCAGTGGGGCCTTTGGCTCGAAGAGCACAAAGAGCTGGCACCGGTGGCCCGCCAGTGGCAGCCCCTGCTCACCGCCATGCAGGATTGGGCCGAGGATGCCGACAAGCTGCAACAGCTGCTCACCCTGCGGGATCACAAGCTGCGCGCCCTGCAGCAGTTGCAGCGCCAGCTGGAGCAAGGCCAGCAGGAGCGAGACTACTGGCAACATGAACAAGCTCGGCTGCAACAGCAACAGAACGAGCTGCAGGAGCAACAGTGGGAGAGCCGCCTCGCCAAGGCGCAGGAGCAGTGGCAGCAGCAAACCGAACAGCTGGGCCAGCTGCGCCAGCTGCTGGAGCTTGCCGATTATGGCCGCAACCACGGCGAACAGCATGGCCGCTTGCAGCAGGAGATTGCCCAGCTGGAGCAGGCGCTGGGCAAGCTCGCCACCCTAAGCGAAGAGCTGGCCCCCGCCCGCGAGCGGCTCGCCCTGCAGCGGGATGAAGCGCGCCATGCGCTGGAGCAGTCCCGCGCCATCGCCAGCTTCGAGCAGTATCGCCATATCCTGAGCGATGGCGAACCTTGCCCGCTGTGCGGTTCTGGGGAGCACCCCTACAGCCAGAGCCAGCCACAGGTGGCCGGCATTCTTGGTCAACTGGCGGAACGGACCCGCAGTCTGGAGCTGGAGTGGGAGCGGCTCAACCATCAATACATTCAGTGCGAGAGCGAGCGTCAGGAGCTGGCCCGCCAGCTGGCGGTGCGTCAGCAACATCTGCCGGAGCTGGAAGCCCGCGCCGAGCAGCTGACCCAGCGCTGGCAACAGCTGGGGGGCGATACCCTGCTTGGCCATCCGCTGCCGCTGCGCCAAAGCCCCATTGAGTGGAACGAGCTGATGAGCACCCTGCTTGGCCGTGGCCAAGCGCTGGAACAGGGGTTGGCCCAAAGCCAGCAGCAGCTGCGTCAGGCCCAGCTTGGCCAACAACAGCTGCAGGGAGTGCGTCAGCAACTTAGCCAGTTGGCTGCCCAGCACCAGCAGTTTGACCAGCAGTGGCAGGAGGCCGATCGCCAGCGCATCGCGCTGGAAGGAGAAGTGAAGGGGATGGGCGAGCAGGAGGCGACCCTGCGCCAGCGCCTCGAACAGGGGGGCAACCGCCTCGATGAGCAGATGGCTGGCCAACCGTGGCGCCAGTGGCTCGGCAGCCAGCAGTGGCACGAGTGGCAGCGAGCCTGCGAAGCCTGGCTGCACGGCCAGAGCGAGTGGGAGCGGCTGGCCAGCGAGATCGCCAGCCTCACCCCGGCACTAAGTGCGCAGGAGGCACGCCTGCAGACCCAGCGCGAGCTACTGCACAAACTCGAGCGGGACTACAAGGAGCATGAGCAGCAGCGGCAGGGGCTGCTCACCAGCCGCGCCGCCTGTCTGAATGGCGAGGAGATCCCGCTGGTCGAGAGCCGCTGGCAACAGCGGCTGCAACAACTCGCCAGCGAACTGGAGATGATGCAAAGCGGCGCCCGCGCTCTGCGGGAGCGGCAAACCGAGATCAAGACCCGCCTCACCCATGTGGAGCAGGAAAAGCAGACCAGCAGCCGCCGCAAGCGGGAGGTGCTGGGGCGCTGGGCCGCCCACGCCAGCACCCTCGGTATTGCCGAGTACGACCTGCGCCGCCTGCTGGCCATCAGCCCCGATGAGCTCAAGGCACGCCGCACAGCCCTGCAAGGGCTGGAAGATGCCCTTGGCGAGGCGCGTACCCGTCTTGCCGAGCGGCAACGGGCGCTGGCGCTGGAGGAGAGCAAACGGGATCGCTATCGGGAGCACCATCCCGAGCTGGCCGCCCTGCCGGATGCAGAGCTGAGCGAGCAGCTGGCGGCGCTCGATACCCGCTGCCGCGCCCTTGAAGAGCAGCTGTTCGAGTGCAAGAGCAAGCTGGCACAGGCCGAAGCCGCCGCTCTCAAGGCGGGCAGCCTGCAACAGGAGCTGGCCGCCCAGCAGGCAGTAGCCGACCACTGGCAGCAGCTGTGCGATCTGATCGGGCAGGCCAACGGCGCCAAGTTCCGCACCTTCGCCCAGAGCCTCACCCTCGAGCGTCTGCTGCTGGAGGCCAACGCCCAGCTCGCCGAGCTCTCGCCCCGCTACCGACTGGAGCGGGTGCCCGGCACCGATCTGGCGCTGCAGGTGGTGGATCTCGATATGGGGGACGAGGTGCGCTCGGTGGACTCTCTCTCCGGCGGCGAGAGTTTTCTGGTGTCGCTGGCGCTGGCGCTGGCCCTCTCCAGCCTCTCGTCACGCCAGACCCAGGTCGAGTCGCTGTTTATTGACGAAGGGTTCGGCACCCTCGATCCGGACAGTCTGGATCTGGCGCTCGCCAGCCTCGACTCCCTGCAGGCCGCCGGTCGCCAGATCGGGGTCATCTCCCACGTCCAGACGCTGGTAGAACGGATTGGCGTGCAGATCAGAGTCGAAGCCCTCGGCGGCGGCGAGAGCCGGGTAGTGGTCCCCTGAGTAGCATCAGCTCAATCACCAGTACCATCGGCTAAATCACTACGCCGAAAATAACAAGACCCCGCCAATTGGCGGGGTCTTGTTGAGAGGCTATCAGCCGAAGCGGTAGGCGCCCATATAGAGGCTGCCGCCATCCCAGCTCTCGTGCAGCCGAGCGGGCGCCACACCATCAGCGGCCCCCAACGCCACAAAGAGTGGGCGCAGATGATCGTCGTGGGGATGGGACTCCACCGCGCCTGGAGCCAGCCGACGATAGTCGAGCAGCGCCAGCCGATCCTCGTCGGCCATCTTCTGCTCCAGCCAGTCGACAAACAGGCTGGCCCACTCCGGCACTGGCGAGCCTTCCGGTGCCAGCGCCCGCAGGTTGTGGGTGATGGCGCCGGAGGCGAGGATGCCAATTCCCTGACTGCGCAGTGCCCCCAACACCTCTCCCAACTGCCACAACTGGGCCGGGGTGAAGCTCGCGGGAATGGAGACCTGCACCAGCGGGATCTCGCTGTTTGGGTCGATCAGGGAGAGCGGCGACCAGACCCCGTGATCCAGCTCGCGCCGCACCGGGGTGGCGGTCAGTCCGGCCAGTGCCAGCTGGTCGCTCACCCCTTGTTGCAGCCACTCGGGGCTGCTGGCAGGCCAGCGCATCCGGTAGAGGGGCTCGGGAAAGCCGTAAAAGTCGTACATCAGCTCCGGTTTGGGCTCGACGTTGATCTGCAGCTCGCGGCTGAACCAGTGGGCGGAGATGACCACCAGCCCCTTGAGCTCACCCAGACGCAGGGTTCGCAGAAAGCGGGTGGCGGGTTGCTCACGCAGCACCAGATCCGGTGCGCCGTGAGAGATAAACCAGACGGGGGCGAGGGACATAAAGCAGACTCCAACAAAGTATCAGGGGGCGATACCGGAGGGGATATCGCTGTTGGAATCGATTATCCCCCTGCCATTAAAGGTGAACAATCCAGCAAGATAGATAAGAACTATCAACCAATGGTTGATAATTTCACGCCTTCACGACCGGTAAGCAGCAATAGATATCAAGGCTGCGGCGCTTCCGGCTGCAGTCGGGCTGCACGAAGCGCCATCCGGGTCGCTGCACTGTGATCCTGCCACTCTCGCCACGCCAATCCCTCGGCGGCCGCCTCCCCTTTCACTGGGAAGGAGAAAATCGCCAGCAGTCGCGCATTATCAGGCCAGTAGCGGGCTGGCAGCATCTGAACCAGCAGCAGGGCGGCGCCCAGCAAGAGCAGCGCCCATCTGGTTTCATGGCTGTTTTTCATCCCGGCCTCCTTCACCCGTGCGCCAATGAACTAACATTTTTGCGCAAGCCGGTGACAAGACGGTGACAGCGGACGGGTGGTCATTTTACAACATCTGAACCTCAACCCGGCCAAACAACCACAGATGGCAACATTTGTATCCCTTCAGCCCGAACCTGTGGCCGTATGCTCTAAAATGTGACTCACAGGAAAACGTTATCCCTGAAAAGAAAACGTTATCTGGTCAAAACGTTGTTTCTGGATCATAAAAAGATTCCAAAAACTGGTGTATATTGCTCGGCGGAAATTCCTTAACCATGAAGATTGACATGAAAAAGACCAAAATTGTCTGCACCATCGGTCCGAAGACCGAATCCAAAGAAATGCTGGCCAAAATGCTGGACGCCGGCATGAACGTCATGCGCCTGAACTTCTCCCACGGTGACTACGCCGAGCACGGCAGCCGCATCAGCAACCTGCGCGCTGTAATGGCCGAGACCGGCAAGCACGCAGCTATCCTGCTGGACACCAAGGGTCCGGAAATCCGTACCATGAAGCTGGAAGGCGGCAACGACGTCGCGCTGGTCGCTGGCCAGACTTTCACCTTCACCACCGACCAGACCGTGGTTGGCAACAAAGACAAAGTGGCCGTGACCTATGCAGGTTTCGCCAACGATCTGCGCGTCGGCAACCGCATCCTGGTTGATGACGGCCTGATCGGTCTGGACGTTATCGAAATCACCGAGCGCGAAGTTATCTGTAAAGTGCTGAACAACGGTGACCTGGGCGAGAACAAAGGCGTTAACCTGCCGGGCGTCTCCATCAAGCTGCCGGCCCTGGCCGAGAAAGACAAGCGCGACCTGATCTTCGGTTGCGAGCAAGGCGTTGATTTCGTTGCTGCTTCTTTCATCCGTAAGAAAGAAGACGTTCTGGAAATCCGTGAGCACCTGAAAGCCCACGGCGGCGAGAACATCCAGATCATCTCCAAGATCGAAAACCAGGAAGGTCTGGACAACTTCGACGAGATCCTGGCTGTTTCCGACGGCATCATGGTTGCTCGTGGCGACATGGGTGTAGAGATCCCGGTTGAAGAGGTTATCTTCGCCCAGAAGATGATCATCGCCAAGTGCAACAAAGCCCGCAAAGTGGTTATCACTGCCACCCAGATGCTGGACTCCATGATCAAGAACCCGCGTCCGACCCGCGCCGAAGCTGGTGACGTGGCCAACGCCATCCTGGACGGTACCGACGCAGTGATGCTGTCCGGTGAATCCGCCAAGGGTAAGTACCCGCTGGAAGCCGTGACCATCATGGCCACCATCTGCGAGCGTACCGATGCCGTGATGCCGTCCAACCTGTCTGCTGCCAACGACAGCAACAAGCTGCGCATCACCGAAGCCGTATGTAAAGGCGCCGTAGAGACCTCCGAGAAGCTGGACGCCCCGCTGATCGTGGTCGCTACCGAAGGCGGCAAGTCTGCCAAGGCCATTCGCAAGTACTTCCCGAAAGCCTGGATCCTGGCTATCACCACCAACAAGAAAACTGCTGCCCAGCTGGTTCTGACCAAGGGTGTGGTTGCTCACGTGGTTGACAGCATCGCCTCTACCGACGATTTCTATCGCATCGGTAAAGAAGCCGCGCTGGAAATCGGCATGGGTCTGAAAGGTGACGTAGTTGTGATGGTCTCCGGTGCTCTGGTACCGAGCGGCACCACCAACACCGCTTCTGTTCACGTTCTTTAATCAGAGCTGAACGAGTTGAAAACGGCGCCTGCGGGCGCCGTTTTTTTTGTCCCTCCCCCCTGCTTACCTGACAAGCCCGGTGTTAGAATCCACGCGAATTTAATCTATGCGGGAAATCTCCCGAATATCGCGTAATAACCCGGAAGTTATATGCCCTCAATACGTTTTAAAAGAGTCTCGGCCACACTGTTGCCGCTGCTCTGTCTCCTCGCCAGCCTCTGCGTCCCGCAAGCCATGGCGCAAGATGTCCCCTCTCGCAACGCAGTTCAGCGAGCGCTGGATGGTCTGGGTAAATCAGAAACCCTGACCGTCAGTCAGCAAGCGGATCAGAAGTTGCTGACCGAAACCCTCGGTCTGCTCGACAGCATCGACAAGGAAGAGGCGAAGGCCAAGACCCAGGCCCAGCGGATCCGCAACCTGCCCACCGAACTCAGAGAGATCAGTGCCAAGCTCGATGCCCTGACCAAGGGCAAGAGTGCCGAGCAGATCAAGAGCGAATACGCCAGCATGAGTCTGGCAGAGCTCGACAGCCGTCAGCCGGAAGTGCTGGCCAACATGCAGGCGGCCCAGGAGGCCCTCGGCGCCATCGGCAGCCAGCTCACCAGCTTGCAGACCCTGCCGGAGCGCGCCCAGGCCAGCATGAGCCGCGCCTACCAGCGCAGTCAGGAGATCCGTACCCGCCTCAACGCCGGTGAAAGCGTCTCCAGCGCCGAGAAGATGAAGCTCGGTGCCGAGCTGGCCCTGCTCGACCTGCAACTGGCCCACCTGCAAAAGGAGCTGGATAACCGTACCAGCATGCAAGATCTGGCGATCAAGCAGCGCGACTACCAGAGTGCCCGTCTCGCCAGCGAAGAGCAGAAACTGCAGCTGTTGCAGGATCAGAGCAGCGCCAAGCGCCTCGGCGACACCGAAAAAACCGCCGAGCAGACCGGTGAACTGGTGGCGACCGAAGACAGCCCGCTGGTGCAAAAAGAGCAGGAGCTCAACCACCAGCTCAGCCAGCAGCTGATCGGTGCCACCACCAGCCTCAACTCGCTGGTCCAGAAAAACCTGCAAGCCAAGAGCTGGCTGGAGCGCGGCATCCAGACCGAGCGCAACCTCAATGAACAGGTGCAGATGCTCAAGGGCAATCTGCTGCTGTCACGCATCCTCTATCAGCTCTACCAGCAGCTGGAAGCGGCGCCCACCATCGCCGTCAAAAACCTGGAAGAGCAGATCGCCGATCTGCATCTGGCCCAGTTTGAACTGAGCCAGCAGCGTGACCAGCTGTTCCAGAAGAACCTCTATCTAGACAATCTGATCGCCGGCAGCAAGGATCCGGTCAGCGAGGAGGACAAGGAGAACCTTGCCAAGCTGCTCGATACCCGCATCAATCTGCTCGATCAGCTCAACCGCCAACTCGACAGCCAGCTTACCAACGCCATCAGCCTGCAGCTGACCCAGCAGCAGCTGGCGCGGGTCTATGCCTCTATCGAATTTACCCTGCAACAACACATCTTCTGGGTAAGCAGCAACAAGCCCATCGACAGCAAGTGGTTTATCAGCTGGCCCGCCCAGGCCTACAAACAGGCCTCCGACTGGGTATTGAAACCGGACTGGAAACGCTGGCGCGAAGAGCTGCTGGGGATCTCCCTGCTTGCCTTCCCGCTGCTGCTGATCGGCGGCCTGCTGGTCTGGAAACGTCCGGCGCTGGTTGAGCGCGAGAAGAAGATCACCAAGGACCTTGGCCGTTTCCGTCAGGACAGCCAGTGGCACACCCCGCGCGCCCTGCTCTATACCGTGCTGCAACGCCTGCCGGGCAGCATGTTCATTCTGGCTGGCGGTCTGCTGCTCACCTACTGCGGTCTGCTCAGTCCCAAGCTGATGTTCCAGATCACCCTGAACCTTGCCCTCGGCTATCTGGTATTCAGCGTCTATCTGGCGGTGATGCGCCCGGGCGGCATCGCCGAAACCCACTTCCGGATCCCGAAAGCGGAGCTGCAGGCCAAGCGCAACAGCATGCGCTACATCTGGTTACCACTGCTGCCGCTCATCATGCTCGCAACCAAGGCGGTGGTTGAACCCTCCACCCTGGGCAACGACGTGATCGGCCAGGCCATGACCCTGACCCTGCTGGGGCTGGCCGCCTATCTGGTGTTCCCCATCTCCCGCGCCCGCATCAAGGGCGAGGCGAGCATGCAGAAGTCGCTGATCGCCATCGCCCTGGCGCTGGCGCCGGTGGCGCTGATCGTGCTGGCTGTGCTCGGTTACTACTACACCGCGCTGAAGCTGACCGGTCGCCTGATCGAATCCTTCTACCTCATCATCATCTGGAGCCTGGTCTACCGCACCGCCCTGCGTGGTCTGGAGCTGGCTGCCCGTCGTCTGGCCTACCGCCGAGCGGTGGCCAAGCGTGAGCACAAATCTTCGGAAGATGCGGAAGGTGGCGAGTCCATCGAAGAGCAGCCCATGGACCTGGAGGATGTCAGCCAGCAATCCCTGCGTCTGACCCGTACCGTGCTGATGCTGATCTTCGGTGTCGCCTTCTACTGGCTCTGGTCCGATCTGGTCGCGGTCTTCTCCTACCTCGACAGCATGGTGCTGTGGCACCGCAGTGAAGGCACCGGCGCCAACGCCGTGCTGTTCCCCATCAGCCTGAGTGACGTGCTGATCGGCTTCCTGCTGCTCGGCGGTGCCTGGTCACTGGCGCGCAACCTGCCGGGCTTGCTGGAGGTGCTGGTGCTCTCCAAGCTCAACCTGGCTCAGGGGACCGCCTACGCCATCACTACCATGCTCAACTACGTGCTGATCGGCTTTGGCTCCCTCACCGCTCTCTCCATGATGGGCGTACAGTGGGACAAGCTGCAGTGGGTAGCGGGTGGTCTGTCAGTCGGTATCGGTTTCGGCATGAAGGAAATTCTTTCCAACTTCGTCTCCGGCATCATCATCCTGTTCGAGCGTCCGGTGCGGATCGGTGACACCGTCACCATCGGCTCCTTCTCCGGTACCGTCTCGCGGATCCGCATTCGCGCCACCACCCTGACCGACTTCGACCGCAAAGAGGTGATCATCCCCAACCAGCAGCTGATGACAGAACGGCTCATCAACTGGTCGCTGAGTGACACCGTCACCCGGGTGATCGTACGGGTGGGCGTGGCGTATGGCTCGGATCTCGAGCTGACCCGCACCCTGCTCAAGCAGGCGGCCGACGAAAACAGCCGCGTGCTGAAAGACCCAGCCCCCATCGTCTACTTCCTCACCTTTGGCGCCAGCACGCTGGATCACGAGCTGCGCTTCTTCGTGAGCGAACTGGGTGATCGCAACCCGGCGGTAGACGAGTTGAACCGCAAGATCGACCAGCTGTTCCGCGAGAACGGCATCGAGATCGCCTTCAACCAGATGGATGTCTACATCAAAAACATGTCTGATGGTTCAGAACAGGCTGTAGAAGTATCAAAACCTGAAAAATCTGACACTTAGAGCCATCTTTAACTAAGCAATACCATCAGATACTAAAAAATGTGTGACCCCAAGTGTGACCCTAATTAGAATGGGGTCACACTTTTTTTTGCTTACGAAAAACTTTAGGGTCACACAGGGGACATTATGGCGCCAAGAAAGCAGGCTGAAATCACCTTCAAGGCACTCATGCGGGAAGGTGAACAGGGAGCGCGTTTTGATAACCGGTCAGTGTGTGACAACCTCGCACTCTGCTGGCCAGCCAACTATAAGCGCCCGTTCTGGCGGCTGCGGTATCGCTTCGGCGGCAAGCAACGCAAGATGCTGATCGGTCATGTCGATAACATGGCGCTCAAACAAGCCATGGACGAGTCGAAGCGGTTGATGGCCATGGTCACCCTTGGTACCGATGTAGCCAGCGAGAAACAGGAGCGCAAGCGCGAATCCATCGCTCGGCATACAGCCATCGCAAACCGCGTCACGGTGGCTTCCCTGGCTGATGAGTTCCTTTCCAGACAGGTCGAAGGGCGCCGCAAAGATGCTCACGTGATTCGACAGCGATTCGAGAAGGACATCATCGCCGGTCTGGGCAAGCTGGGGCCAGAGGATGTCAAACCAAGGCATATTGATGCACTCCTGCAATCTATTCTCGACCGTGGTAGCCCGACCATGGCCAACAACATCCTTGGCTGGCTCAAGCGACTGTTCGACTACGCCATCAAACGGCATATCGTAGAGAGCAACCCAGCCTCCGCCTTTACCCTGGCTGATGCCGGTGGCCAACTGAAAAGCCGGGAATTTTATCTGACCAGGGAAAAGCTTGCGGAGGTGCTGGGGGCGATCCCTACCTGCAGGGGGTTTAGCCGTAGTTGCGATCTGGCCTTTCGCCTGCTGCTACTACTGGGTGGCCGAAAGATGGAGCTGCTTTCTGCCACCTGGGACGAGTTCGACTTGCAGCAGCAGACCTGGACACTGCAGCCAGAACGGGCCAAGACCGGCCGTGGCATCGTGATCCCTTTACCAGAGCAAGCCATCATCTGGCTTAAAGAGGCCAAGTATCTTGGGTGTGGCAGTGACTACGTGTTCCCCGCCATCTCCAGGCAGACCAAGCCACATATGGGGCAAACCACCCTGAATGCCGCCATCCAGAAACTACGGGCCAAGGTTGATGGGATCGAGCAACTGAACGTGCACGCTCTGCGCCATACCGCCAGAACTCACCTGGCCGCGCTCGGGGTGCAGCAGGAGGTAGCAGAACTGATCCTGAACCACACCCTCAAGTCACAGGGCATTGTGGCGGTCTACAACCATCACGACTTCTTTGACGAGCGCAAAGCAGCACTTACAAAATGGGCTGACCTAATCACATCCCTCTTAGATCATCAGTAAATAAACCTTTATATTCATAAACTTAATCAACAAGCATGCCAGCACAGCGCCACGATCAATTCCAATCTGGCATGCTAAATTGAATTTAGATTCCAAAAATTCATAAAAAAAATTTCACCCAGATGCCCCGACTAAAAAAAATCATATAGCGCCATATTGAGCCATATTGCTCTATTGACACGTTTTAAAATTCAATTTTATTGACTTTTTTTGCATGAAAAACAAGGCAAAACAGCAATGTCACGTCTTGGCTTATATTGGTTATCTTGGTCTCAGGCAGTAATATCTGCCTCAAGCAATACGATTGCCGCTACTGCTAAAACTATTTAAAGGGCCTGCTTATGCCAGAGCAAAACATTCGCTTGTTGCGGATAAAGGATGTTATTTCAAAGGTTGGGCTATCAAAGCCTACTATTTATTTAAGAATGAAAGAAGGTACATTCCCTCGCCCTGTTTCTATTGGTCCAAAATCGGTGGCATGGGTGGAGCATGAAATTAATGATTGGCTGACAGCCAAAATATCGGAGCGAACAACAAGAAGTAATCATTAAGGGGGGGATATGTGCGCGTAGTTTGTAACCAGTGCCAAAGCCTTGGCCGAGTGACAAAATCCAATCACCTTTCCGAGAACGTCACCGACCTGTATTGCGAATGCACCGTGTGCTGCCATGCTTGGGTTTCAACCCTTGCATACAAGCATACTCTTAGGCCATCCACTGATAAGGCCAGCACCGTCGTCATTGACCTTATCAATGCATTGTCGCCCAGTGCACGGCAAAGCATTCTGGACGAAATAAACAAGAGTAATAAATAAAACGCAGAAAATCAGTTTCGCTTTAGACCACTAATTAAATAAAGAGTGAATATGACCTCATCAACTTTAAAAACAGGATGGGTGTGCATCGGCACATCTGGAAAAACTGTAGACGGCAGAGAGATAAAGCCGGAATGGTTAACTCAGATGGCTGAATCATACGACCCAGAATATTACACCGCTTGTTTGTGGCCAGACCATAAACGAGTTACGCCACTCGGACATGTCGAGGCATTAAAAACACAGCAGGAGGGCAACGTTATTAAGCTATTTGCCATCCTGAATCCCTCTCTTGCATTAATCGAACTGAATAAAACTGGCCGTTATGCATTCTGCTCTATTGAGCCGAAAGAGAATTTCGCAGGGAAAGGCCTTTGGTACCTAGGGGCACTCGGGGTCACCGATGAGCCAGCGAGTACCGGTACTACCCACATGAAATTCAGTAATAGCCAGATCGTTATTGGGCAATCCCAACTTTGGGCAAACACCACAGGGAACAGCGACATGAATAAGAACAAACCGACCCTCTCAGAGCTCTTAGCCAACGTGAGTATGAGCTTTGCTCCTGGCAAGCAATCCACCTTCGGCAACCTTGACCCAAGCGCCAGCGGGGCCTTGCGTTCAGCCATCGTGCAAGCGACGCCCTTCCTTGAGTTGTTGACGTTCCTGGACGTGAGCGATCCACATTCACCACTGTTCGACCCTATCAAGTCGGGACTACGCACAGGTCGCAAGGAACGCAGTCGTTTCTTGGTGCCAGCAAACCCCAGTACCCGCAACCCCACGTTCAAAGATGTGGACAGCAGTGTGATCTGGACGTGGCGACAGCTGAGCCAAATGTTGGAGGGGATGACTCAGGAACAGGCTAACCAAGTGCTTGAATCATTGGCACTGGCTGCATTTGGTGATGACCTTCTGCGAGTCGGTTTTCATGGCAAATACGCTGCCGCAAGCACCGACCCTGTAGCTAACCCAAATGGTGAAGATGTGATGCCAGGGTGGCATGCCTTGGCCAAGGCCGCTGACGAGGATGGTCTGCGAGTGCTGCGTGATGCCGTGACCTTCGACACCCGGAACGGTGGCAATTATGCCGACCTCGATACGATGGCCTATGAGCTGGTCGCCAAACTGCCCGAAGGATACCGCAACGATCCGCGCTTGCGCGTACTGGTCGGTGGTGACCTGCTGCGTGCACACAAGCAAGCCTATCTGCAACCAGGGCAAGTCCGCAGCAAAGAGCAACAACTGAAAATTGCCGACATGCCGGTACTGTCACACCAGCATATGACCGGCACCTTGCTGGCCGTCACCTTTGCCGAAAATCTGCAAATCATCAGCGTAAACAACACCCATCGTCTTAGCGCTGACAGCCTTGATGACCTGGCCAGTTGGGGCGTTCGTTACTACCGGGCACAGTCCTATGCGCTGGGTGACGACACCGCATATGCCGCCTTCGACAACATCACTATCACCACCCATCAGGAGTAACCCATGAAGCAAACAACAAAGCGCCAGGGAGCCAAGGAAGTAACCGCCAGCTATCTGGATCAACGGATTGACCAGTTCCGTGCTGAGCACGACAAGATGATGGCGATTGATAACGAACTTCAGGCACTGCGTGAGCAGCGCAAGAACCTGACAGAGCGCATCCAGCAGGCCACTGATCGCCGGGAAGCTCTTCGCCAAGAGCGGGTTAACCAGTTGGTTCACGGTGAACCGGATCTTGAGTCATCTGATGAGTATCGTGAACTGGGTGAACTGATCGAAGCGGCGCAGGCAGCCATCAGCCAATCGGAGCTGCAGGAAAAACAGCTGATCCTGCCGCTGGATGATGCTCATAAGGCGGTCTCAATGAGCAGAGCATTCGTCGTCGGCAGCTATGCCAAGGAACTCGAGGACGAATTACCGGCCATCATCAAGGCACTCAAGCCAAAACTGGCAGACTTGGCGGCTATCACCCATGCCAAGGCGTGCACCACGGACCGGCAGGCCGCGCTGGGTTGGGCACGTGCCGAATTGCTCAAAGCACTGGATCAGGCCATGGTAAATCACCAAGTATCGGCGGAGGAGAATCAATCCGCCGCCTATCAGGCACTGACCATGCCGACTATTCCACGCTCTTCTGACCTGCTGACACAGTGTGACAGCCCGGGCAAACGCCAACGCTTGATGAAGGAACTGAATGCCTAAGAAAAATGGGAGCCTGCCAGGGCTCCCATTCGTTGCGTTCATCCCTCATCACCACACCCTATTCCAGCGCGAGATTGAACAATATGCAGTCTATCAAAGACCAAGATCCGCCCAAAGCACTGTTAACCAGACGCATAAGCTTGCTTGAGACTGATCGAGACGGTAAGATCTTTCCTGTTACCACCTTAAGCAAGTGGTTACATAGCTGGCGGATTAAGCACCCGCAAGCAGAGATCACACAGAGACAATCAGCCCTCATTTCCCGAAACTTCGGCCACTGCGCCGGGGATCTATCCAGTTTCGGGGCATGGGTCGGGAGCCAAAGAAAACGCCCCGGCTGCGCCTTTTCTGTGTGGCGCTGCTTTGCGGCTACCCGATCCGCCTCTGTTAAATACACAGAGGTTTTACCCCATGATTTATACCTTCTTGATCACCCCGAGCGTCTGCCGCCTGGCAGACCTGCGCCGTATCCGCACCATTTCCGCATTTGGCCAGAACGAAGCCCAAGCGCGCGCCGCACTGGCCGGTTTGCCACTGGTGTTTATGTCCCGCACTCCGCGCAAAGGGGGTGCAGTATGAACTCCCACATCAAAACCAAACTGGCCCATGTCGATGCTCTGACCAGCGCGTTACACCACACCTGCTTTCGCAATGTTGAGCTGCTGGATAGCCAGTTGCTGATCGATCTGCTGAACCCACTGGCCGACCTGCTCGATCAGCTCGAAGAGATGTGCGCAGGCACCGAACTGGCCGCGATGACCCAGCGCAACAGCAGATACCTTGCCGCCATGCTCAAAGTGATAGCCGGTAACCAGTCCATGGTAGAACCCTGCATGATGGCCGACCTGCTTATCCCTATCCTGACCAGCCTGGATGCCGTAGAGGTGCAGATTCGTCAGGTCAACGTCATGGGCTCGGGAGCCAGACAGGAGCTGCACTCATGATCTATTTGGCATGGACAAAGTGCCCTGCGCCCACTGATGCCGAGCGCGAGGATTCCCCCTCCATCGAGAGCGGCATTCTGAGAGTCTTGGCCAGCAATAAGGGGCTCGGCTTTCTGAGTGTGTTTGACAGCGATAACGAACGGGCAAAGTTCATTGAGCAAATGCAAGGCAACTCAATCGCGGTAACACCTGATCAAGCCCGCCAGTTGATGGGGTTAGGTAAACAGGATTTCAAAACCCTGGTTGTTTTTCTGCAAGGGGGTGATCAGTGAGTCAGTCGATGACATTGGTTTCTGATGTGGCTGCCGCAGCTTGTGGCCGCTGGCCAGCGCTGTTGGCTGAGGTGGGGATTGATATCCCGGGCAGAGGTAAACACGGCCCCTGCCCTGCCTGTGGTGGCAAAGACCGCTTTCGGATGGATGACAAGGAGGGGCGTGGCACCTTCATCTGCAGTCAGTGTGGGGCTGGTGATGGGCTTGATCTGGTGGCGAAGACCATCAGGAAGCCGCTCAAAGAGGCGGCCGAGTTGCTCGCCCCCCTGGTTGGTTTGTCTGGTGAAGGGCTAGACCCTGCTGAGCGGGAACGAATTCACCGGCTGTTACAGGACAAAGCCGAGCAAGAGCGCAAGCGAGTCGAACAACAGCGCAAGAAGGCAGCCCGCCGTGCTGCAGACATCATGCAAGACTGTCAGCAAGGGGTCAGCCCCTACCTTGAAGGAAAAGGGCTGCAGGGTGTTCAGGTCAACGTATCCCAGCACGTGATCGCTGTGGGGGAGATGACCTTTGCACCTGGTTCCTTGGTGGTGCCGCTTTATGCCGACTTTGGTGGACAGCTGGTGAACGTTCAGCTGATCGACGACCAGGGCAGCAAAAGCTATCTGGCGGGCGGGCAAAAGGCCGGGGCATGCCACCGGATCCCGGGCAATGCTCTGGTGGCAATATGCGAAGGCTACGCCACCGGCTTGAGCATTCATCAGGCAACCGGAGCAACCGTCTACTGTGCCATGGATGCGGGTAATCTGCTGGCCGTCGCCAACATGGTTCGGGGAGCCGATAACCCACTGCAGCCATGCAGAGCGATCATCTGTGCGGACAACGATGCCAAGACCAAGGGCAACCCGGGCAAGGCCAAGGCGGAGCAAGCAGCCGCTGCTATCGGCGCCCAAGTAGCCATTCCGCCAGAGGCCGGCGACTGGAACGACTATCACCAGGCTCATGGGCTGGATGCGACCAAGGCGGCGATCATAGGGGATCATCCAACCAAGACAACCGACAAACCCAAGGAAGCCAGCCAGAAGGAACCCGGACAGGTAGAGCTGGCCGCAGCGGAGCTAACTGGGGCAGCCAATGAGAAAATGAAAAAGCCCATCGTGCCGATCGAGAAGATGAGCGCAAGCCAACGTGCCAGCCTGCTGATCGAACGCCTGGGTGATGTGGCTATCAACATCGAGGCTGAGCGGGTGTACCGTTACGATGGCAGGCTGTGGGGGCCGCTGGCAGATATCGAGCTGCGCCGTGAAATGGCGGTCATTTTCACAGACCATGATGTGCCGTTCAGTGACTCCGCGGTATCGAAAGCGGTGGCCACCATGAAGCTGATGATCTCGCCGCTCGGCAATACCCCTGATGATCTGATCGGGTTTGCCAACGGGGTATACGACATGGCAACTCACCAGTTCAGGCCGCATGCAGCAGCTGATGGGCTACTCAACCATAACGGCATTGAATATGGGGCTCATCAACCAGGTGAGAACATCGAGCAACACGCCCCCAACTTCACCAAGTGGCTGACCCATGCAGCAGATAGTGATATCGCCAAGATGGAGCGGATCAAGGCGGCCTTGTTCATGGTGCTGGCCAATCGCTATGACTGGCAGTTATTCCTTGAGGTAACAGGGGAAGGTGGTAGCGGCAAGAGTGTGTTTGCCAACATTGCGACCCTACTGGCTGGCGGACTCCGGAACACAGGATCCGGCAACATGATCGCGCTCGATAACGCCAGGGGCCGCGCCCAGTTCGTAGACAAGCGCCTGATTGTGCTCCCTGACCAACCCAAGTACATCGGCGATGGCAGTGGTATCAAGGCGATTACTGGCGGTGACCTCGTTGAGGTGGATGGCAAATACGAGAAGCAATTTGCCACCGTGATCAGGGCTGTCGTTCTGGCGACCAATAATGAGCCCATGGTCATCACTGAACGCAATGGTGGTGTGGCACGTAGACGGGTCATCTTCACCTTTGACAGAGTGGTATCGGAGGAGGACAAAGATCCGCTGCTCGGCGACAAGATCGCGGCAGAACTGCCCATCGTCATCCGCCATCTGCTGGAGAGGTTCGCAGAACCAGAGCAGGCCCGGCGTTTGCTGCTGGAACAACGTAACTCAAGCGATGCTCTCACCATCAAGCGAGCAACGGATCCTGTCATCGACCTGTGCTCAACGTTGGCGTTTATGGATGAGCCGATGGGCCTGTTCATGGGGGGGAACTCGAGCATCAAGCAGGAGCCGAAACGCTACCTCTATCACCTCTATCTGGCCTACATGGAATACCACGGACTGGGGCGACCGCTATCAGTCCAGAAGTTTAGCCAGGCGGCAAAGAGCGCTGCTAGAGAGCTGGGAAGGGAGTACCGCACTCGCAAGATCAAGGGGTACACCCAAACCAACGCAGGGTTGACCGAGGCGGCGGAAGTCTTCATGCCACAGCCGCTCTTCGTTGAGAACTAATAAGGCCAGCCAGAAGGAATACCAGGGTCGCACGATGCGGCCCTTTTTTTCATCCCAACCCCATTGGATATGAGACTTTTTCAAATCCTTCTCCCCCTCTCTACCAAACACACAAAAACCCTTGATATATAAGGATTAAAGACAGGTAGATAATAACTTTTTACTGTCTACCCACTGTCTACCTTGTCTACCTCCTTAATGTAATTTTTTTGTTTCTGGTCTGATGAGTTCCAGCAGTACAAAAATTCCATAGGGGGAGAGTGGGAGGCTATTGGGTAGTGAGTGGGGTGAGAATGAAAAATCAATCCCACCCCTCTCAAAGCCTTTCAGCATAAGGGATTGAGCCATTGGGTAGAGAGGTAGACAGTAGTGCCCATAAAAGTTTTTCACCGCAGTTTTGAGCGGGCGAATGGCTCGAATTGATGCGCAGATGTAACAAATCCACCGGATCACCCTTTGGGGGAGAGAACCGCCCATCTGGCTGGCCGCCCTGAACGGATAACTACTGGGGAGGCGAAGGCACAAGCCAAAATCTGGCACTGAAATTATTCAGCACTCCATTGTGCTGATCGGTAACAACTTGGAATGTTTCCGGGATCGCTGCACCATCCCCCCCATCTTTCAGATATTGCTGCACTGACTGAAGTGCAAGCCTCTTGAGATGCTCCCATTCGCTAAACAACTGATCCTGCCGTTTCTGCTCCAATTTGGCGGCACTCGGCTTCCTGACTGGCCGTGCCATGGAGTAATCAGGTTGCAATTTAGCTCGGTGGGAAAAGGCTATGCAGCCATATACCCATTCATCATCAAGCGTTTTGCGCCAGTGATAATTGACTCGGATGGTCATGCGCTCACTGAAATTATGTGGAGGGATGATCATGTCATCAATACGGAAGAACTGCTCATCATGCTCTTCCATTTCTACTCGGTGCTTCATCTGCTGAACTGCAGCAGCCAAGTCTCCCCCTGCACGGCGAGCACGAGATTCCATATCAGAGCGCTTTTTGGCGGCCTTCGCGTTACGGTACTCAGCAAGAGCCTGCTCATACATTCTGAGACGTGAGGCAACATATAAACCACAGCGTCCGACTCCGATATCTCTCAAGGCATCTGGCCGTTCATCATAAAGACTCTGCTCGATAAGCTTATCCAGCATCTCAGTGTCAATTTCTTTGATAGCATCCCGCTCGTAGCGAGGAAGGTTAAGCTCACTCATATCTATCCCTAGGTCACTGATTAAGCAGCCATAATATAACCACCACAGCAAGCTCTCAATGAGACTCTCAACACTACCTGGCTGTATCAACACGTGACCATGCCCAGCTATCTACAGAAGCGCATGCCCTTGACTCATGCCAGTAGACAGACCCACGGACGCGCACACGTCACGGAATCCGCGCTCTTCCGCTCCCGCCTGCGCGGTGCATCAATATAATTTTTTGCAGAAATGGATTCGTGCAATTTGGTACTGCCAACCCGCATGAATACTGGGTTCTGCGCATGTTTTGAAAACTGAAAAGAGTGAAAGGAATTTCACTACTTTGCAGTTTTAGCAAGAAAATTGGCCGGATAAAAAATTTATAACTCCATGTTTTTTCATGGTATTTCATATTTTCCGTGGGTTTTCATGATGTTCGCCGAACGAACACAGACAGTGATGAGAACCAGAAAACACCAACAAAAACAAAACCTTACTGGAATTTCCTTGTTTTTATATTTTTGCAATTTTGAAAAAAATAAATGACCGACATTTTCACCTAAAAATTAACAAACATATTTCAGGTTGACCTGAGATATTAAATTCGCAACCATTGCATTAATACTGACCATTAGTAAATGTCAGATGGTATAAACAAGTATATATAGGTAATAAATATATGGCCTGGATGGAAAAGTTAATGATGCAGGTGGCTTTGGTAGATAAAGTCACCGGGCCGTTACGGCAGATCGAAAATACTCTTGGTGGTGTTGGTAAAAGCGTCCAGCAAAGCTGGGGGCAAATGGCAGGTGGTGCTGGAGCCATGATTTCTGGGGCATTAGGTATCCAAGCAACCCTACAGCCAGCTATCGAAATGGACCGGGCACTTGGTGAAGTTGCATCCCTTGGCGTCACAGACAAGGTACTTAATCAACTCGGTATCACAGCTCTGAAGTTCGGTATGGATTACGGAAAATCTGCCACAGACCTTGTCAGGGCGTCCTATCAGATTCAGTCTGCAATGGCGAATCTTGAAGGATATGAGCTTTCCACATTTACGAAAGCATCAGGGGTTCTTGCCGCAGCAACTAAAGCGGACACAGCTACCATCACCGACTATCTGGGCACCATGTACGGCATTTTTGAGCAACAGGCCAATGCCATCGGGCGATCCAAATGGGTTGAAGATCTGGCGGGGAAAACCGCCACTGCAGTACAGATTTTCAAGACAACTGGTAAAGGTATGGCTGACGCTTTCGAGGCTATTGGGGCAGCCGGTAACATCGCGGGCGTCTCAATGGATGAGCAGTTCGCCGTGCTTGGTATGCTGCAATCAACGATGGGAGGCGGAGAGGCCGGTACCAAACTCAATGCTTTCTTGTCAGGGATTGGAAACGCACAAAAAGTTTTGGGGATGAATTTCCAAAACAGCGCCGGGCTAGTGATGCCGATACTGGATATCCTCGATCAGCTCAAGGTTCGTTATGGAGATACATTGACTATTGCTCAGAGCGATGAGCTTAAAAAGGCGTTTGGTTCTGACGAGGCGGTAGCAATGATCAAGCTGCTCATGACCAACACCAACGCCCTTGGCAAAAATATCAACGCATTGGCCAACACGCATGGCATGGGGAAAGCCGAACAGATGGCGGCTTCAATGACTGACCAATGGATGCGCCTAGAGGGCGTATGGTTTGCATTACGAGCAAGCGCATTTGGCAAACTAACGCCAGCAATAAACGATGTGATATCCCATGTCGTAGATGCAGGCGGCGTGTTGCTGAGATGGACAAATATCTTTCCAAACCTGACAAAAGTTGTTTCAGCTACAGCATTGGCATTTGCCGGATTTGCTGTCCTTGGTGGTGCCGTGACCATTGTATCTGCTTTAGGTGGGGCCATCGCAGCCATAGCATGGCCAGTCATGCTTGTTGGCAGTGCCATTGGAGCTCTAGTGATGTGGTGGGATCCTATTAAAGCGTTCGCCCAGGGACTTCTTTCAACGTTAGGTCCTGCCGTATCGGCAGTGTTTCAACCTTGGGCGGAGATACTTCCTGTCATTGGAAGTGGTATTTCCAGCGTCATCTCGACGATTGCAGGTTTCTTTGGTGCAACGAACGAGGCCGCCGGCGCCTTCAGCAACATGACTGAAATGGGCATGTCTGCTGGCACAGTCCTTGGCTCCATATTCAAGGTGCTGTATTCCCCGATCTGGGCTATTGGCAAAGCTATTAAATGGGTGTTGGAGATGTTCGACAAATTGCCTGGTGTAAACCTAGATGTCGGATCTATACCGGATCTGAGTATGCCTATGGTGGAGAACATAAATGCCCCACTTACCCGTTATCGCCAGGGTGGCCAAAACAGCATCCCATCAGGTGGTCTCGGCCAGCAGTTGATCCAGGCAACTGTTGCAGCAACAGCCTCTAACCAGAAGCCACCCAAGGCCATGCACATCGGGGAAGTTCATAACCACTTCCAAAACCCGATGACACCGGAACAGATGGCCGAGAACGCTTGGCTTGAAACTCCGTGATAGACCATGACGCCAGTCTCTTGTGACTGGCGCCATGCCACAATGTGACCCCATGCGTGACCCTAATTATCTGGTTTAAATTAATTTTCCTTATAAAACAATGCATTTAGACCATTAAGACGATTCACATCAAGAACATGCAGGGCGAAGAGCAGAAGGTGGAGTCCAACTCCGCCGCTCTGCCACCTCCCGCGGAAGATGGCAAGCAGCCAGCCTGATAGCGAACTGCACTGATCTGATGACAACAGCCGCTCACCCAGGTGAGCGGCTTTTTTATGTTCCCGTTGCCACGACCGTCCACTCAGGCAACCGCCGGAGAGTGATAAATGAGTTTACCCGCTGCGGTCTCTCACCTAATGTAGGCTGACGAACGGGAGAGCAGGGAGCCGCGTTTTCGCCCATGGATGACCAACAACTAGAGCACATTCTGTTTCGCTCCTTTGATGTGATCCCGCTCCCAATCCTGGTGTCCGAGTCGACAGCCAGCCAGGGTCATATGTCACCCGACCGGATCCCCCTGCGTCGCCATCTCTTCCTCAACAGGGCCTTTCGCGAACAGCTGGGCTATGAGCTGCAGGATCTGCCGGACATGGAGAGCTGGTTTCACCTCGCCTATCCCGATGAGAGCTATCGCAACTCGGTAATTCAGGCCTGGCATAACCAGATAGAGCAGAGCCTGCACCATGGACTGGAGGTCGCCGAGATGCCGGCGCTGATCCGATGCAAGAGTGGCCACTCTCGCTGGTTTATCGTCACCGCCCAGCTGGGGGCAGATGCCATCCCGGATAGCCATATCGTCACCTTTCGCGATATCCACGACCTGCAATGCATGGTAGAAGAGGTGAGCCGCCTCTCCTGCACCGATCCCCTCACCGAACTGACCAACCGGCGTGGCGCCCAGCAACAGCTGCAGGCTCTCTGGTTGCAGGGCCAGCCCCTCTCGGTGGTGTTGGGAGATATCGACCATTTCAAGCAGGTCAACGACCGCTACGGCCATCCTGCGGGCGATGCCGCACTCTGCGCCGTCGCCCATGCCATGGCGGGCCAGTTGTTGCCCGGGGAAAGCCTGGCCCGTTGGGGTGGAGAGGAGTTTCTGTTGATCCTGCCAGACTGCAGCATTGAGCAGGCGGCACAACGTGCCGAGCAACTGCGCCAGCATGTCAGTACCACCCGCTTGCCATGGCAAGGAGAACAGATCGCGCTAACCATCAGTCTGGGGTGTGCCGGCATGAAGGGTCAGGAGAGCATCGACTATCTGCTGATGATGGCAGACCGAGCCCTTTATCAGGCGAAGGAGCAGGGACGTAACCGGGTGGTCATGTCGGCACAATAGCCTGATAGCCAGAAAGGGAAGCTCGCACGCAACCATAAAAAAACCGAAGCACCAGGCTTCGGTTTTTTACTGCGGCAACTGGCATAGGCCAGCCGACCATTACCTCTTGATGCGGATAACCGGAGTCTCGCCCACAGTCACGGCACCAGTCATCTTCACCAGCTCTTTGATCTCGTCCATGTTGGAGATGACCACCGGAGTCAGGGTAGATTTGGCTTTTGCTTCCAGAACGGCCAGATCGAATTCGATGATGGTGTCACCGCGCTTGACCTGCTGGCCTTCCTGAGCGATACGCTTGAAGCCTTCGCCTTTCAGTTCAACGGTGTCGATACCGAAGTGAACGAACAGCTCGATACCAGAGTCGGACTCCAGAGAGAACGCATGGTTGGTCTCGAAGATTTTGCCGATGGTGCCGTCGCACGGAGCAACCATCTTGTTGCCAGCCGGCTTGATGGCGATGCCGTCACCCACGATCTTCTCGGCGAAGACAACGTCAGGCACATCTTCGATCGGCACGATTTCGCCAGACAGCGGAGCAAAGATTTCGATGCCGCCGGTATCAGCGCTATCGTCGGACACCAGTTTCTTCAGTTTGTCGAACAGACCCATAGTAAAAGCTCCTAAAGATGATTTGTCGCTGTTTGCAGCCGATCTTAGCAGACTGCCTTCTGCTTGATAAAGTTATCTACGCACGCTTCGATTTCAGCAGCGGTGGCAAAGCTCAATGCCTGGTCAGCCATTGCCTTCACATCTTCGAAGCTGGTGTTGCGGATAAGCTTCTTGATACGCGGTACAGAGATGGCGCTCATGGAGAACTCATCCAGACCCATACCCAGCAGCAGCAGGGTGGCGCGCTCGTCACCAGCCAATTCACCACACATACCGGTCCACTTGCCTTCGGCGTGGGAAGCATCGATAACCATCTTGATCAGGGTCAGGACGGAGGGTGACAGCGGGTTGTACATAGCGGAGATCATCTCGTTACCGCGATCGACAGCCAGGGTGTACTGGGTCAGGTCGTTGGTACCGATACTGAAGAAATCCACTTCCTTGGCCAGATGATGAGCCATCACGGCAGCGGCCGGGGTCTCGATCATGATACCCACTTCGATGGATTCATCAAAGGCTTTGCCTTCAGCACGCAGTTCGGCTTTCAGCGTCTCCACGGTAGCTTTCAGGCTACGGAACTCTTCGACAGAGATGATCATCGGGAACATGATGCGCAGTTTGCCGAAGGCAGACGCACGCAGAATGGCCCGCAGCTGAGCGTGCATGATGTCTTCGCGGTCGAAGAAAATACGCACGGCACGCCAGCCCAGGAAGGGGTTCATCTCTTTCGGGAAATTCATGTACGGCAGCTCTTTGTCGCCGCCAATGTCCATGGTACGCACGATGATCGGCTGATCCGGCATCGCTTCGGCCACTTCTTTGTAGGCTTTGAACTGCTCGTCTTCGGTCGGCAGCGCGTCACGGTCCATGAACAGGAACTCGGTACGGTACAGACCCACGCCTTCGGCGCCATTACGGATGGCACCTTCGGTATCCTTGACGGTACCGATGTTGGCGCACACTTCGACCTGGTGACCATCCAGCGTGATGGCAGGCAGATCTTTCAGCTTGGCCAGCTCATCTTTCTCGGCCTGGAACTGAGCCTGGAACTTCTTGGCTTCGGTCAGCTGTTCAGCGGTCGGATTGATGATGATCTGGTTGTTGATCGCATCCAGCACCAGCATGTCACCGTTCTTGACGCGCTCGGTGATGTCGTTGGTGCCTACCACGGCCGGCAGCTCCAGGGAGCGGGCCATGATGGAGGTGTGAGAGGTACGGCCACCGATGTCGGTGACGAAACCCAGCACATATTTCAGGTTGATTTGAGCGGTTTCAGACGGGGTCAGGTCTTTGGCGACCAGGATCACCTCTTCGTCGATGGTGCTCAGGTTGACAACGGCGATGCCCAGTACGTTCTTGACCAGACGGGTACCGATGTCACGGAAGTCGGTAGCGCGTTCGCGCAGATAAGGGTCATCCAGCTCGGCCATCATCTTGGCGTACTGTTCGATCACCTCATAGATGGCTTTGTCAGCGGAAGCCTTGTTCTCTTTGATGAAGGATTTGATATCCCCTTCCAGCTCCTCATCTTCGAGCAGCATGATGTGGCCTTCGAAGATGGCCTCTTTTTCCTCACCGAAGGTGCGACCGGCCATCTCTTTGATGGCTTCCAGCTGGGTAGCTGACTTGGTACGAGCTTCGAGGAAACGGTTGATCTCGGCATCAATCTGGTCAGCAGAGATTTTGCCCTGATTGATAACGATTTCATCTTCTTTAAGAAGAAGCGCCTTACCGAATGCGATACCGGGGGACGCAAGAATGCCAGATATCATAATCCTTCCTATTAAAACGACTGTGGGGGAGGAATCTAAAGCTGGATTACTCCAGCTCGTCCATCAGGGCAACCAGCTTCTCAACAGCTTGCTGAGCATCCGGGCCATCAGCCTGGATAGTTACGTTGGTACCCTTGGTCAGGCCCAGGGTCTGCAGCTTGAACAGGCTCTTGGCGCTGGCGGACTTGCCACCGGAGACCACAGTGATCTCGCTTTGGAATTCTTTGGCTTCTTTCACGAACTGAGCTGCCGGACGGGTGTGCAGGCCGTTTTCAGCAGTAATAACAACAGACTTCTCGTACATGGTTTCACCCCATATTATTGATATTTTTTGGTGGATTGGTCGTTTTTGAAGCAACCTGACCCACCGTGTCAGTATGGATATGTTGTAAAGTAACGAAAGCAGACCCGCAATGGTTTAATCCAGGTCAAGTTTCTGTGCAGTAATCGGCGCGCTGGTTGGCAATTTTCAGTTATTGGGCTACAAGCCGCATCAGGACTGGCCTGAAATTATTTTATAACGAAAAATAACACTTTGTTACTTTGTGATACCCAGCCAGCAAACACCGCGTGACGCCGCACAGGATATGAGATTTAGAGCGGAATGTCTGCTTTTTTTCTCACTCCGGAACTTGTTATTTTACCCCAAAAAATAAGGATCAAGTGACACTAACAGGGGTTGAGTCTAGCCCATAAAGAAGCGGCGCTCCTGGGAGCGCCGCTGTTTTGAAAGATTCCGATCAGTTACTGCTGCAGTTCCTGCTCGCTGAACACCCCGGCAAACAGGGCGCTGGAGAGGTAACGCTCCGCCGCACTCGGCAGGATGACCACAATGGTTTTGCCCGCAAATTCCGGCAGCTCGGCAAGACGGCTGGCTGCCACCACCGCAGCACCGGAACTGATACCGGCCAGGATCCCCTCCTCCTCCATCAGGCGACGGGCCATCTCGATGGCTTCATCGCTGGTCACCTTCTCCACCCGATCGATAAGGGAGAGGTCCAGGTTGCCCGGGATAAAGCCGGCGCCGATCCCCTGGATCTTGTGGGGGCCCGGTTTGATCTCTTCCCCGGCCAGCTTCTGGCTGATGACCGGCGACTCCGCCGGTTCGACCGCAACAGAGACCACCGCCTTGCCTTTCGTCTGCTTCAGATAGCGGGAGACACCGGTAATGGTGCCGCCGGTACCGACCCCGGCCACGAACACATCTACCTCGCCGTCAGTGGCATCCCAAATCTCGGGGCCGGTAGTCTTTTCGTGGATCTCCGGGTTGGCCGGGTTTTCAAACTGTTGCAGCAACACATACTTGCCCGGCTCGGATTCGAGGATCTCGTTGGCCTTGGCAATGGCCCCCTTCATGCCAAGCGGCCCTTCGGTCAGCACCAGATTGGCACCGAGCGCCTTGAGCAACTTGCGGCGCTCCAGGCTCATGGTAGCCGGCATGGTCAGGGTGATAGGATAGCCGCGAGCTGCCGCGACAAAGGCCAGAGCAATACCCGTGTTGCCGCTGGTGGGCTCGATGATCTCCTTACCCTTGGTCAGGATGCCGCGCTTCTCGGCATCCCAGATCAGGTTGGCACCGATCCGGCACTTGACGCTGAAGCTGGGGTTGCGGCTCTCGATCTTGGCCAGCACGCGACCTTTGGTAACACGGTTGAGACGAACCAGCGGGGTGTGACCGATAGTCTGGCTGTTGTCCTCAAAAATTTTGCTCATGGCGCTATCCCTGTGTTTGTTACGACGATGAAACAAGATTACCCTGTGGTTTCTGAATGAGAAGTGACTATTCGTTATAACCATATGGTATTACAACATATAGAGCTTATTCTCTCTGGCCCCTGACTCCAGGCGCCAATCGTCAAAGGAACCGACGTTATGGGATTTTCAGGAAGCAGCCAGTATCTCGCCTCCGATGCATTGAAGATGGCGGTCAATGCCGCCATCACCCTCGAAAAACCGCTGCTGATCAAAGGGGAGCCGGGCACCGGCAAGACGGTGCTGGCGGAAGCGGTCGCCGACCATCTCGGCACAGACCTGATTGCCTGGCATATCAAGTCCACCACCAAGGCCCAACAGGGACTCTACGAATATGATGCGGTGGCCCGGCTGCGGGACTCCCAGCTCGGCGACCCCAGAGTGGCCGATATCAGCCACTACATTCGTAAAGGCAAACTGTGGCAGGCCTTCAGCGCCGAGCAGCGACCTGTGCTGCTGATCGACGAGATCGACAAGGCCGACATCGAATTCCCCAACGATCTGCTGCTGGAGCTGGATCGGATGGAGTTCGACGTCTACGAGACAGGCGAGCGAGTCAAGGCACGCCAGCGGCCTGTGGTCATCATCACCTCCAACAATGAGAAAGAGCTGCCGGACGCCTTCCTGCGCCGCTGTTTCTTCCACTACATCCGCTTCCCCGACAAGGTCGAGATGCAGGCCATCGTCAAACTCCACTACCCCGACCTCAAGGAGAGCCTGCTTGGCGAGGCAATGGATCTCTTCTTCGAGCTGCGCGAGGTAGAGGGGCTGCGCAAGAAACCCTCCACCTCGGAGCTGCTGGACTGGATCCGCCTGCTCTTGGCCGACGATATCGCCCCCGAGGCGATGCGCGCCCGCGAGCCCGGCAAGCTGGTGCCCACGCTATATGGCGCCCTGCTCAAGACCGAGCAGGATTTGCATCTCTTCGAGAAGCTCGCCTTTCTGGCCCGGCGCGGCAGCTGAACCATGCTGATCGACTTTTTTACCCATCTGCGCCGCCACAAGCTCCCCTGCAGCCTGCGTGAGCTGCTGGACTTGCACGCCGCACTGGCTGCCCGGCTGGTCGCTGTCGATATGGAGGAGTTCTACCAACTCTCCCGCTGCCTGCTGGTAAAAGACGAGGCCCACTACGATCGCTTCGATCGCGCCTTCGCCGAATACTATGAGGGGCTGGACGCCATCCCCCTGCTGCCGGAAAGCCTGCCCGAGGAGTGGCTGCGCAAGGAGTTCGAGCGACTGTTGAGCCCAGAGGAGAAGGCGCTGCTCAAATCCCTTGGCGGACTCGACAAGCTGCTTGAAACCCTTAACCAGCGCTTAAGCGAGCAGAAAGAGCGCCACGCCGGCGGCAACAAGTGGGTAGGGACCGGTGGCAGCAGCCCGTTTGGCCATGGCGGTTTTCACCCCGAGGGGGTGCGCATGGGTGGAGAGAAGCAGCACGGCAAGGCGGCCAAAGTGTGGGAGGCCCGTCACTATCGCAACTTCAGCGACGACTCACCGCTTGGCCAGCGCGCCATCCAGTTAGCACTGCGCAAACTCAGACGCTGGGTGCGCAAAGGCAATCCCGACGAGCTGGATCTCGACGACACCATAAAAAGTTCGGCCCGCCAGGGCTGGCTCGATGTGAAGCTGCGGCCCGAGCGCCACAACGGGGTGAAGCTGCTGGTTTTCTTCGATGTGGGGGGCTCCATGGATGCCCACGTGGCCGAGGTGCAGCGTCTCTTCTCTGCGTTGCGCCACGAGTTCAAGCATCTGGAGTACTTCTATTTTCACAACTGCCTCTACGACTTCGTCTGGAAGGATAACGCCCGCCGCTTTGAGGAGCGGTTCGATACCCTGCGGCTACTGCGCACCTATGGCAGCGACTACCGGGTGATCCTGGTGGGGGATGCCACCATGGGCCCCTACGAGATCACCTGGCCGGGCGGCAGTGTCGAGCAGTGGAACGAGGAGTCGGGTCAGGTGTGGCTCACCCGCTTGCAGCAGCACTTTCCCAAACTGGTGTGGATCAACCCCACCCCGCGGCGGGAGTGGCTCTGGCATCCCTCCATCAAACTGATGAATGACGTGGTTGGCGGACGGATGCATCCGCTGACTCTGGCGGGTCTCGCTGCGGCGATCGACCAGCTGTAACCCTCTCTACCCTATAAACCGACAAGCCGGGAACGCACCCGGCGAGGAGCAAAGATGACCTCTATCGTGATCAGTGGCTCAGGCCTCTATACCCCACCCTTTGCCGTCAGCAATGAAGAACTGGTGGCCGCCTTCAACCAGTATGTGGATCTCTACAACGAGGAGAACGCCTCCGCCATCGACGCCGGCCAGCTCCCCGCCAAGCAGCACTCCAGTTGCGAGTTCATCGAGAAGGCGTCCGGCATCAAAAGCCGTTATCTGGTGAGCCGCGAAGGGGTACTCAACCCCGACATCATGCAACCGCTGCTGGCGGAGCGGCCCGATGAGATGCCCTCCATCATGGTGGAGATGGCGGTGGCTGCCGCCGAGCAGGCGCTGATCGCCGCCGGCCGCGAGCCGGGTGAGATCGATCTGGTCATCGTCGCTGCCTCCAACATGCCACGCCCCTATCCGGCGCTGGCCATCGAGCTGCAGCACTATCTGGGAGCAAGCGGCATGGCCTTTGACATGAACGTGGCCTGCTCGTCCGCCACCTTCGGCATCAAGACTGCCGCCGACATGCTGGCGGCAGACACCGCCCGAGTGGCGCTGGTGGTTAATCCGGAGATCTGCTCGGGGCACCTCAATTTTCGCGATCGGGATAGTCACTTTATCTTCGGCGATGCCTGCACCGCGGTGCTGCTGGAGCGGGAAGCAGATTGCAAGGTGGCCAATCCGTGGCAACTGGTGGCCAGCAAGCTGGTGACCCAATACTCCAACAACATCCGCAACAACTTCGGCTTTTTGAACCGGCTGAGCCCGCGCACTCGCTACAGCGACGACAAGCTGTTCCGCCAGCAGGGGCGCAAGGTGTTCAAGGAGGTGTTACCGCTGGTGTGCGACCAGATTGCCAACCAGCTCGATGAGCAGGGCTGGCCCGCCGAGAGCCTGAACCGGCTCTGGCTCCATCAGGCCAACCTCACCATGAACCAGTTCATCGGCCGCAAACTGCTCGGCCACGATGCCAGCCAGCAGGAGGCGCCGGTCATTCTTGATAGCTATGGTAATACCAGCTCGGCGGGTTCCATCATCGCGTTTCATCTGTACAATCGCGACCTTCCTGCGGGGGCTCGCGGCGTACTGTGCTCCTTTGGCGCAGGCTACTCCATCGGTAGCCTGCTGCTACAACGACAGTAACAGAGTGCGCGGGGAGAGTGGCCCGCGCCCTGTACTCTGATTGGGGTTTGGCGCTGTTTCGCCGCTAGCCCCTCTCTCGGTTCACCCTTACGAGAGGAGAAAACGGGCATAAATAGTGGCCAGACCATGACTATTGATCCGAAAACACCGGACTACTGTGACAACGCATACCGACAAGCCATTGATGAAAAACTTATTTTTCAGATTGGTTGCAATTTTTGAGTACCATGGTGCAACGGGGCGATATCTGGATCACAAGATGACAGGAAAAGGCTGCAATTTGTCATCCTTTGCCAATGATGGCTTCCAATGAATTCGAGGTTTGCTATCATCCGGAGACATTTCTTATCTGTCGCCGGCTACAAAAGAATCCCCTCATGTACACACAGTTCTTCGGCCTATCGGAACCGCCTTTCTCCATCTCGCCCAATCCCAAGTACCTCTATATGAGTGAGCGCCACGGCGAAGCCCTTGCTCACCTCAACTACGGATTGCAGGATGGTGGCGGCTTTGTGCTGCTGACCGGCGAAGTGGGCACCGGCAAAACCACCGTCTCCCGTTGCCTGCTGCAGCAGTTGCCAGCAGATACCGAGATCGCCTACATCCTCAACCCCTCCCTGACCGAACGGGATCTGCTGGCAGCCATCTGCGACGAGTTTCAACTCCCCTACCCCGCCGAGGCCGGGATCAAGCAACTGTTCGACCTGATCCGCGACCACCTGCTGGCCAACCTGACCGCAGGCAAGCGCAGCGTGGTACTGGTGGATGAGGCCCAACATCTGTTGCCCGGGGTGTTGGAGCAGTTGCGTCTGCTCACCAACCTGGAAACCGACGAGAAAAAACTGCTGCAAATCGTGCTGATCGGCCAACCCGAACTGCAACAGATGCTGCGCCAGCCCCTGTTGCGCCAACTGGCCCAGCGCATCACCGCCCGCTACCACCTGCTGCCCCTCTCCGCCACCGATGTGGATGCCTACGTCCGCTTCCGGCTGCAAGTAGCCGGTTGTGTGCAGCCCATTTTTACCCCCAGAGCGATCCAGACGCTGCATCGGCTCTCCGGCGGCATTCCGCGCCTGATCAACCTCATCTGCGATCGCGCCCTGCTCGCCGCCTTCGCCCGTGGCAGCTACAAGATTGTTCATGGCGACATCAGCCAGGCAGCGTTCGAGGTGAGCGGCGTCCGTGATGAGGGGAGCTGGCTTTCCGGTCTGATGGTGACACTGGCTGGCGCCTTGCTGGTAGCTGCAGGCTGGTGGGGTTGGCAATTTTTCGGCGTATTCCCCGAACGGCCTGTGGTCAAGGTCGAGGTGCCTGTCACCGTTGACGAGACGGCCGAACAACAGGAACAGTTGACCGAGGCGATCAATCAGGCCCTCGACCCCGAGAGCGCCATGCAGAATCTCTATCGGGTCTGGGGCTATGAACCGGAACCGTTCGATGCCACCTGTGACAACGCCCCTCGCGCCGGTCTGCGCTGCCAGGAGGGAGAGGCAAGCCTCGAGGAGCTGCGCGCCCTGCAGCATCCCGCCATGATCACGCTCACTGACCAGAGTGGCGGTCTCTATTACGCCACCCTGGTCAATCTGGGGCCAAGCAAGGCCAGCCTGATGATCGGCAACCAAAGCTGGCAAGTGGATCGCCAGTGGCTCAGCGACAACTGGGGTGGCAGCTATACCCTGCTCTGGCGCATGCCGAAAGGGGGCGTCAGCCTGATCGCCAGCAATGCCGGACAGACCCAGATCCAGTGGCTCGACAACGCTCTGAGCCGAGCATTGCAACAACCCGAACGCAAGGTGCGCCGTTTCGATGGCGAGCTCAAGAACAAACTGCAGCAGTTCCAGCGGGATCAGGGGCTCACCCCTGACGGCATCGCTGGCAGCAACACCCTGCTGCGGCTCAACGCACTCTCCGGCGAACCCATGCCAAGACTGGAGGAGACCTCCTGATGTCTACCCTGCTCAATGCCCTGCGCCGTGCCCAGCAGCCTTCGCAACAGAGCCATATTCCCGCCATGGGGTTGGCGATAGCCCGCGAGGAGGCGCAACCCGCGCGTCGCGTCGGCTGGTTGCTGGCGCCCCTTGCCCTGCTGCTGGGGGCGGGTGCCAACTATGGCTGGCATCTAATCCACCTGCGTCCCATCGAGGAGAAGGTGGAGGTAAAAGAGGTGATTGCCTCCCCCTTCGTGCGGGTTGAGCCCAAGGCGATGGTGACCCGTCCGCTGCCCCCGCCCCTGCCGGAACCTGTAGTGCAGCAGCCCAGGGTCGCAGCGGCTGCCAGCAATCCGGCAGCCAGTCGACCGACCTTGGCCGAACAGCTGATGCGCGCCCTCAACGAAACACCGCTGCAACAGGAATCAGGTACAGTTTCCCAAAGCGTGCAGCCGGCCCAGTTGATGTCGCTGAATGCCGCTCCGCTTTCGGTTCGCCAGCAAGTGCCCGCATTCAGCTATGGCTCCCATGTGTTCTCATCCAATCCGGCCAAGCGGGCCGTGGTGCTCAATGGCCGCGAATACCGGGAAGGGAGCGAAATAGCCCCCGGGGTCGTGCTCGCCACCATCGACCAGCAGTACATTGTGCTGGATGTCGGAGGCCAGAGCGTAACCCTCAAGGCGTTGCAGGATTGGCAAGGGTGAGTACACACCTTCCCCTGATAATCGCTGGCAAGCAGGATGCACCTCGCCTGAGTGCCACTTTTATGAGCATTCAAAGGTTTACGGTGTGATGAAATATCCATTTTTACGGTTTGGTGCGCCCCGACCCGTTGTGTCACAGCACGCAGCCGTACACAATACGCAGCCGCCCCAGAGCCTGGAATTTGTTGATTAATATGACGCTACGATTCAGGGATGACATCTTGACCCTGCTGCTGGCCCGGTGCCGGCAGCTTCCTTTGACTCGCGTCACCGGAGTGTTCTTTCTGGCGCTGCTGCTGATGCTGGCCCAGCAGAGCGCAGCCCTCACCTGGCGCTTGCTCACTCTGGCAAACCCGCAATCCAGCCAGCCGTGGCAACCCTCCACCGTGGCGGTCAGCGGCCAGAGCAGTCCGCGCCTTGAATTGGGCGAGGTGAGCCGACTGGCGCTGTTTGGCAAGGCGATCCCCAAGGCGCAGGCAAAAACCGCCGTGGCCGCCAATGCGCCGCGCACCCAGCTCAATGCCCAGCTCAACGGGGTGTTGGCCAGCTCGGATCCGGCCAAATCCATCGCCATCATCGCCATGTCCGGCATCCAGAACTCCTACGGGGTTGGCGACATGATTGACGGCACCCAGGCGCGGATCCGGCAGGTCTATCCGGATCGGGTCATCATAGAGCGGGATGGCCGCGACGAGACCCTGATGCTGGATGGCGAGGAGTATGGCAAGCCGCTACCGCAAACAACAAATACCACTCTCCTTGGCTCTCTGCGCAGCGAGCTGATGGCCGATCCGGGCAAGATCACTGATTACCTCAATATTTCACCGGTTCAGATGGATGGCCGCATGGCCGGTTATCGCCTTAACCCGGGCAACAATCCGGAATTTTTCAACCAAAGCGGGCTGCAGGCCAATGATCTGGCCATCAGCATCAACGGACTGGATCTGCGTGACAACATGCAAGCCATGCAGGCGATGCAGCAGCTGGCTGGCGCAACGGAAATGACAGTAACCGTCGAGCGGCAGGGCGAACAGTTCGACATCTATGTGCGCTTGTCAGAATAATGATTTGGAGTCGTACCAATAATGACCACTAAAGGGAAAGGCTGGCGTCTGGCCACTATCGCAGCGGCTCTGATGATGGCGGGCTCAGCCTGGGCCACCGAGTACTCTGCCAGCTTCAAGAACGCCGACATCGAAGAGTTCATCAATACGGTGGGCAAAAACCTCAACAAGACCATCATCATAGAGCCCTCGGTGCGCGGCAAGATCAACGTGCGCAGCTACGACCTGCTCAACGAGGAGCAGTACTACCAGTTCTTCCTGAGTGTGCTCGATGTCTACGGCTTTGCCGTGGTGCCGATGAATAACGGCGTGCTCAAGGTGCTCCGCTCGCGGGATGCCAAAACCTCCGCCATTCCGGTGGTGGATGGCAATAACCCGGGAGTGGGCGACGAGATGGTGACCAGAGTCGTGCCGGTACGCAACGTCTCGGTGCGTGAACTGGCTCCCCTGCTGCGCCAGCTCAACGACAACGCCGGTGGGGGCAACGTGGTGCACTACGAGCCATCAAACGTGCTGCTCATCACCGGCCGCGCCGCCGTGGTCAACCGTCTGGTGGAAGTGGTGAACCGGGTCGACCGCGCAGGCGATCAGGATGTGGACATCATCAAGCTGAGATATGCCTCGGCCGGCGAGATGGTGCGGCTGGTGACCAACCTCAACAAGGATGGCAATCCACAAGGGGGCACCGCCTCTCTGTTGCTGTCGCCCAAGGTGGTGGCCGACGAGCGTACCAACTCTGTGGTGGTGAGCGGTGAGCCGAAAGCGCGCGCCCGCATCATCCAGATGGTTCGCCAGCTCGACCGCGACCTGCAGAGTCAGGGCAACACCCGGGTCTTCTATCTCAAATATGGCAAGGCCAAGGATATGGTCGATGTGCTCAAGGGGGTCAGCTCCAGCATCGAGGCTGACAAGAAGGGGGGCGGAGCAACCACAGGGGGCGCCAGCATCGGCGGTGGCAAGCTGGCCATCTCTGCCGACGAGGCAACCAATGCCCTGGTCATCACCGCCCAGCCGGATGTGATGGCGGAACTGGAGCAGGTGGTGGCCAAGCTCGATATCCGTCGCGCCCAGGTGCTGGTAGAAGCGATCATCGTCGAAATTGCCGACAGTGACGGCCTCAATCTGGGCGTGCAGTGGGCTAACACCAACGCTGGCGGCACCCAATTTACCAACACAACACTGCCCATTGGCGGAGCCATCGCAGCCGGTAAGGATTACCAGGATGGCAATACCGAGACAGCTACCAACTTGCTTGGGAGCTTTAACGGGATGGCCGCCGGTTTCTATCACGGCGATTGGGCCATGTTGGCGACGGCTCTCGCCTCCAATACCAAGAGCGATATTCTCTCAACCCCGAGTATCGTCACCATGGACAACAAGGAGGCCTCCTTCAATGTCGGACAGGAGGTGCCGGTGCAGAGCGGTTCACAAAGCTCCACCACCAGCGATCAGGTGTTCAACACCATAGAGCGCAAGACGGTGGGCACCAAGCTGACGGTTACGCCGCAGATTAACGAAGGGGACTCGGTACTGCTCAACATCGAGCAGGAGGTCTCCAGCGTCGCCAAGGTCGTATCAGACAGTACCAAGGGACTAGGTCCCACCTTCGATACCCGCACGGTGAAAAACGCCGTACTGGTGAAGAGTGGCGAGACAGTGGTACTGGGTGGCCTGATGGATGAGCAGACCAAGGAGGAAGTTTCCAAGGTGCCGTTACTCGGCGATATCCCGGTACTGGGTTACCTGTTCCGCTCCACCAGCACCAACACCAACAAGCGCAACCTGATGGTCTTTATCCGGCCCACCATCTTGCGTGATGCGGAGGTTTATACCGGCGTCTCCAGTAACAAGTACAGCCTGTTCCGCGCCGAACAGCTCAATGCTGCCGCCCAGGAGGGGTATCTCACCTCGCCCGCCCGTCAGGTTTTGCCCGTCTATGGCCAGGATGTGATGATGTCACCCGAAATCCGGCAGGAAGTGGAAAATCAGATGGAGCAGATAAAACGCCGCCAGCAGAACACAGCTGACAGCACCACCCCCTTTGTGCAGAGCCGTCCCTGATGAGTGCCTACCATCTTGATGGCGGCGAGTTGCCGCCCCCGCTGCCGGAGCTGCCCTTCGCCTTTGCCCGCAACTTCGGGGTGATCCTGATTGAGCGGGACGGCGCTCCCGTGCTGCAGTGCCGCCCCGGCGTCACCCCGCAGGCCCTGCTGGAAGTTCGGCGGGTAGCGGGTTGCAGCTTCGCGGTGGAGCAGCTCGACAACGAGGCCTTCGAAGAGCTGCTGATGGCCCACTATCAGCGCGACTCCTCCGAAGCGCGCCAGCTGATGGAAGATCTCGGCAACGAGATGGACTTCTTCGCCCTGGCCGAAGAGCTGCCGCAAAGCGAAGATCTGCTGGATGCCGATGACGACGCCCCCATCATTCGCCTCATCAACGCCATGTTGAGCGAGGCGATCAAGGAGGAGGCCTCCGATATCCATATCGAGACCTTCGAGCGGGCACTAGTGATCCGTTTTCGTATCGATGGGGTACTGCGGGAGATCCTGCGCCCCCATCGCAAGCTGGCATCACTGCTGGTCTCGCGGATCAAGGTGATGTCGCGGATGGATATTGCCGAGAAGCGGGTACCGCAGGATGGCCGTATCTCGTTGCGTATCGGCGGCCGCGCCGTCGACGTGCGGGTCTCCACCATGCCGTCCAGCTACGGCGAGCGGGTGGTATTGCGTCTGCTCGACAAGAACAACGTGCGCCTCGAGCTCAAGCAGCTGGGGATGACCGCGGCCAACCGCAGCATCATCAGCGAGCTTATTCGCAAGCCCCACGGCATTATTCTGGTCACCGGCCCGACCGGTTCCGGTAAATCCACCACCCTCTATGCGGCGCTGTCAGAAATCAACTCGCGGGATCGCAACATCCTGACGGTGGAAGACCCCATCGAGTATGACCTCGAAGGGGTGGGCCAGACCCAGGTCAACACCAAGGTGGACATGACCTTCGCCCGCGGCCTGCGCGCCATTCTGCGCCAGGATCCGGACGTAGTGATGGTGGGGGAAATTCGTGACCTTGAAACCGCCCAGATTGCGGTGCAGGCGTCACTGACCGGTCACCTGGTGATGTCGACCCTGCACACCAACACCGCCATCGGCGCCATCACCCGGATGCGGGACATGGGGATCGAGCCCTTCCTGCTTTCCTCGTCGCTCTTGGCGGTGCTGGCCCAGCGGCTGGTGCGTACCCTCTGCCCCGATTGCCGCGCCTCGCGTCCGCCCACCGAGCAGGAGCGACTTGCAATGGGTATCACACTGGAACCTGATCAGCCTATCTGGCATCCGGTGGGCTGCGAACAGTGCAACCACACCGGCTATCGTGGCCGGACCGGCATCCACGAACTGGTGGTGGTTGACGAGGCGGTGCGTGAAGCCATTCACGGCGCCAGCGGCGAGATGGCCATCGAGCGGCTGATCCGCGGCCACACCCCCAGCATCCGCCGCGACGGTATCGACAAGGTGCTCAAGGGGCAGACCAGCCTCGAAGAGGTACTGCGCGTGACCCGGGAAGATTGAGATGGCGGCATTCGAATATAAGGCCCTCGACAACAAGGGGCGCAGCAAGAGCGGCGTGATGGAGGGTGACTCGGCCCGTCAGGTGCGCCAACTGCTGCGCGAGCAGGGGCTCACCCCCCTCGAGGTGAACGAGACCACCGAGAAGGCAAAACGGGAGGCGACCCGCTTCGCCCTGTTCCGTCGTGGCGCCAGCACAGCCGAGCTGGCCCTGATCACTCGCCAGCTGGCCACTCTGGTGGGGGCCGGCCTCACCATCGAAGAGGCGCTCAAGGCGGTGGCCGAGCAGTGCGAAAAAGCTCACTTGCGCTCTCTGGTGGCGACCGTGCGCAGCAAGGTGGTGGAAGGCTATTCGCTGGCCGACTCGCTGGGGGCCTTTCCCCATGTATTCGACCAGCTGTTTCGCTCCATGGTGGCGGCCGGTGAAAAATCGGGCCATCTGGAGAAGGTGCTCAACCGTCTCGCTGACTACACAGAGCAGCGCCAGCATATGCGCACCAAGCTGCTGCAGGCGATGATCTACCCCATCGTGCTCACCTGTGTCGCCATCGGGGTTATTTCGATCCTGCTCACCGCCGTGGTACCCAAGGTAGTGGCCCAGTTTGAACACATGGGCCAGCAGCTGCCGGGCACCACCCGTTTTCTCATCGGCACCAGCGAACTGATGCAGGCCTACGGCCTCTGGTTCCTGCTGCTGATCTTCCTTGGCAGCTTTGTCTGGCGCTGGTGGCTCACCGATGAAAAGCGTCGCCGACGCTGGCATCAGGTGCTGCTCGGCCTGCCGGTGATTGGCCGGGTCAGCCGCGGTCTCAACACCGCCCGCTTCGCCCGTACGTTAAGCATCCTCAACGCCAGTGCGGTACCGCTGCTGGAGGGGATGAAGATCTCCGGCGAAGTGCTCTCCAACGACTTTGCCAGAATGCGCATTCTCGAGGCCGCCGAACGGGTGCGCGAGGGGACCAGTCTGCGCAAGTCGCTGACCGAGACCAAGATTTTCCCGCCCATGATGCTGCACATGATCGCCTCCGGCGAGCAGAGCGGCGAGCTCGACAGCATGCTGGAGCGGGCTGCAGACAACCAGGATCGGGAGTTTGAATCCCAGGTCAATATCGCCCTCGGGGTGTTCGAACCCATGCTGGTGGTCTCCATGGCCGGGGTGGTGCTGTTTATCGTGATGTCGATCCTGCAGCCGATCCTCGAGCTCAACAATATGGTGAATATGTAAGTTTCCGGTGTTCGGTGGCGCCGCTGGCGGCCCGTCGAACCCACCCAGTGATCACTCTCTGATGGGCCATCCCATCTCATTCGTTACGGAGCAACTCATGAACAAACGTCGTCAATCCGGTTTTACCCTGCTGGAAGTCATGGTGGTCATCGTGATCCTCGGCATTCTGGCCAGTCTGGTGGTGCCCAACCTGATGGGCAACAAGGAGAAAGCTGACCAGCAGAAAGCGGTCTCCGATATCGTGGCGCTGGAAAACGCCCTCGACATGTACAAGCTGGACAACAACCGCTACCCGACAACAGAACAGGGCCTGGACGCGCTGGTGACCAAGCCTTCCATCGATCCGGCACCGCGCAGCTACCGCGATGGCGGCTACATCAAGCGCCTGCCGCAAGATCCCTGGGGCAACCCGTACCAACTGCTGAGCCCGGGCCAGTTCGGCAAGATCGACATCTTCTCCATGGGTCTGGATGGTGAAGCCGGTACCGATGATGACATCGGCAACTGGAACCTGAAGGATTTCCAATAAGTGATATGTCGCCAGCGCATTCACTCCGCCTTGCTGGAGCAGCCTGAATGAGGGTTGTTCCATCTGCCCGTCGCCAATCAGGCTTTACTCTGCTGGAAGTGTTGCTGGTCGCCATGCTGATGGGACTAGTGGCCACCGCCGTCACTCTCAGCATGGGAGGCGCCAGAGGAGATCGGGAGCTGGACAAGCAGGCGCGTCGCCTGATGGCGACGCTGCAGCTGGCGCAGGAGTATGCGGTGATGGATGGTCGGCTGGTAGGCATTCGCATCGAGGATAACGGCTGGCAGTTTATGCAGCGTCAGGCCAAGGATCGCAAGTGGCTGGCCCTGACTGGCGACAAGCAGCTGGGGCCGGTGCAACTGGCCGAGAACATGACGCTGGCGCTGGAGCTGGAAGGCTTTGGCTGGCAGCCGGACTCCGACGAGAAAACCGAACAGAAGCGCGACGAGAAGGAGCGCACGCCGCAGCTACTGATCTTCCCGGGCGGCGAGCTGAGCCCGTTCGTGCTCACCTTCACCCAGCAGGATGACGATGCCCGCTACACCCGCATCGTCAAGGGGGACGAGTTCGGCCGCCTCACCCTGCTCACCGGTGATGAAGATGAAGAGGTGAGCGAATGAACGCTCGCGGCATGACGTTGTTTGAGAAAGGAGTCATGGTGGCGCTACTGCTGTGCCAACCACACCCTCAACAGGTGGCACGATGAACGCCCGGGGCATGACCTTACTCGAAGTGATGGTAGCGCTGGCAGTCTTTGCCATCGCGGGTCTCGCGGTAATGAAAACCGCCAGCGAACACCTCTCGGCCCTCAACTATCTGGAGCAGAAGACACTCGCCACCTGGGTGGTAGAGAACCAGCTGGTGCAACAGAAGCTCGAGAACAAGTGGCCCGGCGACAGCTGGGTGGAAGGGGATGAGCAGATGGCGGGCAGCACCTGGTACTGGCGCTATCGCGGCGTCGCCACCGCCGACAACAACTTCCGGGCGCTCGATATGGAAGTGCGTACCGAGGCCAAGGCCGAGAACCCGGTCGCCATGATGCGGACCTATATCAGCCGATGACCCTGCTATCCGCCCGCACGCCTCGCTCCGTCCGTCACGCCGGTTTTACCCTGCTCGAAATGCTGGTGGCGATCGCCATCTTCGCCACTCTCAGCATGGGCGCCTATCAGGTGCTGCAGGGGGTGCTCACCAGCGACGAGGTGGCCAAGCGCAAGGAGACCCGCCTCAACGAACTGCAACTCGCCTTCACCCTGCTGGAGCGAGACATCACCCAGATGGTGCCGCGCAGCGGTCGCATCGAGGGGGAGAACAACAAGGTGCTGCTGGCGGCTTCCCGGTTCGGCCAGCAGAGCGATGACTGGGGCATGGCCTTTATGCGCAGCGGCTGGCTCAACCCGGACGGCATGCTGCCCCGCTCCCATCTGCAGCGGGTCGGCTGGCGCCTCAAGGATCAGAAACTGGAGCGCCTGAGCTACCTCTATCCGGATCCGGTGATCGGCACCGAGCCGCGCATCCAGCCAGTGCTGACAGGGGTCACGGCGTTTCGCCTCTACTTCTTCGACAAGGGCAACTGGAAAGAGGAGTGGAGCCAGCGCAGCGTGCTGCCCCACGGGCTGGCAGTGGAGCTGGATCTGGAAGATTACGGCACCATTCGCCGTCAGTTCCTGATTGGCGCCGGTGGCCAGCGCGCCGAAGAGAACAGCCAGAGCAGCAACCCCGACCAAGGTGGCAACAACAACAACAACAACGGGAACAACGGCAATACCAATGGCGGTAATGGTGACAGCCAGAACGGAGGGGGCGCCAATGCGGGCTAATCTCGCCGCTCCCGGTCGCCAGCGCGGCATGGCGCTGCTGGTGGTGCTGCTGATCCTCTCGGTGATGGTGATCATCGCCAGCAATATGAGCGGCCGCCTGCAGCTTGAGCTGCGCCGCACCGCCAACATCACCACAGGCAAACAGGCATGGTGGTATGCCCTCTCGGCGGAAGCGCTGGTAAGCAAGGTGCTGACGCAGGATTTCAAGGACAACCCCGAGGTGGTTAACCTCAGCCAGAACTGGGCCCGCAAGAACACTGTGTTTCCAGTGGATGATGGCCAGCTCAAGGGCGAGGTGACCGACCTGCAATCCTGCTTCAACCTCAACAGCCTGAGCGTGGCCTCCAAGGCGGGAAGCGGCGAGGAGCTGGCGCAGCAGCCCTATCCGGTGCAGGTGTTTCGCGAACTGCTCAAGGAGCTGGCAATGGATGATTACGAGGCGGCCCAGCTCACCGATGCCATTCGTGACTGGACCGACAAGGATACGGTGCTGGTCTCCAGCCTTGGCGCAGAGGACGCCTATTACGAGGGGCTCAAGCCACCCTACCTGACCGCCAACCAGTGGATGTTGGGCAAGGATGAGCTGCGGGCGGTGCGCGGGGTGACGGCCAGGGTCTATGCCAGACTGGCCCCCTACGTCTGCACCCTGCCCAACGACAAGTTGAAGATCAATATCAATACCCTTGCCCCCCAGCGCCCCGAGCTGCTGGTTGCCCTCTATCTGGGCACTATCGGGCTGGATGATGCCAAGCGGGTACTGAATGAGCGGCCACAGAAGGGGTGGAAAGAGAGCAAGCTGATGACAGACATGCTCGCTCCGGTCGATTCGGTGAAAGGGCTGAAAGAGGCGCTGGTGGTCAAGAGCGACTTCTTCGAAGCCCGGGTCGTGGCCGAGGTCGGCGACAACCGGGCCTGGCTCGAAACCCTGTTCCAGCGGGGCAAGGACAATAAACTGGTGATACTGCGCCGCCTCAGTAGCGGCGCCGAATAAACAGCGCACCTGCAGGCCATCGCCTGCGGGTACGAGAGATGTTGGATGCAGCCTGCGGGCTGCGCACCGGTTGCCAGGGCGCACAACGCCCTTTGCAAACCGGTATCGCAGGAGAGAGATGCGTGAGCGAAAGTCTGGTCATCCGACTGGGGACCAATAAACAACAACCCGTGGCCTGGCTGGTCTGGTCCGGTCAGGAGCAGGAGATCATCGCCTCCGGCACCCTGCCCTCGGCCGATGCCCTGAGCGAGCTGCAGGATCGGGCCGGTGGCCGCCCAGTGGTCACGCTAGTGCCGGGCAGCGATCTGATCTTCCGGCGCGTCACCCTGCCGGGTCGCTACAACCGCCAGTCGGCAGCGGCCCTCCCCTACCTGCTGGAGGAGCAGATCGCCTCCGATGTGGACGAGCTCCATCTGGTGGTGCTGGCCCATGAGGGCCAGCAGGTGGATCTGATGGCGGTGGATCGGCAGAAGATGGCCCAGTGGCTCGGCTGGCTCGATGCCGCTGGCCTCAAGAGCCTGCAACTGCTGCCCGATGTGCTGGCGCTGCCACAGGCCGCTGATGGCTGGTCTGCGCTGCAACTCGGCAATGAGTGGCTGGTACGCCAGGGCCCCTGTCAGGGGATCGTCGCCGACGAACCGCTGCTGGCCATCTTGCTGGCAACCGAAGTCGAGCCGGTCACCATCCACAGCCACACCCCGGAGCCCGCCATTGCCGCCGCCAACTGGCAGGCGGCGGAGCCTGAACTCCCTATGCTGCTGCTGGCCAAGGGGGCCCTCACCTGCCGCGCCAACCTGCTGACCGGCCCCTATCGACCCCAGACCGAATATGCCCGCTACTGGTTGCAGTGGCGCAAGGTGGCCATCACCGCAGGCTTGTTGCTGCTGGTGGCCCTCGGCCAGCGCGGGGTACAGCTCTATCAGCTCACCGAGCAGGACAAGGCGCTGAAAGCGGAGATCCGTGCCGTCTATACCCGCATTTTCCCGGGGGAGAGCCGCATCGTGAACGTGCGCAGCCAGATGAACCAGCATCTGCAACAGATGGGACAGGCCCCGCAAAACGGTGTGCTGCTGATGCTCACCGAGCTGGCCCCCACCTTTGCCGAAGTCCCCGGCCTCAAGCCGCAGGTGATGCGCTTTGATGCCAGTCGCCGCGAGCTGCGGCTGCAGGTGACCGCCCCCGGCTTTGCCGAGATCGAGCGGTTCCGCGAGCTGGCGGGCAAGCAATTCGAAGTACAGCAAGGCGAGGTGCGCAGCACCGAGGGCAAGGTTGAAGGGGCGCTGGTGCTCAAGGGTAAATCATCATGATGGAAAAATTGCAGAGCTGGTGGCACGGCATCACAGCACGGGAACAGCGACTGGTGGTTGCTGGCAGCATACTGCTGCTGGTCGGCCTCTTCTACTGGAGTGTCTGGCATCCTCTCAACAACCGCATCGCCGAGCGCGAACGCCAAGTACAAAACCAGCAGCAGACCCTCGCCTGGCTCAAGGAGAAGGGTGAAGAGGTGCTGGCCATGCAGGGTGGAGCGGGTCGCCAGATCGATACCAGCGGCACCCTGGAAGGGGTGGTCAACCGCACCGCCTTCAACCACAAGATCAAGATTGCCCGGCTGCAACCCCAGGCGCAGGAGCTGCAAGTGTGGATCGACACGGTCCAGTTCGATGACTTGCTGCTCTGGCTCTCCACGCTGGTGGAGCAGCACGGCATTCAGGTTCAAATCATCGAGATCGCCCGCGAGGATCTGGCCCCGGGTCTGGTCAAGGTCAGACGTTTGCAGTTGAGTCGTCCACAATGAAAAAACGCATCCTGATTGCCAGCCTGTTTCTGACAGCCTATCTGCTCTTCCTGCTGGCCACCCTGCCCGCGGCGCTGGTGGCTCGCTATCTGCCGCTGCCTGCCAACGTTGCCAACCTGCTGAAACTGGAAGGGGTGAGCGGCACCCTCTGGAATGGCCAGATCGCCCGACTGCAATATGCCAGCGAATCGGTGAACCAGCTGCGCTGGGATCTCAACGGCTGGTCGCTGCTGCGCTTCGCACCCGAAGTGGCCATACGCTTTGGCGATCGCAACGGGCTGAACGGTCAGGGCATTGTCGGCTGGAATGGTGCCGCCTTCGGCCGGGATCTGACCCTCAACGCCCCCGCCCCCTGGTTGCTGAGCCGGGTGCCGATGCGCTTGCCGATCCCGATCACCGTCAGCGGCCAGCTGCAGCTCAAAGTGGAGCAATTTGTCCAGGGCAACCCCTGGTGTGACAACCTCTACGGCAACCTCGACTGGTACAATGCCAGCGCCGATACCCCGGCGGGCAAGCTGGATCTGGCCGACCCCGAGCTGAAACTCACCTGCCTCGACTCCAAACTGGTGGCCGAACTCAAGCAGGGCTCGGATGCGGTACAGACCATGGGTCGCCTCGAGCTGCAACCCAATGGCCAATACCTGTTCCAGGGCACCCTGAAGCCGGGCCCGGAACTGCCACCACAGATGCAGCAAGGGCTCCCCTTCCTCGGACAGCCCGACAGTCAGGGCCGCTTCCCCCTGCGCTATCAGGGGCGGGTCTAACCCCTATCCCGCCGACCCCGGAGCCACTCCGGGGTCAGCTTGTTTATCCCTTTGTGCCTTCTCCTCTCACTGCACTGACCCCCTCAGCTCTTACTCATTCAACTCTCACTTAGCGCAATAACCTCTGCAAGGTGCCTGTTCACCCTCTCCTTCAACCCGCTCAGTGTGGAAAAAGCCCGCCTCCCTCGCCAATCCACTTGCCGTCAATGGTCAATGAGCGAGCACCTTGTCGAAAAAGTGGCAGCTCATCCCCGCCCTTCTGAATGTCAATCAGGTTGCATTACTTGTGAAATGTGAGCTAGCACCCGTTATTGATCTTTTTCAGCCAACTTGCAGCAATCTTTAAGGCCACAAAAATAACCAACTGAAAAATAAAGATTAAACCAAGGAAAACATCCTCCTTGCGCCCCATCCCATCTCATTTCCGCTGCGCCTGCCCATCAAAAATGTGAGCGACGGCAAAAACCATGGTCAACCAAAGACTATTGATATAGGTATCGAAATACCAGATGAAACCCATGGGTAGATACAATGAGGTCAACTGGAGATGATTGATTTGTCTTGCTAGCACGACAGACACGCATCTCGACCGATCTGTTCATTTGGTTTTCAAGCGTTGAGGGAAGGGTTATGGAAAAGAAGCGTATCTACCTGTTTTGCTCTGCGGGCATGTCCACTTCACTGCTGGTTTCAAAGATGAAGGCGCAGGCGGAAAAATATGATGTGCCGGTGCTGATCGATGCCTATCCGGAGACCCTGGCAGGCGAGAAGGGACAGGATGCCGACCTGGTGCTGCTGGGCCCGCAAATCGCCTACATGCTGCCGGAGATCCAGCAGCAACTGCCGGGCAAGCCGGTCGAGGTGATCGACACCCTGCTCTACGGCAAGGTCGATGGCCTCGGCGTACTGAAGGCGGCAGTAGCCTCCATCAAGAAGAGCCTCGCATAGGTAAGGAGATCCCTGTGAGCAACATCATCGCATCGTTGGAGAAGGTCATACTGCCCATTGCCGTCAAGCTGGGCAAACAGCCTCATGTCAACGCCATCAAGAACGGCTTTATCAAGCTGATGCCCCTGACACTGGTCGGGGCCATGTTCGTACTGATCAACAACGTGTTCCTGAGCTTTGGCGAAGGCTCCTTCTTCTACTCCATCGGTGTGCGGCTCGATCCTGCCACCATCGCCACCCTAGACGGCCTCAAAAGCATCGGTGGCAACGTCTATAACGGCACTCTGGGGATCATGTCCCTGATGGCCCCCTTCTTTATCGGTCTGGCGCTGGCCGAAGAGCGCAAGAGCGATCCCCTGGCATCGGGCCTGCTCTCGGTAGCGGCCTTTATGACCGTCACGCCGTTCAGCGTGGGCGACGCCTATGCGGTGGGCGCCAACTGGCTGGGCGGAGCCAACATCATCTCCGGCATGCTGATCGGTATCGTCGTGGCCGAGATGTTCGCCTTTATCGTCCGTCGCAACTGGGTGCTCACCCTGCCTGACAGCGTGCCGGCCTCGGTCTCCCGCTCGTTCTCCGCGCTCATTCCGGGCTTTATCATCCTCTCCATCATGGGGGTCATCTCCTATCTGCTGAGCGATGCGGGCACCAACTTCCACCAGCTGATCATGGACAGCATCGCCAAGCCGCTGTCCAATATGAGCGGTCTGGTCGGCTGGGTCTATGTGGTGTTCTCCTCCTTCCTCTGGTTCTTCGGGGTACACGGCATGCTGGCGCTCACCGCGCTGGAATCCGGCATTCTGTTCCCCTTCGCCCTGGAAAACGTCGCCCTCTACAACCAGTACGGCTCGGTTGAAGCGGCCATCGCGGCAGGCAAACAGTTCCACTTCTGGGCCAAGCCGATCACCGACTCCTTCGTCTTCCTCGGCGGTACCGGTGCCACACTGGGCCTCATCCTGGCCATCTTTATGGTCTCCCGCCGCGATGACTACCGTCAGGTGGCCAAGCTGGGTCTGCCCTCCGGTCTGTTCCAGATCAACGAACCCATCCTGTTCGGCTTGCCGGTCATCATGAACCCCATCCTGCTGGTGCCCTTCATCCTGGTGCACCCGGTACTGATGGGGATCACCATGGCGGCCTACTACGCCGGGCTCATCCCGCCCATCACCAACATAGCGCCATGGACCATGCCGACCGGCCTGGGTGCCTTCTTCAACACCAACGGCAGCGTGGCCGCCTTCTGTCTGGCGATATTCAACCTGGGTGTCGCGACCATGATGTATATCCCCTTCGTGCTGATTGCCAACAAAGCGCAGAACGTCATCGATGAAGAAGAGGAGAGCGAAGAGGATATCGCTCTGGCTCTGAAGTTCTGATAACAGCCATTCCAATGACAGCAAGGGAGGAGCAAAACTCCTCCCCTAACAGCCTGGAGAAGTAACCCATGCAGTATCGTTTTCCGGATAACTTCTGGTGGGGCAGCGCCAGCTCGGCCCCGCAGATGGAAGGCGCCGCCAACCGCGGCGGCAAATCCACCAATATCTTTGACTACTGGTTCTCCATCGAACCGCAGCGTTTCCACAACGGGGTCGGCCCGACCGACACTTCCACCTTCTATGACAACTTCGAGAGCGACATCAAGCTGCTCAAGCAGCTGGGGCACAACAGTTTTCGCACCTCCATCTCCTGGTCACGGCTGATCCCGGACGGGGTGGGCGAAATCAACCAGGAGGCGGTCAGCTTCTACAACGCCGTCTTTGACCGGCTGCTGGCCGAGGGGATCACCCCGCTTATCAACCTCTACCACTTCGACATGCCGATGTGCATGCAGGAGCGTGGCGGCTGGGAGAGCCGGGAAGTGGTGGCCGCCTATGTGCGCTACGCCACCCGCTGCTTCGACCTGTTTGGCGGTCGCATCAAGCACTGGTTCACCTTCAACGAGCCGATTGTGCCGGTCGAGTGCGGCTACCTTGGCCACTACCACTACCCCTGCGTGGTCGATTTTGGTCGGGCGGCCACCGTCGCCTACCACACCGCGCTGGCCCATGCCGGTGCCGTGCAGGCCTATCGCGCCTGCCAGCATGATGGCGAGATCGGCATCATCCTCAACCTGAGCCCAACCTATCCCCGCTCGCAGGATCCGGCAGATCTCGCCGCCTCCCGCATCGCGGATCTGCTGCTCAACAAAAGCTTCCTCGATCCTGCCCTGAAGGGGAGCTACGACCCCGAGCTGATCGCGCTGCTAGAGCAGTACGACTTGCTGCCGCAGATCGAAGAGGGTGACAAGGCGCTGCTCGCCGCCGGCAAGGTGGATATCCTCGGCATCAACTACTACCAGCCGCGCCGGGTCAAGGCCAAAGAGGTGGCTTTGCCGGGTGTACCGCGTACGCCGGAAGATCTGTTCGACTACTACGAGATGCCGGGCCGCAAGATGAACCCCCACCGCGGCTGGGAGATTTACGAAAAAGGGATCTACGACATCCTCACTGACCTGCGAGTCAACTACGGCAACCTGCCCTGCTACATCTCGGAAAACGGCATGGGGGTCGAAGGGGAAGAGCGCTTTATCGGTCCCGAGGGACGGGTGGAGGATGACTACCGCATCCAGTTCATTCGCGAGCACCTCCAGTGGCTGCATCGCGCACTGGAAGAGGGCAGCGCCTGTCGCGGCTATCACCTGTGGACCTTTATCGACAACTGGTCGTGGCTCAACGCCTACAAGAACCGTTACGGCTTCGTCCGCCTCGATCTCAAGAGCCAGCAGCGCACCATCAAGAAAAGCGGCTACTGGTTTGCCGAGGTAGCGCGCAACCATGGTTTTAATTAACGGTTTCAATTAACGCATTTACGTAAGGAACGACACATGTTCGATCTGGACAACATCACTGAAGAGGCCACCACCAGCAACGATCTGGAAGAGGTGGTAATGGGGCTTATCATCAACTCCGGGCAGGCCCGCAGTCTCGCCTACACCGCGCTGAAAAAGGCCAAGGAGGGGGACCTGGCCGCCGCTCACCAGCTGATGGCCCAATCCCGCGAGGCGCTCAATGCCGCCCATCTGGTGCAGACCCAGCTGATCGAGGACGATCAGGGGGAAGGCAAGATCCCGGTCACCCTGGTGCTGGTCCATGCCCAGGATCACCTGATGACCTCCATGCTGGCCCGTGAGCTGATCAGCGAGCTGATCGAGCTGCACGAAAAGCTGCATAACCAATAACCTCCGGACGGGGCGAGAGGCCCCGTCATCGGCCCGCAGATCAGGAAGCGACTCATGAGCGTTAAAACAATCCGGGAAACCGAACTGTTTAACAACAAACCGTTCCACATGTTCATCTACAACAAACAGGTGAGCGGAACCGGTTTGCACCAGCATGACTACTACGAGTTCACCCTGGTACTGACCGGTCGTTACTATCAGGAGGTCAACGGCAAGCGGGTGCTGCTGGAGCGGGGGGACGTGGTGTTTATCCCGCTCGGCTCCCGCCATCAGAGCTTCTACGAGTTCGGCACCACCCGCATCTTTAACGTCGGGATCACCCGTACCTATTTTGACGAGCACTTCAAATACCTGTTGCCGGAACACTTCGTCGCCTCACAGGCCTATCCGCTCAAGAGCGAGTTCCTCAGCTACATCGAGTCGGTGCTGGTCTCGCCGGGGTTTAGGGAAGAGGCGCTGACCGAATTTCTCGAAGTGGTGACCTACGCGGTGATGAACCGGCTGCGTCACTACAAGGACACCTCCGCCAGCGATGATCTTCCGCTCTGGCTCCACGAAACCGTGGAGCGGATGCACGATCGCCCCCTCTTTGCCGAGGATGCGCTGGCCAACATGGTCTCCCTCTGTGGCAAGAGCCAGGAGTATCTGACCAGGGCCACCCGGCGTTACTACAACAAGACGCCGATGCAGATCATCAATGAGATCCGGATCAACTACGCCAAGATGCAGTTGGAGGTGACCAACAACTCGGTGGCCGATATCGCCTTCGAGACCGGCTACAACGACGTCAGCCTCTTTATCAAAAACTTCAAGAAGCTCACCTCGTTTACCCCGGGCAGTTACCGCAAATATCTCTATCCGAAATTCGAAAGTTCAGCCTGAGACCAGCGACTTGCTGACCTAAACAACCCGGTTCAAGAGAACCAATCCATTGTGACCAGCCCCTGCCACAGGCGGCTGCGGCCCCTCTCACCATGAAGACAGAGCGGCCACCATCAAACCTAGAAAGATCGATGAAGAGGGATTTATGAGCGAGAAGATCAAGGTAGTCACCATTGGCGGCGGCAGCAGCTACACCCCCGAGCTGGTCGATGGTTTCATCAAGCGCTATGCCGAGCTGCCCATCAGCGAGCTGTGGCTGGTGGATATTCCCGCTGGCGAAGAGAAACTGAACATCATCTTCGACCTGTGCCAACGGATGATCCGCCAGGCAGGCATCCCCATGACCCTGCACAAAACCCTGGATCGCCGCGAGGCACTGGTGGGTGCCAACTTCGTCACCACCCAGCTTCGCGTCGGCCAGCTGCAGGCGCGGGAGAAGGATGAGCGCATCCCGCTCAGTCACGGCATGCTGGGGCAGGAGACCAACGGCGCAGGCGGCCTGTTCAAGGGGCTGCGAACCATACCGGTCATCTTCGACATCATCCGCGACGTCGAAGAGCTTTGCCCGGATGCCTGGCTGATTAACTTCACCAATCCGGCCGGCATGGTGACCGAAGCGGTGCGCCGTCATACCAACTTCCGCCGCTTTATCGGGGTGTGCAACATTCCGGTCGGTATGCAGATGTTCGTGCGCGATGCCCTCAAACTGACCGAGCAGGATCACCTCTCCATGGATCTGTTCGGCCTCAATCATCTGGTTTTTATCGGCGATGTGCTGGTCAACGGTGAATCCCGCTTTGACGAGCTGCTGGAAGGGGTCGCCGATGGCAGCCTGACCCGCGCCAGCTCGGTCAAGAACATCTTCGATTTGCCGTTCGACCCCGGTTTTATCCGCGGCTTGCGCCTGCTCCCCTGCTCCTACCTGCGTTACTACTTCAAGGAGAAAGAGATGCTGGGGATCGAGATGGGCGAGTTCTACAAGGGCGGTGCCCGGGCTCAAGTGGTGCAGCAGGTCGAGAAGAAGCTGTTCGAGCTCTACCAGAACCCCGATCTGTGCGAAAAGCCCAAGGAGCTGGAGCTGCGTGGCGGCGCCTACTACTCCGATGCAGCCTGCGAAGTGATCAGCGCCATCTACAACGACAAGCAGAGCGAGCACTACGTCATCGTGCCCCATCAGGGCCATGTCACCAATATCCCGGCCGACTGGACGGTGGAGATGAGCTGCCTTATCGGGCGTGACGGTGCCATCCCCCACCCGCGCCTCACCCGCTTTGACGACAAAGTGAACGGGCTGGTGCACCTCATCAAGAGCTTCGAGATAGCCGCCGCCAAGGCTGCCATCAGTGGCGACTTCGATGACCTGCTGCTGGCGATGAACCTCAACCCGCTGATCCACTCCGACAACGATGCCCGCATCGTCGCCCGCGAGCTGTTGCTGGCCCACCGCGAACACCTGCCAAACTTCGCCGCCGCCATCGACGCCCTCGCCTGAGGCCAGCACGCCCCGCCCGAACCGGCGGGGCGCTTAACCGCAAGAGGACTGCCATGAGCAAGAGATTGATCATCAACGCCGACGATTTCGGCCTCTGCCGCGCCCAGAACTACGGCATCGTAGAGGCGTTCGAGCACGGGGTCGTCAGCTCCACCAGCGCCATCGTCACCTCCCCCGCTATCGCACACGCCGCCTGGCTGGCCGAACGCTTCCCCGAATTGCCAGTCGGGCTGCACTTTATGCTCAGCTGGGGGAAGCCGCTCACGCCGCTCACCTCGCTGGTGAACGAGCAGGGCGAGCTCAACAAGGGGATCTGGCACAAGAGCGAGGCGGGAGAGCTGGATCTGGCCGAGATATCCGGTGAGCTGGCGAGTCAGTATCAGCGCTTTGTCGCGATTTTCGGCAAGCAGCCGACCCATATCGACAGCCACCACCATGTTCATATGTTGCCGACACTCTACCCGCTGGTGGAGGCTTTCGCCAAGGCGCATGGCCTGCCCCTTCGCATCGACCGGGGCGAAATAGCCCGCCACGGCCTGACCGTCACCCACCCGCAGAGCTGCGATCGGTTCGACGACCGCTTCTACGGCGCGCAGCTGACCCAAGCCAGCCTGCTGCAACTGCTCGATGAGGCCAGTGAACTGGGGGCCCATTCGCTCGAGATCATGTGCCACCCTTCCTTTGTCGATCTTGAAATGCAGGGCAGCTCCTACTGCCAGCCCCGCCTCAACGAACTGGCGATCCTGACCGACCCGTCCCTGCCCGCCCTTATCGCCGAGCGCGGTTACCGCCTCGCCAGCTATCGGGAGTGACAATAGCCGCAGGCCATCAGGTGGACCGGTAAAAACCGCAGATGCAAAAAGCCCAAGCGGGTGACCGCTTGGGCTTTCTCTTTGAATATGGCGGAGGAGGTGGGATTTGAACCCACGGATGGTCGCCCATCGCCGGTTTTCAAGACCGGTGCATTCAGCCGCTCTGCCACCCCTCCGAACGGCGTGCATACTACGCTAAGCCCTTGTTCATATGCAATACATATTTCCTGTGGGATAGTGTGCGGGAGCAAAATGGCAGGTGGCTTGAAATTGTTCCTCGTCATCCCTATTTGTTCTACATACAATGCGTAAACATGCAGTAACAAACAGCGATCACGAGGCGGCTGCTCGCCGTCTCACCCGGACATCAAGAGGACACCCAAGATGGATACCCGTTCTATCTACACCGGCACCCAAAGTGCCGTACGCGATACCAACAAGGTGCTGCGTAACACCTATATGCTGCTCTCCCTCACTCTGGGCTTCTCTGCCGTGGTGGCGGGGGTCGCTACCGTGATGAACATGCCGCCGCTGCACTGGGCCGTGTTCCTGATCGGTGTCTACGGTCTGATGTTCCTGACCGAGAAGAATCGCAACAACGGCATGGGGCTGGTCTTCACCTTCGCCCTGACCGGTCTGCTGGGCTATAGCCTGGGCCCCATCATCAACATGTACATGAACAATGGTGGTGGCGAGATCGTGATGACCGCCCTTGGCGGCACAGCGCTCACCTTCTTCGGTCTGTCGGCCTATGCCCTGACTACCAAGCGTGACCTCTCTTTCATCGGCGGCATGCTGTTCGTCGGTTTCTGGGTACTGCTGGTGGCCATGATTGCCAACATCTTCCTGCAGATGAGCGCCCTGAGCCTGGCACTGTCCGCCATGTTCATGCTCTTCTCCTCCGGCGCCATCCTGCTGACTACCCAGCAGATCGTGCGCGGCGGCGAGACCAACTACATCTCCGCCACCGTCACTCTGTATGTCTCCATCTACAACATTTTCCTGAGCCTGCTGAGCCTGCTTGGCGGCAACCGCAACTAATCAAAAACCCCGCTTCGGCGGGGTTTTTATTGGCTCCTGTTTCTGTCAGGATAAGTTGCAAATCAAGGATATGATGCGAAGCGGCCCTGATCCAAATCAGGGCCGTTTCTCCTTTGGCGGGGTAACATCCTGCCCTCGTTTCGTTCAAGGGTTGTTCCTGTTTCATGCCGATGGATCTCTCTGGCCTGCTGCGCCGACTGCTGACCGATAGTCACATCTACTTCGCCCTCAAGGTGCTGCTGGCCATTCTCGGTCTGCTCGCCTTCACCCTGGCCACCGGCAATATCCAGCTCACCGTGCTGCTCTCCCTCGGGGTAGTGGCCGGCGCCATCGCCGAAACCGACGACAGCCTGTGGGGACGGCTCAAAAACCTCGCCATGACGCTGATTTGTTTCATGTTTGCGTCCCTGTGCGTGCAGTATCTCTACCCCACCCCCTGGCTGTTTGCCATTGGGCTGGCCAGCTCCACCTTTATCTTCGTGATGGTAGGGGCGCTCGGTGCCCGCTACGCCACCATCAGCTTCGGCTCACTGCTGATCGCCATCTACACCATGCTGGGGGCCGCCAAGGCGCCGGATCTCTTCTACCAGCCGCTGGCCCTCGGCGCTGGCGCCCTCTGGTACGGGCTGGTCTCGTTTATCTGGCTCTGGCTGCTGCCCTACAAGACCCTGCACGAGCAGCTGGCCCAGAGCTACTTCGCCCTTGGCCGCTACCTGCTGGAAAAGTCCCGCTTCTTCCCGGCGGACGAGCACGGCGCCCAGGCCATTCGCCACAATCTGGCCCAGCTCAACATCAATCTGGTGAGCGCGCTGACCCTCACCAAATCGGCCCTCAATGCCCGCCTGAGCCGCCGCCATCCGGCGAGCCCCGAGCTGGCCAGCCTGCTGCGCCTCTATCTGCTGGCGCTGGAAATTCACGAGCGTGCAACCTCCAGCCACTACCCCTACAGCCGACTGGAAGCGGAGCTCAAGCAGGGCATAGTACTGGAAGGATTTCAGGAGGTGTTTCTGCAACTCTCCGAGGCGTGCCAGCGGCTCGGTTACGCCATTCTGGTGCACAAGCCCTACGCCCATAACAAGCGCATTCACTGGACGCTGGAGGCCCTCGGCGATCAGCTGGAGTTCACCAATCTCAAGCAGCACTACCCGAAAACCCTGCTGACGCCGATGAAGTTCCTGCGCCGCAATCTGGCCAGCATCAACCAGCTGCTCGGCAGCGCCGAAGTGCTGCAAAACCCCGAGCAACCGGAGCAAGAGCTGCCCGCGCTGGCGCGGCCGCCCCGCCTGCCGCTGCTGACCCAGCTCAAGCAGCACCTCACCTTGCACTCCATGGTGTTTCGCCACGCGCTGCGCCTCTCCTTGGGGCTGGTGATCGGCTACGGCATACTGCAAGCCTTTGACCTGGAAAAGGGCTACTGGATTTTGCTGACCGTGCTGTTTGTCTGCCAGCCCAGCTACAGCGCCACCCGCCGCCGACTGGTGCAGCGGATGCTCGGCACCTTCGCCGGCATACTGGTGGGCATTCCGGTGCTCTGGCTCTTCCCCGAGCTGCACGTTCAGCTGGTGGTGATGGGGCTGGCCGCCTTCCTCTTCTTTACCCAGGTGCGCAACAACTACAGCGCCGCGGTCTGCTTTATCACCCTCTACGTGCTGATGGCGTTCAACCTGCTCGATGGCATCGGCTTTGCGATCCTCGGGCCGCGGCTGCTCGATACCCTGCTCGGCTGCCTGATCTCCTACGGGCTGGTGGCCTGGCTCTGGCCGGACTGGCAGTACAAGCGGCTGCCGACGCTTATCGCCAACTCGCTCTCGGCCAATGCCCGCTATCTCTCGGCGGTGCTGGCGAGCCTCAAGCAGCAGCGGGACGAGTCCATCGACTATCGGGTGGCGCGCAAGAGCGCTCATCTGGCGGACAGCGAACTGGCCACCGCCTGGCAGAGCATGCTGGTGGAGCCGCAAAAGCGCCGCCGCTTCCTCGATCTCTGCTTTACCCTCACCTGGCGCAACCACGCCCTGCTCTCCTACATCTCGGCGCTGGGGGCCCATCGCGACAAGCTGGAGGCCATCAGCGGGCTGGATGAGGTGCGCCACCATATCTGCCACACCCTGGAGCAGGCCGCCGGCCATCTGGCGGGCAATCCCTCCAGCTCCATCGGAGGTCAGTGCCCGGTGATAAGTCCGGACAGCAGCGAGGAGCAGCTGATGCTGACCCAGCAGCTCAACCTGATCAGCGAGCTGGCGGATCAGCTGCTGCATCTGGCCAACGAGAGCCGGTTGCTCACCGGGGATCAAGGCGCTACCATGCCCGCCCAATCCTGATAGCCCCATTAGCGAGGAGCCCCCATGTCTGCGTCCGAAAAACATCAGCTGGAATTCAACGGCCAACTCATCGAGACCGATGCCAAGGGCTACCTGCTCAACAGCAACGACTGGAGCGAGGAGCTGGCGCTGGTGCTGGCCGCGCAGGAGGGGATCACGCTGGAGGAGCCGCACTGGGAAGTGGTGCGCTTTGTGCGCGCCTTCTATCTGGAGTTCAACACCTCCCCCGCCATCCGCGCGCTGGTCAAGGCGATGGAGAAGCAGTACGGCCCCGAGAAGGGCAACAGTCGCTATCTCTACAAGCTGTTCCCGGAAGGGCCAGCCAAGCAGGCGACCAAGATTGGCGGCCTGCCCAAACCGGTGAAGTGCATCTGATCCCATGCATCTCATCCCATAACAACAGGGGCCGCAACTGCGGCCCCCGTTGTGTTTGGTGCGCTATCTTCGCGCACCTCCCATTCATATATCTCAGACTTCCAGCCAGCCTTATCCCCGCTGGTCAGCCAGCGCCACCAGCTGCTCCGCCAGCCGATGACCGTGCAGGTAGGAGGCGATCAGCTCGCTATCTGCCTTGCCGAACTCAATCTGCTGATACCAGTGCTCCAGCATGGCGGCAAAGCCACGCTGGGCCAGCACCGGCTGCCAGTCGCTGGGGCTAAGCATCTGCGCCTGCTTGTCGCGGGCGATGCTGCCGCGGGTGCAGTTCTCAAGGTGCAGGGAGAGGTTGTCGCCGTAGGCATCGATGCGCTCCTCGGTGCTCCCGGCGCTGCGGTTCATGCTGCCGCTGATGGCGCGATCGCCGCTCTGCCAGCTGACGCTTACCCCGGCCAACAGGCTGTGATCCTTCGTATCCGGTCGCAATACCGCATGAAAGTCGCCGCCCGGCACGTCGCCATAGAAACAGAGGCTGTCGAGCACATGGATAAAGTCATCGAACATAAAATCCCGCGCCTTGCCCGGCAGGGCAAAGCGGTGCTTTTGCCAGTTGAGCTCGGTGAGCGGCTGGGCCCGCGCCTCGGCCATGGCGGGCAGATAGCGGCGGTTAAAGCCGGTAAAGAGGGCGCAATCTTGCGTGATAGCAAGGTTGGCCAGCGCTTCTGCCTCGGCCAGATTGTCGCACAGGGGCTTGTCGACAAAGGTGGGGATCCCTGCCCGCAGGCACTGCTCGGCCAGCTCGCGGTGAACGGCGGTAGCGGCGTGGATCATCACGGCATCGGGGCGGCTGGCCAGCATGGCCGCTACGTCGGTAAAGCACTCGGCGACCCGATACTGGCGGGCCAGCTTTTCCAGCACCGCCGGATTGCGGGTGCAGAGCAGCGGGGTGACCCGCTCATCGCTGGCAAGCAGCGGCAGATAGGCTTTTTGGGCGATATCCCCCAGACCAATCATGGCAATGCGCATCTCAACTCCTTTTCACTCGATAACGGGACAAGCGGATAACTGCCCGCACCATCGCAGGATTTGTCCCGCAGATCCAGCCTGCCGTTAGCGCGCTGGCTGGCGTGCGCAGCTCTGTGCAAACGGCGACGTTATTTAGGCATGGCAAGATCGCAGACCAACTTGATCACCTCGGCCAGCCACTCGATGGCGAGATTGCCCTGGCTTTTGCGATGTCTGCCAACCACCACCTCGAACGGCTGCGGCGTTCCGGTCAGTTCCACGTTGCGAAAATCGCCGAGGGCGGCGATGGCCGACGGAAGGAATCAAATTGGGACACCCACCTTTTGGAGCGGGAGAAATTGGGACACCCATCTTTGGAGCAAGCCACTACTAGGCTACTTGCAGGCCCAATAAGAGGAGGTATCCGAACTGATGCCTGCAAAAGTTGGCTGGTGGGAGAGATTGCCAGGTTTAGAAAGCAACAGCCCCTGCACAGCCATTTATTGGACTATGTGCAATACCCGGAGCTATCAGCAGGGTGGATGCAAATCTATCACAGCCTTGGTTGATGGCATCGTCGCTGGCCACAGTGGCGGGCAAACTGCTGACATTGATCTCTGTCTCCCACCACTCTGATCCCTTGTCGCCTGAACAGCGTCACCTGCTTCAACCAGCGAACAGCATCGAGTCCCAATCGTTCCAGAATGGGTCCAAATTGGGCCGGAATATGACCCCGCTTGTCGGGCCGAATAGCACGACCAGTCCAATCAACCAGCATCAGGTAGTCGCTGAAGGCATAAGGCAGCTCTTCAGGCTTACCCTGGCGGGCAAACGGCAGCAAAAGTGGTGGCAAAACCTCAGTAGTAGCAGGCGCGTCAAGGCGCTGTTTGATACTGGTGTATTCACTCTGCTCTGGCCGATCGGTCAACGCAGCTCGTATCGGATTGAGGTCAACATACGCCATACAGGCCAACAAGGCGGATTCGGTGAGCAAAGCCTGACTCTTGAAGCGCCCCTCCCAGAAATGGCCCTTGCAACCATCTTCCTGATTGGCCTGACGGGCCAGATTTTCATTGAGTAGCCGAATAAACCAACTTATGGAGTGAAGCCGCTCCCGCCATTGGGCCAGCAATTGCTGCACGACAGCCAGTTCAGGCTCGATCAACGTCTCCCCCTGATACCAGCGCCTGACCAAATGCGGCCACTGGAAAAGCGTCGCCCAGCGCTCAGCCACCTCCCGCTCACTCCAGTTGGCTGCGGTATCGGGCTCCACCTTGAGCACCAGATGATAGTGATTGCTCATCACCGCATAAGCACAAATGCCGATTGCAAACAGCCGCGATAGTTGCCCCAACTTGTCGACCACCCACTGACGCCGATGCTCGTAACTCTGGCCAGAATGGGCATCGTCACCACACAGAAAGGCTCGCCGCACACAGCGGCTGACCACATGGTAGTAAGGCGTATCCTGCAAGCTGATTTGACGTGAACGGGCAATGGTCATGGCACATCCCTCAACGGTGACCTCTTAAGTCAAGAACAGCCCTACGCCACTGTCAAAAAGGTGGGTGTCCCGAAAAAATGTGACCGGCGCAGTGGTTGGTTGAGCCTCTATTGCCCTCCCTGTAGCCATCCTCTATCCCCTCCCCTTGCTTACTGCTTTATCAGAAGTCATCAGCCTGTCATCTGGCTGACATCCCGCGGTCATTTTCAAGCCATAGAGTTTTTCACTTATTTTTCATATGGATAGATAAGGAACATCATGACTTTCCCGCGCTCTTCTTATGTGGCTTTGGCCGTCTCGCTGGTCTTGCTTGGCGGCTGCCAGTCAGAGAACGAATCATCTGCCGACAGCCAGGGCAAAACCGCCTACCAATACAGCACCAAAGCGGTCTACAGCCCGCAGCAGGCGGAGAGCTACGAACCAGCGCCCCAGGGGTTCAGCCCGGTCTTTACCGAGATGGTGGCGCGCCACGGCTCGCGCTCCCTCTCCAGCCCGAAATATGACGTGCTGACCAAACTGGTCTGGGAAGAGGCGCAGCGCCAGGGGGCGCTCACTACCCTCGGGCAGGGGCTGGGAGGCAAGGTCGATCTGGTGACGGCCGCCAACCAGAAACTGGGCTATGGCCTGCTCTCGGCGCTGGGCAAGGAGGAGCACGCCAATCTCGCAACCCGACTGGCGGCGCGACTGCCGACCCTGCTCAACAGCAGCGAACCCCACTGCATCAAGGTGGTCACCTCGGGCAAGGACAGGGCCAACGAAAGCGCCTTCTACTTTATGGAGAGCCTCAAGCGCGACGTGAACTATGTCAGCGACTCGGCGCAGTGCTACCTCACGCAGGATGACCCCTCGAAGATCGACAAAAAGCTGGTCAACAAGTTCGAGCTCTACTTCCACAAGACCACGCCCGAGGGGGATTACGCCCGCTACCTGCCCGCCTATGAGAGCTACCAGCGCTTTATCGGCGACGAAGATGCCGCAATCGCCCCGGCCCCCGAGCTGGCCAGGGCGCTGGATCAGCTTAAAAACCTGAGCAAGACCAAGGAGATGGCCCGCAGCATGCTGGAGCGTATCTACAGCAAGGGCTTTGTCGACTATCTGGCGGGCGGCGTCGAGTTTGTCGCCGTCAACCCGGAAGATGGCGGCATGACCTATGTGCGCGACGAGGTGGATGCCGCCCTGATGCTCTACAACCTCTTTATCATCGGCCCCGGCATGATCCGCGAAGCGCAGGCACAGGGCAGCGAACCCTGGGCGCTGGAGCAGTTCCTCACCCCGGAAGAGTCTGCCTGGTTCTCCTACCTCTCCGATGCGGAAGATTTCTACGAGAAGGGGCCGAGCTTTGCCAACCAGAGCGCCCCCTACGCCATTGCCCAGCCGCTGCTCGACGGCCTGTTTGACGAGGTGCAGCGTCAGGTGGTGGAGGGCGAGCAGAGCCGACTGGCCACCCTGCGCTTTGCCCATGCCGAAGCCATTATCCCCCTCGCCGCCCTGATGAAGCTGGAAGGGAGCCGTCAGGGAGCCAGCGCGGATCAGCTGTTCAGCCAGCAGAACAACGAGTGGCGCGGCGGCTGGGTCTCCCCCTATACCGCCAATATTCAGTGGGATATCTATCAGAACGGGAAGCGGCAAGTGCTGGTCAAGATGCTCTATAACGAAAAGGAGATCGCCTTTAAAGCGGGCTGCCAGCCCTACCAGAGCGGCAGCCACTACTACGACTTCGAGGAGCTCAAGCGCTGCTACGGCTATAACGGCTAACCCCTAGCGCACCGGATATGGCAATCACCAGGGGCGATCAGCAGGTCGCCCCAATTCACTCCCCTTCCCTGCTGGCCAAAGCGGGATATGGCTATCAAGCCGCCTTCCGGCTCCATTTGCTGATCAAGCTCAAAAAATGATTAATTTCTGATAGTTGAGTCACTTTAAGGCTCGCATCGGCAGTTTCGTTTGGCTTACAGTGGCTATCTGGAACCTGTTGAACTGCGATGGGTTGCTGCCAGCGCAGGTCTAGGGAGCATATTGGAAGCTGTAATCCACGGGCGGTAGCATTTGTCTGGCTTAATATTCAGCCGCAAATATGCAAAACAATCAATATTTGGCTCCAATTCAAGCAGATTAAATTACTGCTAAAGCTGCTCTAATAATAATTAAATATGCTTCTCGATATAAATTTTATTTTACACCGCTCAATATAAAATATCATTTTCGAAATTGCTCTCAGAGAGCAATTTTATCAATTTAAAAAGAGGCCAAAAAAATGAAAGCAAGTGAGTTACTCAGAGACAAAGGTGAACTTTCACACAAATTGAGAACCATCAATGATATAGTGAGACATATTGGTACTCGAGAGGATAAGACTGCTAACTATAGTGTCCTATTGGGTGCAGGAGCCTCTGTCACCTCGGGTATATCATCTGCTGTCGAATTAATTGACACATGGCTAATTGAGCTATATGAACGTTTTAATTCTCGTCAAGAAACAGACATAACCAAAGCGAGACAATACTTTGAGAAGGAACATGCTAGTTGGTATAATCCAGCCAACCCTTACTCGTCACTATTTGAGAAAAAATATGATCTTCCATCTCAACGCCGGAGATTTGTTGAGAGCCAAGTAGATAAAAAACTACCATCTATAGGCTATGCATATCTAACTTCGTTAGTAGATGACCTATATTTCAATTCCATATTTACCACAAACTTTGATGATTTAATTAACGAAGCATTCTATCAATTTTCAAATCAAAGGCCAATTTTGTGTGCTCACGACTCATCAATACATTCAGTGTCCATTGCATCTAAAAGACCTAAAATTATTAAACTCCATGGTGACTATTTATTTGATGATATTAAAAGCACCTTGAGAGAAACTGAATCATTAGAACAAAATACAAAAGAAAAATTAATAGAGTTTTGCAAAGAGTATGGTCTTATAGTCGTTGGTTACTCAGGGCGAGACCGCTCAATCATGGATGTTTTAGACTTTATATCAAAGCAAGAAAATTATCTTAAAAATGGCGTGTACTGGTGCTTAAGGCCTGATGATGAAGTTCCACACGCACTAAGAAACCTACTATGGAAAGAAAAAATCTACCCGGTTATTATTGATGGCTTTGATTCTCTCTTTGCTGAATTACATGAAAAGCTATCTAGCAAGCCTCTAGGAATAGAGGTAAATATTAAGCACTCCAAGCTTCAAAACACTATAAATAGTATCATAGAAGACAAACACAACTTATCGTCAAACCAGATAATTTTATCGCAAATAAATAAACTTAAATCAAGTCGAGAGTCTCATGACTTTTCTTCATTTTTCAACTCAATAATAAAAGATGGTGAAGATGCACTAAAAATAAGCCCCGCAGAACTAAAGAACATACTTCAAATTGAGGCTCTAATATCAAGCAAAGAGTATAATGTTGCATATGAACTTTGCTTTGACTTTTACCAAAAAACTCTCAGTAAAAAAAGCAAGTCCCATTATATAACAAAATTAATAAATATATCTGAATTAATGGAGCAACCGACACAAAAACTATTCTGGGCTGATAAGTTAATTGAACTTGATACGAATAACATTGGCTATCACTTGGCTAAAGTAGATGCATTATCATCAGCAAAAGAAAAAGCAAAATATCTCTCAGAACTATTAATTCAGCATGAATGCAGTTGTGATATATATAATTCACTAGTAAAGTCTAGAGTTGAGATGTTCAAAACTGAACCAAACTCGCATAAATTTGACTACACAACATTACTTGGTTATACAGATAAAAGCCTTTCATTAGACCCGAGTCTTTCAAATGAAGCATGGAATCTGAAAATAACCGTATACTTGTTAGCAAAAGAAATGATTGACTTGTCCATTGAATGTATACGAGAAATTGATGAAAAACTGGATAAGCATCTAGAAAAAGCTAAATCAACCAATCCTGAGCACACCAATTATTTTAGGCTTAAAAATCGAGTAATTACAACAGATTATAACCCTGAATCACTTAGGCTGTTCACTTCTGAACTATACAACACATTTAAGAAATCATCATTTCCAAAGAGATCATCAATAAACAACATCATAGATAACTGTCTACAAAACAGTATGAGAAATGATAGCTTCAATATGAAAGATGTCATTGATATTTACGACGAGTTTTATAACAATCACATAGGCGAAGATGATTACAAAGAACATCCAAATATAGCTTTATCCAAATTAAGATTAGAACTTTGCAATAAATACTTTGATAAAGATTCTATAAAAACAAGGTTCGATGATATTTTATCCTGCACCGACGCCTTCAAAAATATTGATGATGCCATATCAATTTCAGCAAGTCTTGACAATTTCATGCTTGATCGTATTGAGGACATTGCAAAAAACAATAAAGAACGGCTAAGCGATGCTTACTACTATGAATCAATGTCAGAAATTCATACAGCAAGAAAAGAATTTTCTTTAGCGATTAAAGCTCTCGATGAAGCTTATAAAAATGGTATGTCCGTTGACTCATATCTGACCCATTATTCATATTTATTATTGTGTAGCCAACAATACGAGGATGTTATTTCATTAAACAACAACTATCCAAACATATTAAAAGCAAAAGGGTTTGAGGGATTTTCAATAAATTATTATTTTGCAGCGAAGCAATTAAAAACAAAATCTGTAGACAAGGTTTATCTAAGAAATTTAACCACAACATCTCAAAGCAGAGATATTAGAATTTGCGCGTTTTGCATACTTGATAATGATCGGGATGCTCAGAGATTAATATGCGAAGCTATAGACAGGAATTATCTAACAATATACTCATATCTACGATGGCCAATTATCCCGAATAAATTTATAACTCAGAATATATTTCATAAAGAGGATCAAGAGTTATGTTTAGCTTGATTTTAAAATCATAAATACAATTAGAGCCCACTTCATATAAGATTGCTTTATCCCTATTAATTGTAAAAAGGCGACCATCTGGTCGCCTTTTTATTTATATATCTTTCCAATCAGAAAAACTTACCGCGCTGGTCGCTTGGCACCATTCCCTTTGGCCGCAGGCTTGCCGCCCTGAGCGGCGGGTTTGGCACCCGGCTTGGCAGAGCCAGCGCGGGTCGGGGTTTTCCCCTTGTGGGCGGGTTTACCGGTCGGTTTGCTCTTGCCCGCATTCTTGCCTTCGCCCTGTGCGGCCGGTTTGCCATTAGCCGCGCCTTTGTGCAGCTGGGAACCCACTGGCTTGCCGCCGGTCGGCTTGTTGCCTGCGCCATTGCCGCGCTGGTGACTGATGTTGCTGTGGCGAGTCAGGGCCGGTTTCAGCCCCTTGCCGCTGGCGGCGCGCTCGTTGCGCCGCTCATTCCTACCTTCCGGCGGCACCAGACAACCGGGGCCATTGCCAATCAGGTGGCCCTTGCCCATGGCGAGCAGGGCTTCGCGGATCATCGGCCAGCCAGCGGGGTCGTGATAGCGCAGCAGCGCCTTGTGCAGGCGGCGACGGCGCTCGCCCTTGGCGACAAACACATCGCCACCGGTGCGGCTCACCTTGTTTAACGGGTTTTTCTCCGTGTAATACATGGTGGTGGCGTTGGCGAGCGGCGACGGGTAGAAGTTCTGCACCTGATCGAGCTTGAAGCGGTTCTCTTTGACCCAGAGCGCCAGATTGATCATGTCTTCATCTGTGGTGCCCGGGTGGGCGGAGATAAAGTAGGGGATCAGGTACTGCTGCTTACCCGCTTCTTTGGAGTATTTGTCGAACAGCTCCTTGAACTGGTAGTAGCTGCCCATGCCCGGCTTCATCATCTTGGAGAGCGGCCCCTCCTCGGTGTGTTCCGGCGCGATCTTGAGGTAGCCGCCGACGTGGTACTTGGCCAACTCCTTGATATAGCGGGGATCTTCCACCGCGATGTCGTAACGCACGCCGGAGGCGATGAGGATCTTCTTGATCCCCTTGAGGTCGCGCGCCTTGCGATAGAGGTTGATGGTCGGGCTGTGGTCGGTGTCCATGTGCGGGCAGATGGTGGGCCAGACACAGGAGGCGCGACGGCAGGTCTGCTCGGCCTTGGGGCTCTTGCAGCGCAGCTTGTACATGTTGGCGGTGGGGCCACCGAGATCCGAGATGACGCCGGTAAAGCCCGGCACCTTGTCGCGGATATCTTCGATTTCCTTGAGGATCGACTCTTCCGAGCGGCTCTGGATGATGCGCCCTTCGTGCTCGGTGATGGAGCAGAAGGAGCAGCCGCCAAAGCAGCCGCGCATGATGTTGACCGAGGTCTTGATCATCTCGAACGCCGGGATCTTCTCGTTGCCATAGGCCGGGTGCGGCACCCGCTGGTAGGGCAGGCCGAATACGCCGTCCATCTCCTCGGTTTCAAGCGGGAAGGCGGGCGGGTTGACCCAGACGATGCGATCGCCGTGAGCCTGCGACAGGGCGCGGGCACAGCCGGGGTTGGTCTCGTGGTGCAGAATGCGCGAGGCGTGGGCGTAGAGCACCTTGTCCTCTTTCACCCGCTCGAACGCCGGCAGCTTCACATAGGTTTTTTCCCACGGCTTGGGTTTGGCCGGCTGCACCAGCACGGGTTTGGCCTCTTGCGCGGCGGGGGCCGCGTCGCTGGCATCGTCCGCGCAGGGCGCCCCTTCCATATAGGGATTGGGGATGGGATCGATGCGGCCAATCTGGTCGAGCTTGCTCGAATCCACCCCTTTCCAACCCGGCAGCGGCTCCTTGCGGATCACGGCGGTGCCGCGAATATCCTGCATGGTCTCGATGCTCTCCCCCGCTGCGATGCGGTGGGCCACCTCCACCAGCGGCCGCTCGGCGTTGCCGTAAATCAGGATATCGGCCTTGGCATCGAGCAGGATGGAGCGGCGGATGGTCTCGGACCAGTAGTCGTAGTGGGCGATACGGCGCAGCGACGCCTCGATGCCGCCGATAACCACCGGCACCTCTTTGAAGGCTTCTTTACAGCGCTGGGTATAGACCAGAGTGGCGCGATCCGGCCGCTTGCCCCCCACATCCCCCGGAGTGTAGGCGTCGTCGTGGCGCAGCTTCTTGTCGGAGGTGTAGCGGTTGATCATGGAGTCCATGTTGCCCGCGGTCACCCCGAAGAAGAGGTTCGGTTTGCCCAGACGCATAAAGTCATCCTTCGATGACCAGTCCGGCTGGGCGATGATGCCGACCCGAAAGCCCTGCGCTTCGAGCATGCGGCCGATGACCGCCATGCCGAAGCTCGGGTGATCCACATAGGCATCCCCCGTCACCAGAATGACGTCGCAGCTGTCCCAACCCAGCTTGTCCATCTCTTTGCGGGACATGGGCAGGAAGGGCGCAGTGCCGTAGCACTCGGCCCAATAGCGGGGATAGGAGAAAAGGTTGGTAACCGGCTGCATTTTAACCACCTGGAACAATTCGGGTCGCGCATTATACCGGTTGCGGTCAAGGGGAGCGATGGCTTTTTGTCCCCAGCATTCGCACGGGAAAAGGCGCTTTGCCATCCAACACCCGCATCACGCCACCACAAACAAGCACGCCCGCAGGATGAGTGCGGGCGATCTTTGACTGCAACTGCCGCACGGTGAGCCGGGCAAATGCCGAGGGCTCACCGCCTGAATGGTTACTGACTCAAATCCTTGTCGATCCAGTATTTGGAGCCGGAGATGTTGGCATCGAACAGCAATCCCTTCTCGCCGATCTGGTAGATGGCCATGCCGCCGTTGTATTTGGCGGTCAGCTCGGCGCTCTCCTTGCCAGCTACCACGCCCACTTCTGAGGTGGCCTCCCAACCCTGGGTCACGAAGGCATCGAATCTGGCTTTGTCTTCAAACAGGATCACCTGCTGATAGAACTTGCCACCGATACCGGCCGCCAGCCCCGCGCCAAACATCTTCATATAGGTGTGTTTGCCACTCTTGCGATTGATGGCCACCCCGGCGCCCTGATTGGTATGCAGCATCAGGGAGAACTTGCGCGAATCGAATACTGCGTAGCCATACGCCTTGTCAAACAGCAACTTGGCTGAAGGCTGTTCATTGAACAGCCGCACCAGTGCCGTGTCGGCCATGGTGTTGAGCGCCACCCGCGCCTCCTGCGGGGTTTTGGGCTCCAGCATTTCGTCGAGCTTCTTGTCGGCTACCTTCAGCCACTCCTTGCCAGTGGCGATGCTCTTGTCGGTCCAGACCCCGGCGGTATTGAACGCCTCTTCACCCCAGGCAGAGATGGAGGCCCAGCTCTTTTTGGAGAAGTCGCTGACATCCTGCCATACCTCCTTGCTAGTCTCACTCACGGCGGTGCCGAGATCGGCGGCGGCAGCCTTCAGTTTCTCCCAGTCGGCATGGCTGGGTGACACCACCAACGTCAGTGACAGGGCCAGCAACCAGTTACGTTTGTTCATTTTTTCACTCCCGTATTGTCGAGTGTCTGGGTTACCCGGTGCGATCCCCTACAACAGGCTACCCGGTGAAAATCACTCCCGCATTATCGGAAGGGGAATCGGGTTAAGCAATCATTGAGTCCTGTTTATCCCGCCAAAGCGCGACAGCCGTTAATAAAAAGGCTGCTCATCAGAGAGGAGCAGCCTTGTTGAACACTGTGAAACCGGACGGGCTTATTCGACCATCATCACCTTGCAGGTGTTGGTACTGCCGACGGTTTCCATCTTGTCACCGTGGGTCAGCAGTACCATATCGCCGCTTTGCAGCAGCCCCTTCTCCTTGAGCACGGCCAGCGCGTCGCGGCACACTTCGTAGACCGGTTTGGTCTCGTCACCGTCGAACAGCACCGGGGTCACACCACGGTAGAGGTTGGCCCAGGCCAGGGTCTTGTTGTGGGGGGACATGGCGAAGATCGGCAGACCGGAGCTGATACGGGACATCAGCAGCGGAGTAGTGCCCGATTCGGTCAGCGCCACGATCGCCTTGACCCCTTCCAGGTGGTTGGCTGCGTACATGGTGGACATGGCGACCGCCTCTTCAACCGAGGTGAAGGTGTAGCTCATGCGGTGGTTGGAGACGTTCAGGCTCGGGTGCTTTTCGGCACCGACACAGACGCTCGCCATGGAGGTGACCGTTTCGATGGGGAACTGACCGGCAGCGGTTTCGGCAGAGAGCATCACCGCATCGGTACCATCCAGCACGGCGTTGGCGACGTCCATCACTTCGGCACGAGTCGGCAGCGGCGCATTGATCATCGATTCCATCATCTGGGTAGCGGTGATCACCACACGGTTGAGACGACGGGAGTGACGGATCAGCTTCTTCTGTACACCAACCAGCTCGGGGTCACCGATCTCGACGCCCAGATCGCCACGGGCAACCATAACGGCATCGGAACCGAGGATGATATCTTCCATCGCTTCGTCAGTGGCGACGGTCTCGGCGCGCTCGACCTTGGCCACGATCTTGGCATTGGAGCCAGCTTCGCGAGCCAGTTCGCGGGCGTAACGCAGATCATCACCGCAGCGCGGGAAGGAGACGGCCAGATAATCCACGTTCATCAGCGCGGCTGTCTTGATATCTTCCTTGTCTTTCTCGGTCAGGGCTGGCGCGGAGAGACCGCCCCCTTTCTTGTTGATGCCCTTGTTATTGGAGAGCGGGCCAGCCACGGTGACAGTGGTCAGAATACGTGTGCCTTCGACGCTCTCTACTTTCAGCTGCACACGGCCATCATCCAGCAACAGGATATCGCCCGGCACTACATCGTTTGGCAGGCTCTTGTAGTCGATACCAACCTGCTCCTGACAGCCTTCACCCTTGCCCAGGGCTGCATCCAGCACGAACTTGTCACCGATGGCGAGATAGATCTTGCCATCCTTGAAGGTGGATACACGGATTTTCGGGCCTTGCAGGTCACCCATGATGGCAACGTGGCGGCCGAGCTTGGCAGCAATGTCACGCACCTGATTGGCGCGCTGGATATGATCTTCAGGAGTGCCGTGAGAGAAGTTCATCCGCACCATGTCGGCACCAGCGCGGATAATCCCTTCGAGGATCCCTTCGCGGTCGGTGGCCGGACCAAGTGTGGTTACAATCTTTGTACGTCTAGGCATGAAAGACTCCAATATGAAGTTGAGATAACTTGAGATTCTGCCCCATCAAACCGATGGCTCGATGCACCCGCTTGCAAACCATCCGGGTGGTTTTTGTTATTAAGTTACAATACCACATCAAGACTACACCAAGGAGGGTGGCATAGACAGTCGGGGGCCAAAGCCCCCGACGATTCAGGAAGAGTGTGGTGTTTCAAAGCGGGATTCGCGCAATCCCTCTTTTACCTTCTTCAGGTTTTCACGAAATTTCATCCCCCGGCGCAGGGTAAATCCGGTTGCCAGCACATCCACCAGCGCCAGCTGCGCGATGCGGGAAGCCATCGGCATGTAGACATCGGTATCTTCCGGCACATCCATGGAGAGCACCAGGTTGCACTCGCGCGCCAGTGGGGAATCCTTGGCGGTCATGCCGATGACGGTGGCGTCGTTCTCGCGCGCCAGCGCGGCGATCTCGACCAGCGCCTTGGTGCGGCCGGTATGGGAGATCAGCACCACCACGTCCCCTTCGCTGCTGTTGATGCAGCTCATGCGCATCATGACGATATCGTCAAAGCTCACCACCGGGATATTGAAGCGGAAGAACTTGTTCTGGGCATCGCGGGCAACGGCTGAGGAGGCACCAAGACCAAAGAAGCTTATCTTCTTGGACTGGGTCAGGATATCGACACAGCGGTTGATGGCCGAGATATCCAGGCTGTTCTTGGCTGCATCCAGACAAGCCATGGTGGATTCGAAGATTTTGGCCGTGTAGGTATCGGGGCCGTCTTCTGCTTCCACATGACGATTGACGTAAGGAGTGCCATTGGCCAGGCTCTGGGCCAGATGGAGTTTGAAATCGGGGAAGCCTTTGGTATCGAGGCGACGGCAAAAACGGTTGACGGTCGGTTCACTGACGTCGGCCATTTTGGCCAGGGCGGCGATGCTGGAGTGGATGGCGGTCTGGGGAGACGCCAGGATCACCTCGGCAACCTTGCGTTCTGATTTACTGAAACTTTCCAGGTTGTTCGTAATTTTATCAAGGGTATTCATCATCACCACCAGACGTTTTTGTAATTTAGCTTCAGTGTCTTTGCACTAAATCTACGGCTAAGCAGGTTTCCAATCAAGCTGATGACTATACAAGACAAGCGGTTATCGCAACTAACGCCTGCCGTACAAAGTATGACTCATCTCTAATTATTTCGTACTTTTCGTTACAAAACGTCACCTCGCTGTGAAACCGCTTACAAATGTTGCAAAGCAACAACACTGTGAGCAGGCGCACGTTTGTATCGATCCGGCGGGTGAGTGAGCCTGAGCTCGGATAGAATGGGCCGTCATAATCCAACAATAATGTCGGGACACCACAGTCGTCCCCATCCTGTAACGAAGGAGTTGTTATGCAGCATACCCATGCGCTGGTCGGCGATGTCGGCGGTACCAATGCGCGTCTGGCCCTGTGTGAGCTGGCCACCGGTACTATCTCTCAGGCAAAGACCTACTCAGGTCTGGCCCATCCCAGCCTTGAAGCCGTGGTTCACCTCTATCTGGAGGAACACAAGGTCGAGGTGGCTGAAGCCTGCATCGCCATCGCCTGCCCCATCAATGGTGACTGGGTCGCCATGACCAACCACAGCTGGGAGTTCTCCATCAGCGAGATGCAGAGCAATCTCGGGCTGGCGCGCCTGCAAGTAATCAACGACTTTACCGCGGTCTCGATGGCGGTACCGGTATTGGCCGAATCGGATCGCATCCGGCTGGGCGGCGCCGCACCGGTGGCTGGCAAACCCATCGCCATCTATGGAGCGGGCACCGGCCTTGGGGTTGCGCATCTGGTCAAGGCGGGCGATCAGTGGTTGAGCCTGCCGGGCGAAGGGGGTCATGTGGATTTTGCCGCCAACACCGAAGAGGAAGATGCGGTGCTGCAGGTGATGCGTGGCGAACTGGGCCATGTCTCGGCCGAGCGTTTCTTATCCGGCCCGGGCCTGGTCAATCTCTATCGCGGGCTGGTGAAATCCGATGGTCGTGAGCCGGAGCCGTTCGCTCCCAAAGACATCACCGAACGGGCGCTGGCGGGCGAGTGTCTGGATTGCCGCCGCACCCTGAGCCTGTTCTGCGTGCTGATGGGCCGCTTTGCCGGCAACCTGGCGCTCAATATGGGCACCTTTGGTGGCGTCTATATCGCAGGGGGCATAGTGCCGCGCTTCCAGGAGTTCTTCACCAGTTCCGGTTTCCGGGTTGCCTTTGAAGACAAGGGCCGTTTCAAATCCTACCTCAAGGATATTCCGGTATTCCTGATCACCCATGAAGGACCTGGCCTGCTCGGCGCTGGCGCTTACCTGCGCCAGTCGATGGGGATTACCATCTGATTGTAAGGTGGAGTGAAACTGAAACATCCGTGGTTCAGCATCGATTCAGTGTGGATGGCATATAGTAATGGCACGTAACCAAGAGGGTTGTACTTCACAAGGAGTGGAAAGCGACTCTCATCCGCTGGATACGTTTGTCACCTGACAAGCCTGAACTGTTTCAACCGGCCTTTTGGCCGGTTTTTTTTATCTCTGTGCCCCGAAACTACTGGGACAACGCCTTCAGCTGTGCCTTGTCGGGCGGGTTGTTCCAGTCGATGGGGCCGTGGGTAAAGCGGTACTGCAACCGTGGCAAGCTGGTCTCCAGCCACTCTTCCCTAAAGTAGGCATACCCCTGATTCCAGTCAGGATCATTGGCCCAACCGGTTTGCAGGAAGTAGAGGCGAGTGCCCTGCCCTTCCGGCACAAAGCGCAGACAAACCTGAGTCTTCTGCTGACGAATATGGGGCAGACTGGGCGGAAAATTCCAGCTAAAGCTGAGCAAATCATAGGGCATGACGGCCATGACCCTGCACCCTTCACTGCCCCGTTCACCCAGTGGAGCATCCGGCCTGAAGTAGATTTCGAAGGGGCCATTCGGTTCGGCTACCATCAAACACTCGGGAGCCAGAAAACTGCGCAGACCACTCTCTGTCGTCCAGGCGTGCCACACGTCATCGATATGAGCCGGAACAAAAATGTTGCCTTCAATCTGTTTATTGTCCATAAATCAACAATCCTCACGCCATCCATACAGGGGACTTCGGCAGTATAGCCCCATGACAAATGTATTGGACAGCCCTTAATCACACCCTTGTCATTTGCCCCAGATAACCTTGCCCGCGTGCAACAGGGAACAGTGACCGCCCTTGGGAGAGCATGATGATCAGGCGCATGGAAGAACGTGATATCACCCCGCTGGCCAAGCTGTTTTTACAAGGCCGCAGACAAACCTTTCACTGGGTAGACCCCTCCCTGTTTCACCTGGATGACTTTATCGAGCAGACCCGGGGAGAAGAGATATGGGTGGCTGAGCGAGGGGGGACGCTCTGCGGATTTATCGCCGTATGGCAACCCGATCACTTTGTGCATCATTTGTACGTTGCGAGCGACTGGCATGGTCAGGGGATTGGGCGAGCGCTGCTCGAACATGGTCTGGCAAATAATCCCCGCACGGCATCACTCAAGGTGGCAACCCGCAATACGGCGGCCGTGGCCTTCTATCATCGGCTTGGCTGGCAGCATGGCGACGAGGCCGGGTACTGCGAGCTCACCGGTCCCTGGTGCAAGCTGTGTCGTGAGTAGACAACAGCTCTCCAGACTGTCATGCATGGGCCCGTAAAGGGAAAATATCGATCCGGGATTGCATGGCAGAATATGAGAACACCACGACCCCCGTTGCGCGCGTGATCGCGACCACCGCTCGCACCGAGGATCCCCCGCAGGGCGTATGTGCTTTCTAGACCCGAAACAGCTTGAGCAGGGTATCGAGCTGACCGGAGAGCTGGCGCAAATCGCTGCTGGCTTCAGCCACTTGCACCACCCTGGCCGCGCTCTCGCTATTAAGGGTGGCAATCCGGTTCACGCTATGGCTCACCGCCTCTGCTACCGAGTGTTGCTCTTCCGAGGCTTGGGCAATATACATGTTCATCTCGCGGATCAGACTGACCTGGTTTTTAATTTTCTCCACCGATACCTGTACATCGGCGGCTTCGGCTCCCGCACGAGAGGCCTGCTCCTGGCTCAACTGCATCCCGGCACCGACATTCTGGGTCGCCTGTTGCAGCCGTTTGATGCTGGCACTGATCTCTTCGGTCGACTGACGAGTGCGCCCCGAGAGGGTTCGCACTTCATCGGCCACCACCGCAAAACCGCGCCCCTGATCCCCAGCCCTCGCCGCCTCGATGGCGGCATTGAGCGCCAGCAGATTGGTCTGCTCGGCAATACCATTGATCACTTCGATAATATTGCCGATGCTGCTGCTCTCGGTAGAGAGGGAGCGCATCAGCCCCGCCACCCGTTCCACCTCTCCCACCAGCTGGTGAATCGCCTGATTGGCATGACCGGCCAGATTGTAGCCCTGTTCGACATAAAGGTTGGCCTCATCGGTCGCCGTAGCAGTCTTCACTGCATTACCTGCCACCTCCTGCACCGCCTGGCTCATCTCGGTAATGGCAGTCGCGACCTGATCCAGCTCCAGTTGCTGGGCATCACTGGCGCCCCGAGTATCCGCCGCAAGGGTGTCACAACGTTCCGCTGTCTGCAGCACGCCAGCAGAGAGCTCGTTGATTTCGGCCACCATCTCCTGCAACTTGGCAATAAAGTGATTGATGTTGGTGGCCAGCGCGCCCATCTCATCCTGACGGAGGATCTTGAGACGCCGGGTCAGATCCCCCTCTCCCCTGGCCAAATCGAACACCGCCAGATTCATCTGATGAAGTGGTCTCAGCACATTGCGATGAATGAGTACCATCAACAAGGCAATGATACAGATATCAAGTACCAGGATCTGCCAGACAGTGGTGATCAACTGCTGGCGCAAGTTGGCCTGAATGGCCGCATCACTGGTTTCGACCAGCAATCTGGCCACGGTATTTTTCTGGCCGCTGTCGTCGTAGACCAGATCATACCCCCCATAGGCCGCCGTATCGGCGGGTATGGCCGCTACAGGGGAAATAGTGCCCGCTGCATCGCGGGCAAACCCGGCCACCAGCTTCTCCTTGTTGACCACCAGCAGTGTGCTGAGCATATCGGCCGCCAGCTCGGATTTGAGCGATGCCTCGATAAAGGCCGACTCATAATTCCACAAAGGGCCAGGCAAGGAGAGCTGCAGTCGCTTGATCGCCTGCTCGACCAGCTGAGCCTGTTTGCTGTAGCTCTCTTCCCTCACCGAGCTGTAGTTATAACCACCAAACAGTACCAATAGCAGACTCACCGAGAGGGAAGTCAGTACGGCAATCCTGAACTTCAGACTTTTCCAATCCATGACTTCCTCCCGGTATTAACGGCAGCAGGAACAGTACAACTTACTGGTACTTGGCGTTGATTTTCTCGATGGTGCCGTCGGCTTTCATGGCTGCCAGAACCTCGTTGAGCTTGTTGATGAGTTCATCGGGCGTATCCTTGTTAAACGCCAAACTCATCTGGGTTTCCTTGAACACGAAGACCGGCTTGGGCGAAGCCACTTTCTCCTTGTTGGCCAAATAGGGGGCCAGATATTGGCCGGTTGCCCAGAGATCGATACGACCGGCCTCCAGTTTTTTCACGTTGGCGGTGTCATTGGCTGCCAGCTGCAACTTGGCAAATCCCTGTGCCTTGAGATACTCGGCTGCCGCATCACCGTTGTAGCCCCCCACCGAATACTGCTTGGCCTCTTCCAGTGAAGAGACTGTGATATTGGCCGTCGAGCTGGAGAAGAACACCCAGTTGTTATTGACCAGCGGCCCCACCCATTTGAACAGCGCCTCACGCTCCGGGGTACGAGTCGTGGAGTAGAGTGCGGTGTTGGGAGTGCTGAGGGTATCTTCATACGCCCGCTTCCAGGGCATCAGGGTCAGCTTGTATTCGACGCCGGCACGCTTGAGCAGCTCTTCGACCACCTCGGTCGATAGCCCGACAATCTTGCCCCCCTCCCCCTGCATGTTGAACGGAGGGTAATCCTCGGTCATCACGTTCAGTGGCGCAGCCTGAACTGCGCTTATCGCCATCATGGAAGAGACTGAAAAAATTGCACTTTTCCACAGCAGTTGATAGTTCATTGCAACCTCGCTTTGCTTGCCATTCATCCCTGAACATCCGCCGTTACCGATGGCGGTGCACATCTGACCCGCTGGGGTCATGCCGGCTTTCACGGCTCGCCGCCCACCCATGTGCAGCAGCAAACAGATCCGGATTTTGCCAGTGCGCAACGAAACACAACCGGCGGGGGAGGCTCACGACAAATCGAGGTGGAAACATGCCAGGGCAGCATGAGGGGAGTGTGGAGGGGGCGGATAAACCTCTGCCATACAACAGCGCTGTGGCGAAGCAGAAGCGCATCGTTTAATGACCAGGGTCTGGGAGAGAAATGATAGAAAACGCCAACATCCATTTTCCCATACTGCTCGAGGAGACCTCAGAGCCAAACCTGTCCTTTAGCTAAGGTCACGAAAAGAGATACGTCAAATGAGAGTGCTAACCCCCTCATCTGGTTCCAAATTAGATTCCAGATGAGCTCCGCCGAGCCGAAAAGTGGCGCTAGATAACCGAAACAGAGAAGGCCACCGCGAGGTGGCCTTCTACAAGTCAACGTGAACGTCTGGTGAAACTCAATCCTTGGCCGCGTCCATCACACCCTCTTCGGAGTGCGCAGGCAGGATCAGGTTGAGCAGGATGGCGGCAACGGAGGCCAGGCCAACACCGGCCAGCGCGAAGTCGCCAATCTTCATCTCCAGCGCACCGACACCGACAGTAAGAGTCACGGCGACGATGGCGATATTGCGTGACAGCCCCAGATCCACCTTGGATTCCACCAGCGTCTTGAGACCGATGGCAGCGATGGATCCGAACAGCAGCAGCATGATACCGCCCATCACCGGCATCGGGATGGAGGTGAGCAGCGCATTGAACTTGCCGAAGAAGGCCAGAATGATGGCAAACACCGCAGCCCAGGTCATGGTGACCGGATTGAAGTTACGAGTGATCATCACGGCACCGGTCACTTCGGCGTAGGTGGTCACGGGTGGGCCACCGATGAAACCGGCGAAGCAGACGCCGATGCCATCACCGGCCAGCGTACGGTGCAAACCCGGATCCTTGGTGTAATCCTTGCCAGTCACGCCACCAATCGCCAACACGCCACCGATATGCTCGATACAGGGGGCGATGGCTACCGGCAACATGAACAACGCAGCAGCCCAGTTGATCTCCGGGGTTTCGAAGTGGGGCAGCGCCAGCCAGGGGGCGTTCACCATGCCATCGAAACTCACCTGGCCCATAAACACCGCCGAGACATAACCGGCAATCACACCGCACAGGATGGGGATCAGCTTGATCCACCCCTTGCAGAACACAGCGGCAATCAGGGTGACCGCCAGCGAGATACCGGCCAGCGTCAGCGCAGTCCCCGCAGGAACCACCTGCTCACCACCGGCGCGGCCCATCGCCATGTTGCAGGCAACCTGCGCCACAGAAAGACCGATCACCATGATCACCGGGCCAATCACCACCGGGGGCAGCAATTTGTGCACAAAACCCATCCCTTTTGCCCGGATCAGCGCAGCCAGAATGAAATACATGAAACCGGCGGCAAACAGGCCAAACATGGTGGATGGCAATCCCCAAGTCTGGGTGGCGTAGATGATGGGAGCGATGAAGGCAAAGCTGGAACCGAGGAAAATCGGGACCTGGCGGCGGGTGCAGAGCTGGAACAACAGGGTGCCCACACCGGCGCCAAGCAGGGCCATGGAGGGGTTCAGTCCGGTGAGCAGGGGCACCAGAACCATGGCACCGAAGGCGACAAACAGGATTTGCAGCCCGGCGACACTTTGCTTGACTAAGGAAAACATGGATGTCCTTAATTTTTTGATAACTGATGGGGATATTTATCACTTTTCAGTCATCACAAGACTTTTTCAAGGCACAAAATGAACACAAATGCGTCACCTGTTACCTTTTACTGCTTGGGAAGGGCATGAAACTGGCTTTTTAGGCGGGATTCGTTGCTACAAGCATCGAGTATGCGATTTTACGCATTATTGTGACGAACGCCAATCGTTTTTCCATCATGTTTATTGTGTTCATGGTCAAAGATGCCACCGCCAGGGGGCGCTCTATAATGGATCCTGTGAATCAAGATGGACAAGGAGTCCCCATGTCACAGCCCCCATTCAAGGCCAGCCAGCGCAGATTGCTTATTGGCTCGGCCATCGCACTCGCCCTGTTTGCAAACCCGTTCAGTTATGATTTCGCCCACAATAAGTGGCAAATGAATCAGGCCTATGCCAAGTCCTGCTTTATCGCCGGCACTCGCATCACGATGGCCGATGGCTCCACCCGCCCCATAGAGACGCTCCGGGTCGGTGAACGAGTGCTGGATCAACACGGCGGCAGTAACCGGATCCTGGCGGTCGAACGGGTCATACTGGGCAAACGCAGACTCTACGGGATCAATGATCTGCCCCCGTTCTTTACCGCAGAACACCCTCTGCTGACCACGCGGGGCTGGGCAGCCATCTCACCGGCCATGACACGAACCGAAAACCCGCAACTGGCAGTGCTGCCGCTATTTACCGGCATGCAGATAATGTGTCGCCCGGCACCTGTCATGGTGACGGGCAATCTGGCCCTGCAATCCCAGCCGGAATTACTGCTGGTTGAGTCACTCTGCTGGATCGAGGCGCCTCCCACTACCGCACTCTTCAATCTGCTGCTCGATGGCAGCCACAGCTACATCGCCAATGAGCTGATCGTTCACAACAAAGATGGCGATGGTGGCAGTGGGGGCAGCAGTGGTGGGGGCAGCAGCAGTGGTGGTGGCAACAGCGGCGGTGGCAGCAACAGCGGCGGAGGCAGCAACAGCGGCGGAGGCAGCAACAACGGCGGAGGCAGCGACAGCGGCGGTGGCAGCGATGGGGGCAGCGATGACAGTGGCGGCCAAGGCGAGCATGCCGGCGGAGAGCAGCATGGTGGAGGTGAACGGCATGCTGGTGGAGAAAAACATGCAGGGGGAGAACGCCATGGGGGTGGCCGCGGATTTGGCAATGGCGTTGATGACAACGGTGTGGATGCCGTCGATGCCAACGGGAACAAGCTCAGGGGTGATGGAACCATCGATGACAACGGCGTAGATGCTGTCGATGCCAACGGCAACAAACTCAGGGGCGATGGCACGGTCGATGACAACGGTGTGGATGCTGTCGATGCCAACGGCAACAAACTAAGAGGTGATGGCACGGTCGATGATCGCCAGCAAGTGCTTACCGATGAGCAGGAGCGGGTGCTGCTCAACAACGGTTTTCGCCAACAGGGGCAACCATGATGCGATATCTGTTACCACTCCTCCTGCTCGGCCTCACTGGCTGCGCCACGGTCGACACCCCGCCGCTTTACCATCAGATGGATAAGGCCGATGTTCAACTGGCCAATCAGGCACTCGCCAAGGCGCTGGAAACCCGCACCAAAGGGCAGAGCCTCACCTGGTTCAATCCGGCTAACCGTCACTCGGGTAGCGTCACCCCGCTACGCACCTTCCGCCATCCCAGTGGGGAGTGGTGCCGCGACTATCGCGAGCAACTCTATATCGGCACGGCGAGCCAGCAGTGGCAGGATACCGCCTGTCGCAATCAGCAAGGGCGCTGGCGGCCATTGCGAACTTAGTGAATGCCACGGGGTAAACGAAAGGGGGTAGCAGCGCTACCCCCTTGTCATCTTTACCGCTCCGCTATCCGGGCGGTGAATACGCGGTTATACCCGACGATAGGGCAGGTAAACCGGCTCCCACATGTGGTTGAGGATATGCTGCTGCAGATCCTGACCGATTAGCGGGTGGGAGGGATCCCGGCGCACGATATCCTTGAGCACGGCGGTCGCTACATGCACCGAGATGCTGCGCAGCTCGCGAATGCGGGGATAAACGGCCCCTTTCGCCAAATCCACCTCACTCACGCACTCGGCCAGCGCAAAGGCGGCGGTCGTGAAGACATCGGGCGTAATCTCGCGGAGCTGGCTGACGATGGCCGCCAGACCTACACCAGGGAAGATAAAGACGTTATTGCCCTGCCCGACCCGAAAATCCTGCCCTTCGTAGCTCACATCCTTGAACGGACTACCGGTTGCAACGATGGCTTTGCCCTTGCTCCAGCGGTAGATATCTTCCGGCAGCGCTTCACAGTTGGCGGTGGGGTTGGAGAGCGGGAATACCATGGGGCGCTCGCAATGTTTCAGCATCAGCTGGATGTGCTCTTCCTGGAAGGCACCGCCCGAGCCGCTGGTACCCAGCAACACCGTAATGGGCACATGACGCAGCACATCGGCCAGATTGGCCTTGCCGGGCACCTCGGTATCCCAGCCCGCCAGCAGCAGCCCCGGCTTGGCGTAGCGACGCTTGTACTCGTCGAGCCCGTCCCGGTTGTCGCACACCAGCCCCTGGGTATCCAGAATGTAGATGCGATCGCGGGCCGCCTGCGGATCCATCCCCTCGCGGATCATTCCCGCGCAGATCTGATCCGCGACGCCAACCCCACCGGCGCCAGCGCCGTAGACCAGATAGTTCTGCTGGCCCAGGGTCTCCCCCTTGACCTTGACAGCGCCGATGATACCGGCCAGCACCACGGCACCGGTGCCCTGAATATCATCGTTGAATGACGGCAGTGACTGCTGGTAGCGGGCCAGATTGTTGAAAGCATTGGATTTGCTGAAGTCTTCCCACTGCAGCACGGCGTTGGGGAAGTGGCGCTTGACCCCCTGTACGAACTTGTCGATGAACTCTTCATACTCCTTGCCGCGAATGCGCTTGTGCGGGCGCCCCAGATACATGGGATCATCGAGCAGTTTCTGGTTGTCGGTGCCCACATCCAGCGCGATGGGCATGCAGCAGGCGGGGTGAATACCGGCCCCCAGGGTATAGAGCGCCAGCTTGCCGATGGGGATCCCCATGCCGCCAACACCCTGGTCGCCGATCCCCAGAATGCCCTGGCTGTCGGTGACAACTATGATGCGGATCGATTTGGCATCGAAGTGGCGGGCCTGACTGCCCATGTCATCCACGTTGTCCGGGGTAATGTAGAGGCCGCGCGGCTTCTGGAAGCGGTGGCTGAACTCCTGGCACGCCTTGCCCACGGTCGGGGTATAGATATAGGGAGTCATCTCCTCCACATGGCGTGACAACAGGGCATAGAAGAGAGTCTCGTTGCGATCCTGCAGGGCACGCAGGTTCTGGTACTTCTCGATATCGCTGCAAGCGCTCTTGAACCCCTCATACACTCGCTCGAGCTGGGCTTCAAAAGTTTGTACCTGAGGCGGCAGCAAACCATCGAGATCAAAATCGGCCCGCTCCTGTTCGGTGAAGGCCGTGCCCTTGTTGAGGTATCGATTGTTAAGCAGATCAGTGCCGGTCAGCGCAACGGGGCGAAAATCCTGTCCCTGTGCATCTTTCCACAGCAGATATTGTCCGGTAGCCATAGTCATTCTCTTTGATTTACGTGAAATTGCCGTTCGGCAGGAGAGCAAGACTCATAATGAAATCAATCATATGACGTTTACTCGATCGGTTTTGTGAGCTTGGGCATACCCTGTGGCCAAAATCCGCTCATCTCGCTCCCCGAGTGATAAATATCCACGGAGAGGAATGAGACTCATGCTAGCATTGCGATCAATTCCGCAACGTTTCACCATGCCGCAGCCGGGAGTGACCTGATGCCCTCGACTTTTTCAGCCAGCTTTTGCCTCCTCTCGCCATGCGTCTGATACTGCTCCTTGCCCTGTCACAACTGCTTGCCTGCCAGTCAGCTCTCGCCGCACAAGGGAGAGAACTGAACATCATCGTGGGTGAATGGCCCCCTTTCGTCTCCGAGCAATCAAAACAGCACGGTCCCGTGGCCCACCTTATCAGCGATCTGTTCAAGGAGGCGGGCTATGAGGTGAAGTTCCACTTCGCCCCCTGGGGCCGGGTCTATTCGCTGGCGGCCAACAGCCAGCTCTACGATGCCACCGCCGTCTGGATGCATAAACCTGAGCGGGAGCAGGATTTTCTGTTCAGCGAAGCGGTGCTGCAGGAGCAGTTTGTCTTCTTCTCCCTCAAATCACGGCAGCTGCAGGCCGAGCGCCTTGAGCAGATCATCGGCATGCGGTTGGGGGGCGATATCGCCTACAGCTACGGGCCCGAGCTGGACAAGATGGTGGCCGATGGCAAGGTAACCCAACAGAAAGTCACCGACGTGAAGCAGAATTTCGGCAAGCTGCTGCGCGGTCGGATCGACCTCTATCCGCAAGAGCTGCGAGTCGGTCTGGCCGAGTTGCAGAGCCAGCTCGACCCCGCCAGCGCGGCACTCATCACCCACAGTCAGACCCCTTTTCTGCGCAACGACAGCTTCGTGATGTTCCCGCGCAAGATGCCGGATTCAGCCAAACTGCGGGATCAGTTCAATCAGCAGTTGCAGCAGGCCATTGCCAGCGGACGTTATCAGCGCTACTTCGAGCGGCTGGCCCGGGGGGAATATTGACCTTGGCGAGGCAAAAACAGAGGGGATAAAACAACGGTGGCGGCCCTTTGTGGCCACCACCTCTGTGATGCTTGTCAGCGGCCGGCATTAGCCGCTGATGCCCACCTCCAGCTTGAACGGCGTCTTGGCCTTGCTGCTCTCGGCCGCCCCCATCTGGTAGACCCGAATGGTATAAGTGCCCTTGGCGGGCAGGGTTGCCTCAAAGTTGTTCCCTTCCGTAGAGCCGATAAACATCGCCTCCCCCTTGCTGCCCGGCGGCAGAATATTGAAGTAGGGCTTGCCGGTCAGGATCACCACCATGCTCTGGCCCTTGTTGGCCGTCAGCTTGTAATCGAGGGTCTGGCTACCCTGAATGGTGCCGTTGATGGTTGCCCCTGACTCCCCCTTCTTGAACTGCACCTGCTGGGTCTTGATCCCGTCAGCCGCCTGCGCCACGCCCGCAATACCACCGAATAGCGCAGATGCACATACCGCTGCCAGCCATGCTTTTCTCATCATTTGTCATCCCTTGTGTGAATGGAACCCCTGTTACTGTTGCTCAAGGTGGCCCAAATAACCATCGCCGTTTGCGGCATCGCTCAATCAATTTGCCATCACGATCGACCCGCCATCAAAAGGGGCGCCGCAGCGCCCCTTCTCTTTACTCTTTGTCGACCATCAGCTTGATTTGCCCGCCTTGGGCTCATCGAGAGTGTGTTTCACCTCTTCATACCAGAGGTCGTGGTGCTCCTTGGCCCAGGTCTCGTCCACCTCGCCGGTCACCATCCCCTCCAGCGCCCCTTCCAGCTGGAACAGACCCATGTAGATATGGAAGATAAAGCCGCAGATAAGGATCAAGGCGCCTACGATATGGATAAAGCTGGCCCACTCCATCTGACGGCGCAGCTGGCCGAAGATGGGGAAGTCGAGGAACAGCCCGGTCGCCACGACGATGCCGCCAAACCAGATCAGTAGCCAGAAGATCGCCTTCTCGCCGCCGTTGGAGAAGCCCGCCGAGGGGTGACTTCCCTTGTGCTTACCGAGCATGCCGCCAAACTTCATGAACCACTGCACATCCACCATATTGACGATGTTGTGGCGGAACCACTTGATGAGCACCCCCATCAGGCAGAGGAAGAAGAGCGGCCCCACATAGTTGTGGAACACCTTGGCAAACCAGATCCAGTTCTCCCACACCCCGAGGCTCACCACCGGCTTGATGAAGTACTTGCCGTAGATGATGGCCAGCCCCGACCCGGAGAGGGTCAGGAACATGGCTGCCGTGGTCCAGTGCAGCGCCCGATCCAGCCTGCTCCAGCGCTTGAGCTTGCGCCCGGTGCGCGGCTTGGAGAGCTTGGTCTGCCCCACCACCAGATACATCAGGCCACACATGGCGAGCGACCCGAAAATAGCGATGGCACCGAGCGGCGACACCCACTTGGTCTTCACCTCAAACCAGAGCTGGCCCGGCACCGAGATTAGCACCCCGTGCTCCGGCGAGCGGGAGGTGGTCACCCCCTCCTGCCCATCCTTCACCGCCCGCCAATAATCGGCGCCGGCAAAGCCGACCGCCTCTTTCTCGGCATCGGCGAAACTTGCGGTACTCACCAGCAGCAGGGCAGCAAACAGGGCCATTAGCCAGGTTTTCATGCCGCCCCTCCCTGCTTGTTCAGCTTGCTGGCATCGTGGAACAGCTCATCGCCATTACCCCAAGCCGCATCCTTGGCACCGCGATAGGCAACCCGCTCGCGGAAGATATCGGAGATCACCTGCGCATCCCCTGCCAGCAGTGCTTTGGTGGAGCAGAGCTCGGCACACATGGGCAGCTTGCCCTCGGCGATGCGGTTGGCACCGTACTTCTGGCGCTCCGCCTCGCTGTGATCCTCTTCCGGGCCGCCGGCGCAGAAGGTGCACTTGTCCATCTTGCCCCGATCGCCAAAGGCGGCGGTTTTCGGGAACTGGGGCGCCCCGAACGGGCAGGCAAACAGGCAGTAGCCGCAACCGATGCAGAGATCCTTGTTGTGCAGCACTATGCCGTCGTCGGTGTGATAGAAGCAGTCGGCCGGGCAGACCGCCATGCAGGGGGCGTCGGTGCAATGCATGCAGGCGACCGAGATGGAGGTTTCACCTGGCAGGCCGTCGTTGAGGGTTACCACCCGGCGGCGCTGGATGCCCCACTCGAGGGCATCGTCGTTCTCGTTCTTGCACGCCGTCACACAGCCGTTGCACTCGATGCAGCGATTGGTGTCACACATGAATTTCATTCTGGCCATGGGATCAGGCTCCTACTTTGCGAAAACGGCACAGGGTGACCTTGGTCTCCTGCATCTGGGTGACCGGGTCATAACCATAGGTGGTGACTATGTTGACCGACTCCCCCAGCACATAGGGGTCAGACCCTTCCGGATATTTGGATCGCAGATCCTTGCCCTCGAAGTGGCCGCCGAAGTGGAACGGCATAAAGGCGAGCCCCGGCTTGACCCGCGGGGTCACCAGCGCCTTCACTTTCACTCTGCCTCCTTCCGGCCCCTCCACCCACACGTCCTGACCATCGCGCACGCCGACATCGTTGGCATCCGCCGGGTTCATCTCGACGAACATCTCCTGCTGCAATTCAGCCAGCCAGGGGTTGGAGCGGGTCTCGTCGCCGCCCCCCTCGTATTCGACCAGACGGCCGGAGGTGAGGATGATCGGGAACTCCTTGCTGACATCCTTCTCCTGCACCGAGGCGTACTGGGTCGGCAGGCGCCACAGGCTCTTCGAATCAGGCCAGGTGGCGTAGTCGGCCAGCAGATCCCGGCGCGGAGTGTAGAGCGGCTCGCGGTGCTTGGGCACCTGATCCGGGAAGGTCCACACCACGCAGCGCGCCTTGGCGTTGCCATACGGCACAAAGCCGTGCTTGATGGCGACCCGCTGGATACCGCCGGAGAGATCGGTCTTCCAGTTCTTGCCCTCGGCCTCTTTCTTCTCGGCCTCGGTCAGCTCATCCCACCAGCCAAGCTGCTTCATCAGATCGGCAGTGATCTCGGGATAGCCGTCTTCTACTTCACTTCCCTTCGGCCAGGAGTCTTCGGCGAGCAGCGAGACGCCCTGATACTCGATGCCGAAGCGGGCGCGGAAACCACCGCCCCCTTCCGAGACCGGAATGCTGGTGTCGTAGAGGATGTGGCTGCCGGGATGTTTCATCTCCGGGGTGCCCCAGCAGGGCCACGGCAGACCGTACACTTCGCCACTGACCGGGCCCCCTTCAGCCTTGAGGTTGGTCTTGTGGAAGGTGTGCCAGTTCTGCTGGTGCGCCTTGAGCCGCTCCGGGCTCTGGCCGGTGTAGCCCACGCTCCACATGCCGCGGTTGTATTCGCGGGTGATGTCTTCCAGCAGTGGCTGGTTGTTCTCTACCTTGATGTGCTTGAACAGCTGGTCGGCAAAGCCGAGCTTCTTGCTCAAGAGATACATGATCTCGTGGTCGACCTTGGATTCGAACAGGGGCTCAATCACCTTGTCGCGCCACTGCATGGAGCGGTTGGTGGCGGTGACGGAACCATAGGTCTCGAACTGGGTGGTGGCCGGCAGCAGGTAGACGCCGTCGGTGCGATCGTTCATCACCGAGGCGACGGTGGGGTACGGGTCGACAATCACCATCATGTCGAGCTTTTGCATCGCCTTCTTCATCTCCGGGCCGCGAGTCTGGGAGTTGACCGCATGGCCCCAGTAGAACATGGCGCGGATGTTGGAACCCTGCTCGATGAGATCGGCGTTCTCCAGCACACCATCCACCCAGCGGGAGACCGGAATGCCGTTGTTGTTCATCGGCAACTTGCCGTTGTAGGCCTTGTTGTCAAAACGTGCCTTGATCCACTCATAATCGACGTCCCACACCCGGGCCCAGTGCTTCCAGGAGCCCTCTTCCAGCCCGTAGTAGCCGGGCAGGGAGTCGGAGGTGACGCCAAAGTCGGTGGCCCCCTGTACGTTGTCGTGGCCGCGGAAGATGTTGGTGCCCGCCCCGCTCTTGCCCACGTTGCCGAGGGCCAGTTCGAGGATGCAGTAAGCGCGGGTGTTGTTGTTGCCGGTGGTGTGCTGGGTGCCGCCCATGCACCAGACCACGCAGCCGGGGCGGTTGTCGGCCAGCAGTTTGGCGGCGCCATAGACCTGCTGCTCGTTGAGGCCGGTCACCCGCTCTACTTCGGCCGGAGTCCAGCGCGCCACCTCTTTTTGCACCTCGTCCATGCCATAGACGCGGGTGCGGATGAACTCCTTGTCTTCCCAGCCGTTCTTGAAGATGTGCCAGAGCATGCCCCAGATAAAGGCGACGTCGGTGCCCGGACGCAGGGAGAGGTACATGTCCGCCTTGGCGGCGGTACGGGTGCGGCGCGGGTCGACCACCAGGATCTTGCAGCCGTTGCGCTCTTTCGCCAGCAGGATGTGCTGCATGGCGACCGGGTGGGCCTCCGCCGGGTTGGAGCCGATAAACATGATCGACTTGCTGTTGTGCATGTCGTTCAGGCTGTTGGTCATGGCGCCGTAGCCCCAGGTGTTGGCGACGCCAGCGACCGTGGTGGAGTGGCAGATCCGCGCCTGGTGATCCACGTTGTTGGTGCCCCACAGGGACGCCATCTTGCGAAACAGGTAGGCCTGCTCGTTGGAGTGCTTGGCGGAGCCGAGCCAGTAGACGCTGTCGGGGCCGGACTCCTTGCGCAGCCGCAGCACTTCGTTGCCCACCTCTTCGATGGCCTGATCCCAGCTGATGCGCTGCCACTTGCCGCCCACCAGCTTCATCGGGTATTTGAGGCGACGCTCACCGTGGCCATGCTCGCGCAGGGCCGCCCCTTTGGCGCAGTGACCGCCAAGGTTGAAGGGGTGATCAAACGCCGGCTCCTGACCGGTCCAGACACCGTTCTGCACCTCGGCATAGACGCCGCAGCCCACCGAGCAGTGGGAACAGATGGTGCGCTTCACCTCGACCGGCACCTCGGCCGCCACGGTTTTGGCCTCGGCCCGCTGCATCATGGCAGGGGCCAGCCAACCGGCCGCCACGGCGCCACCGGCCACCAGACTTGAGTTGACCATAAAGGCGCGGCGGGTCAGCCCCTGACCGCGAATGGCCTCATTGCCCTGCTCGCCCACTTGGGGCAGCTCGGCACGTTTTGTCAGTTTCATGAGTTCTCCTTCACTGATCCGGCTCAGTCGGTGCCGCGCAGGGTGCGATAAAAGTCGTGAACATGGGGGGTCTCCCGATAGCCCTTGTCAGGCTCGGTATCGTGGGTCAGCACCTCTTTGCCCACCACCCGACCGGTGGCACCGGCCAGCACGCCTATGGTGGCAACCACGCCAACTCCCTTGATCAGATTGCGGCGGGACGGGTCTTTCAGCTGTTCATCGCTCATTCTTGTGACCTCTGTTTTTGTAATGTCCGGCGCCTGCGCGCCAGCTTCGCGTCCAATGGGATATCTCGTCTGTTCGTTTTGTTGTGAGTGGATAGAGGCATTCAGCCCGGCACCACGCAGGCGCCAAACGGCAGGCGCAATTCGTTTTCCAGCTTGAAGAAATCTTCGGCAAGGGCCCCGACTGCCCGGTAGAAGCTACCCCCTTTTGCCTGTTGCTGATCGCGGCTGCAGGCGAGTACCCAGGGGGCAAGGTGGCGCTCATAGAAGCGGTTGCGCTCCGGGTGCTGCTCGGCAATCAACACCGCCATCACCTCACAGAGGGCGGCGAGATGATCTTCCGGCTCGCACACTCCGCTCTGGCGCTCGAAACCGAGGGACTGCAGATCTGCGCGCAGCACTGCCAACGGCAGCTCCATCAAAGAGCCGGTGAGATACCAGGAGGCAAACGGCACTATCTCCCCGCGCCCCAGCCCGATAAAGAGATCCTGATACTCCTCGGCAAGCTCGTTTTCGTGGTGGCTGCTGGCCGCCAGCTGCACCAGCCCCAGCCCTCTGGCAAAGGGGCCCGGCATCGGCTGCAACCCTTGCAGCCAGGCGAGCTGTTCACCACGGGGAGCGGCGCGCCAGAGACTCGCCAGCAGGGCGTAGAGATCGGCGCTGCTCTGTGCCAGTTCGGTCATGGTCAGCTCGCCAGCCTTTTCGTTATGTTGTTCACTCATCACTGGCCCCTCATACCTTGAGCTGGGAGACGGGATCCGCCGCCAGCGCTGCAAACACATCCTTGACCCGACAGTCCTCGCACATCAGCAGCCGCTGGGCGGCCTCGTTCTGGAAGTGGGAGTGACCGGCCAGCTTTTGCTGGATGCGGCGGATCATCGAGGCGGGCGCGAACGGCTTGGAGCAGCGAATGCAGCAGGCCGCCTCTTCGGCTTTCAGGCTCTGCACGGCGCGGCGCGCCTCGGGCACGGGTTGCAGGCGGGGCATCAGTACGATGGCCTGCTCGGGGCACGCCTTTTCGCACATGCCGCACTGGATGCAATCCTGCTCGATAAAGTTGAGGCCGGGCGCATGACCCACCGCATGCAGGGCGCGGCTCGGGCAGACCGCCACGCAGCCCATGCAGAGGGTGCAGTCTGCTTCTTTCAGCTCCACGCTGCCGTAAGGGGCGCCGTGGGGCACCGCCAGTGGCTCGCGGCCGCCATTGTTGGCTTGCCAGAGGGCATCGAAGGCGGCAAACAGGTTCTCCCGTTTGTCTCCTTTCAGCGGCTTGTCCAACAGGGCAACGGCTGACTGCGCGTAAAGAGACTCATCCATTTCGGCATCGCCGTTAAACAGAGCAATACGATTGGCAGCAAGACCAGCGCCCGCCAACAGCACGGCGGCGCTCGCCAGCTCTCGCTCAACCAGCGCACGGACACTGGCGGGAGCATCGTCGCCCAGCGCAATGCGCACCGCGCTGGCGCCATAGACGAGGGCGGCAAACCAGCTCTCGATGCCTAAACTCGCGCTCTCCTCCACCCAGACTGGCAGCCAGTTGGCGGGCAGGCGGGTGAGTTCGGCTTCCACCCATTCGCGCTCGTTTTCACCAGCGATGAGCAGCTGCGGCGCGTCGCCGCCCGCCTCCCGATAGTGCTTGAGCAGGCGGAACAGGTAGTCGCCGCTGGTGTTGGCATCGGGCTGGTGATAGGCAATCGCCCCGGTCGGACAGGCAGAGGCACAGCTGCCAAAGCCCTGACAGAGATGGGGATCGATCTGGATGCGACCATTGATGGGCTTGAGGGCATCGGTCGGACAGACATCGAGGCAGCGGCTGCAACCGGGCACGCCGCGGGCGGTAAAGGCGCAGGCCTCGGGGTCGAGGCGAAAATAGCGCGGCTTGTCGAAGATACCGGTGAGGGCACAGAGCTCGGCAAGCCGTTCGGCAAGCCCTTGGTCATCAAAGAGATGCAGATAACCGACCGGCGGGCGCTCCAGCGCAAAAAGCGGAGCGCGGCCCAGATCGGCTACCAGATCAAAGCGCGGTTCGCCATTTTCCGCAGCCTGCTGAGTAAAACAGATCGCCGCCAGAGAAATACGCTCCCCCTGACCATTGAGGCCAGTGAGCTGGAACTGCCCCAGATAGCCTGTCAGGCTCGGTTCGCGCAGGGTCAAGGCCGCGAGGGATGCGGTGGCATCGAAAATGGTTTCGAGATCTGCTGCCTCGGCATCGTGGACCACTTCGGTCACCAGCAGGGTGGGCTTCACCCCGGCGGGCAGCAGGCTGGCAGCGCGGCGAATGCGATCTTCCGGGCCGACCAGCAGCAGGCGCCCCTGACTCTGGTAAGAGACAGTGGCCGGGATCAGGTTGTCGGTCTTGACCGTATGCTGCAGGGCATAGGCGCGAGCGCGCGCGTTATGCTCGGCCGCCCCCGCCCCATGGGCAAGATTGGAGGCCAGATTTGGGGTCAGATTTGGCAATGTTTGTTCAGTGCTCACATACGCTCCTGTGCGCGCCACCTCATGGGATGGGCGCTTGTTGGTAAGCCGAGAGAGCAAGAGGCGAGCCAACTCCCCCGGAAAAAAAGTGACTGACAGGGAGTCAGGATCCTGAGGGTTCCATTCCCCCACCTTTGGTTGGGACATTTTGTCCACCAGAGGAAACCAAAATGTCCCGATCGTCGGTGTGGGTTTGAGAATGGTTATCAGCCAGCTCGGGCGGCTCGGCGGCAGGTTCGCTGACAAGCGCCAGCGGTTCAGAGGATCCGCTGGCCGGATTGGCCGATTCGCTCTCCGGGGCGGTTACCTGATCTACCAGCCAGTTGCGCAGCCCGGCGGTCAGGGCCGCAGGCAGCAATTCGGGCTGGCTGAAATCCTGGGTGTAGTCGTCGAGCCCATCCGGCTTATGGCTGCGAAACATGGCCCGCAGCGCCTCCTTGTCGGGGAGTTTTGCCTTGCCCGGCTGGGCTGTTGTTAGCTGCGGTTCGCCACTCTCGGCCCCCTCAACGGCAAGGGGTTCACAGCTCCCCTTGTCAGTGCTGACTACGGGGCTATCCAGCGATGTATCTGGAGTTTTACCTTCGCCACTGCCTTCGATGGGGGCGGCAACCGCCACGGGAATGGCCTCTTCCCGTGGCTGCAATGCCTGATGCTTGCGCGCCTCACTCTTGCGTGACGACCAGCGTTTGAGGAACTCACTCATGGGCGCGATTTCCGCTGTCACTGCCACGCTCGCGGCCATCGGGGCCGGTGGCTTTAACGGCGCCACAGCTGGCTTGATCTAACGTATCTCTTGATGTCGCTACAGCCGTATCGAGGCCCAGCTGATCCTGCGCCCGCCCCTTGCCCTTCTTGCCCTTGCGACGGGCCTCCAGCAGCTCGCCGTGGCGGCCGATAAAGGCCTCCACCCAGGCTTGCAGCGCTTCGGGCAGCGGGCAGGAGAGCACCTGCCGCTCGCCATCCATATAGGCGGCAGCCACGGTCTGGCTCAGGGTGAGGCCATCGGCCACAAAGCCGCTGTCTACGCGGCTTCCGGTGACAAAGAGGCGGGGCGAACCGGAGCTCAGATTGAAGCGATAATCCCCCCGCTCATCGCGAAACAGGGTAAGGGGCAAGGCACCGGCAGCCTCAGGCTCGGCGGGATGGAGCGCCGCAATCTCGAAACGGCGGCTCTGCCAGCGGCCAACCTGGCTGTCGATGGCCTTTAACTCCAGTTGCAGCCAGCGCTGCGGGGGCAAGGTATTGGTGGTGTCTTGCACTGTCACGGCTCCCATCAGAAGGTCTCTGCCGGGCCGCCCTCCCCCGTAATCCACCTCGGTCGGGGCGGATCACAGCTGGAGATTTATGGCGGCCACGGCCATCAATGGGATAAGACATAGCAAGAGTGGGGCCAAGGCAGGTTTGGTGGCCGATGGGGGCTTTGATGCGGGTTGGGTCGTCGTGCGGGATATGGGTTGGCACAGGCGTAGGTTGGTGCAGAGCGCAGCGAAGCCCAACATACGGAGTAAGACCAATGTACAAGATAAATTAAATTTTTCAGTTTGTTAGGTGTAACTGGCTGGGTTATGGAAACTGAAATTTTGAAATGGTATAGGGCTGGGAGGGAACTGTGGCTAGTTCGCCACGGAGAAGATATTTTGAACTGTTTGTATCCGGTCACACAGGGCGTGAACTGATAACTACGGGATTCACTAAGGCGGCCTCACTTGCCTGCACGAAACTTTAAGCAGCTTCGCCAAACTGAACAGGTAAGGTGGGCACCCCTTCATGCTTGGGACTAGCTCCAGATCCTCGATAGTTCGATCATTGTTAAATGAACATATAGCCTCAAGTGATGGCACAAAAAAGCCCATCGGAACACTATCGTTCCGAATGAACTCTGCAGCCCTAGCAACGGCCTCTGCAATGAGAGAAGCGTCAAAGGGAGCTCTACAGTCATCACGTTTGATAACTACCAGTTTCACTTAAATGTCACCTTCGTTCCTGTCAGCAAAATCTCTACCCTTAGAAACAACATACTGCTGCTTCAATATGAAGCTCGTACCGGAGGAATCGGCGGTTCCCCCTAGTAAAACGTGAGTTAGTTGTAAGCGAACTCAAATGCATGTGAACGGTTCATATGAACCTCCTTATTAAGAAAACTATGCAGCTTTCTTGGAGTCAGTAGTAAATCAAATAATCAGCTTGCTCTAGGCGCTAAAACCTCCTCGACCATGAGTTCTGCCAAGGACTCACAGCAACATCTATGACCTTCAGACACCAACAAAATAATTCCATGCTAGACGTATGAGTTCCCGACCAAATTGATAAACCGCACCTTTTAAAAAGGTTCTGGTGAGTCCATCACTCGTCGGAACTGTTTCATGCTTGCCTTTACGGGTCGTGGGTTGTTTGTTTTTTGTGTTTTCTTTTCTGCGTCGCGACATATCAATTTTCCTTGATATGAGGGACGCCTAACTCTGCGTTTGCCGAGGGTAGGAACGGCATCAAGAGATATTGGGTAGTGTGGGTAGAACTTCAAGACCCATTGGAAACATTTCTTATAAAAATGAGGATTGGCACCAAGCCAGCGGAGGGAGTGTACAGGGCTGTAGGTTCGAATAGCGGAGCGTATTCGGACGATCGAGTATCTGACGATTGGTTGATTCGGTCATTCCGACGGCTAAACGATAAATCCGTTAGCCGGTCACTCCATTTTCTGTCGAGACTGGTCAATCATGCCGCACCAATTCGGCGGGGAGATACCGCTTGCTGCGTAATGATGAACTGTGGAATAAGGCCAAGCGGCCGTCCCCTTTTCTTTTCGTAGCCGAAAAACCAAGCATAGCGTCACGACCCGGCGATATGCGCACGAGTGCAAGGCTACAAATCTCGCGATCGTCCGAATACGCTCCGCTATTCGAACCTACTCAACCGCATAGAGAGAATCTCGCCCAAAGTAATCTGGAACAAAACTTGCTGTATCTCTTCCCTTAGATCCCGGCAACCGGTCGCGAGGGGCCCATGACACCGACCTTTATCAAAAGCAATGCTGCCGCCCAGCTCACCATGGCCGTCGAGGTGATGGATGAACAGGGCACAATGAACACCCGCCAAATCGCCTGTGAGCGGCCACTGACTGTCTACCTCAACTGGAAGGAGATAGTGACCCTGATGACGCTGGGGGCCCGCCCCGAGGCGCTGGTGCTGGGTTACCTTAAAAATCAGGGCTTTATCGAGGATATCTCGGCCATCGAGTCGGTTATCGTCGACTGGGAGAGCGAGGCCGCCGCCGTGGTGAGCAGCCAGCAGGCTGAAGATCTCGACAAATCGCTGGAGAAGAAGACGGTCACTTCCGGCTGTGGTCAGGGCACCATGTATGGCAGCGTGATGAAGAAGCTCGAAGGGGTGGTCTTGGCGGCGCCCGAGCTTAAACAGAGCACCCTCTACGCCCTGCTCAAGGCGCTGTCGGCCCATAACGAAACCTACAAGATGGCGGGTGCGGTGCATGGCTGCGCCATCTGCCGCGGCGCGGAGATCCTCTCCTTTGTCGAGGATGTGGGGCGCCACAATGCGGTGGATACCCTGGCGGGCGAGCTATGGATGCGCGGCGAGAGTGGCCACGACAAGATCTTCTACACCACAGGGCGACTCACCTCGGAGATGGTGATCAAGGTGGCGCAGATGGGCATTCCAGTGCTGTTGTCGCGCTCCGGCGTCACCCAGATGGGGCTGGATCTGGCCCGCCAGCTCGGCATCACCATGATTGCCCGCGCCAAGGGGCGCCATTTCGAGGTATTCAGCGGCCACGACCATATGGTGCTGGACGAGAAGCCGCCGGTGCTGGCGCCCAGTCCGGCTGGTCGCGGGATGCGGGATTAAGTCATGAACGAATTTATGAATGTGAAGCAGGTGGCGGAATACCTCGATCTCAACGAGAAGAAGGTCTACCAGCTCGCCAACGAGGCGCGCATCCCCGCCACCAAGGCGACCGGCAAGTGGCTGTTTCCCCGCTCCCTGCTCGACCGCTGGCTGCTCGGCAGTTGCCACGAGGGGGTGATGAACGACCGGCTGCTGCTGGCAGGCTCGGACGACGTGCTGCTTCACTACGCCAGCAGCCGCTTGGCGCAGCAGCTCGGCACCCAGGCACTGGTGGGCTACACCCCGTGCGGTACCCGTCAGGGGCTGGCGATGCTGGCGCGCGGCCATGTGGATCTCTGCGCCATCCACTGGGGGCAGGCCGAGGAGGCGCACCTGCGCCACCCGGCGCTGGTGCAGCAGTATCAGGGCCACCGGCAATGGGTGATCGTTCATGGATTTCGCCGGGTGCAGGGGCTGGTGCTGCGCCAGGGGTTGCAACCCAAGGAGGCGAAAGAGGCGCTCGACTGGCGCTGGGCCATGCGTCAGGAAGGCGCCGGCAGCCAGCGCGCCCTGCAGGAGTGGCTGCAAACGCAAGGCGAGTCGCTGACCCGGCTGGAGCGCACCCTCGAGGTCAACAGCGAGCGGGAACTGGCCGCCGCCATCAGCCGCGGCGATGCGGATGTCGGGCCCGGCGCCCAGAGCACCGCCACCGAGTTTGGCCTCGGCTTTATGCCCTTGTCGCAGGAGTGCTTCGATCTGGTGATGCCGCAAGGGGTCTTCTTTCGCACCCTGCTGCAACAGCTGATCGGCTGGCTGCAATCCCCAGAGGGGCGCGAGCTGGCGGCCCGCCTCGGCGGCTATGACCTGACCCAAAGCGGCAAGCTGGTGTGGAGTCTGCAGTAAATAACCACTCACCCACCGACAAAACAGCCCGCCAACCATGTTGACGGGCTGTTTTTATAACGGGCCTTTTTATAACAGCCTCAATCGCTTGTCTCACGCCCCTCGGCATTGAGCGCAATGCGCCACCCTTCCAGTTTCGCGGGCTCGCTGCCGCTGGGCAGCAGGGCGTGGCTGCGCAGCCGCACGGTAAAGCAGCTCCCCTGCCCCGGGGTGGAGTCCACCAAGAGCTCCCCACCCCAGCGACTGATGATGCGGTGGCTCAGGGCCAGACCCAGCCCGGTGCCGGTAGCGCGGGTGGTGAAGAAGGGGTCGAAGATCTTGTCGATAATCGCCGCTTCGATGCCGCTGCCGTTATCGATCACCCGCACCTCGGCCCCGCGCAACTGACCCAGTTCATCGACCCAGTCGCGGCTCTCGACCCGGATCTCCCCCTGCTCCCCCAGCGCGTGACTGGCATTGACCAGGAGGTTGATCAGCACCTGCAACAGCTGCTGGCGATCCGCCTCGATGGGCTGCTGGGCCCTGAGATCGGCCACCAGCTCCACCTGCTGCTGGCGCAGGGCGGAACGCACCAGAGTCAGGCTCTCCTCAATGATGGGGTTGAGGTGCTGCCACACCGGCGCGGTCTCGTAATCGCCAGGGCGAGAGTATTGCAGCAGGCTGCGGGTGATGGCACGAATGCGCTCGATCTGGGCCAGCACCAGCGCCAGCTCTTCGCGCACCGGCTCGGCCGCTTCCCCCAGCTCCAGCTTCATCAGCTCCACATTGCCGAGGATCACCGCCAGCGGGTTGTTGATCTCGTGGGCCACACCGGCCGAAAGCTCGCCAAGGGCCGCCAGCTTCTCGCTGATCAGCAGCTGCTGGCGCGCCTCGGTCAGCATATGGATATGATCTTCCAGCTCGGCAGTCTTGAGCTCGAGGCTTTGGGTACGCTCGGCCACCTTCTGCTCCAGTTCGTCGGCGCTGCGAGCCATCTGCTGCTGGTGCGCTTCTTGCCTGTCCAGCATGGCGTCAAACTGGCGACCGAGTTGGGCCAGCTCGTGATCGGGGTCGAGGGCCAGCGGGCCGATGCGGGCCGACTCCCCGGCCTGCACCTGCCGCACCACCTTGTGCATCCGCTCGATGGGGGTGAAGAGATCCCGCGCGCCGCGATAGACCAGCAGGCCGGAGAGCAGCAACAGCAGCACCACGCCGGAGCCCAGCTCCACCAGATTGGTGAGGTAGGTGCGGATGATGGGCCACTCGAGAAAGCCGACATAGAGCATGCCGAGCCGTTCGCCCCTGGCCCCCAGCAGCGGCTCGTAGCCGGAGACATACCAGGCGTCGTGGACGAAAGCGCGGTCTATCCAGATATCCCCCTGCCCCAGCACCTGTTCGCGCACCGGGGGCGAGACCCGGGTGCCCACCGCCCGGCCAACCTGACGGCTGCTGCTGACCGGCACATTGGTGCTCACCCGCAGATCATCGAGAAACAGGGTGACCGTACCTATGCTCCCCTCTGGCAGGGTGTTTTTGGCAAACACCTGACCCTTGATCTCATCCACCAGCCGGGTACTGCCGTTAATCAGCTCCCCCCCCTCCAGCACTGCCCAAAGGGATCCGTCGCGCCCCATCACAGGCGTCAATGACAGACTGATCAGCCCCCGGCTCTCCACCGCTTTGGTGCCATCCCGCTGCCACAGCACGGCTCGCTTGGCCAGTTGCGGGGAGAGGGCGAGCATCTCCTGCTGCGACCAGACCACGAAGTGACTGACGCTGCGTCCGGCACTCAGGGTCGTCAGCTCCTGCGCCGTCAGAGCCTGAAGCTCGGCGCCGCTACGCAGGCGCAGAAAATCGAGACCATAGTTGGCAGCCAGCGGCATCACCCACTCGTCCAGCCGGGTTGGTGACTCACGCAGCCGCAGTTGAAAAGCCCAGGCATCCCGAAGATGTTCGAGGTGCTCGGCCTGACGCTGCTGCTGCACGCTGACCGCATGATGGGCGACGCCAAGGTCGCTGCGCACCGTGGTGAGCAGGTTCTGCCAGCTGTAGGTGAGGGTCCAGTAGAGGGTGAGCGCGATCATGCCCACCAGGGTGAGCATGATGGGTACCGAGGTGAGCAGCAGCAGGCGCCAGCGCACTTTGGTTCGCACGCAGCGGGGGAGCAGAGTCAGTTTCATCGCCACCACATCCGATCACCCTTTATCATTCGATGGCCCACTCCTTGAACTTGCGCTCCAGCGTCTTGCGCGCCACCCCGAGCACCCGGGAAGCGGCCGACTTGTTGCCATCATGGCTCGCCACCACTTGCAGAATATGAGCCTTCTCCACCTCCGCCAATGGCCACTCCAGCGGGTAGCCCGCCTCGCTCCCGCCGGCTTCGGCAGGCTTGACGCTCTGCCAATATTCAGCGGGCGGCTTGCCCAGCAGCAGGCAGCGCTCAATGAGGTTGCGCAGCTCGCGTACGTTGCCGGGCCAGGGATAGGCCTGCATCGCCACCACATCCTCGTGGGTCCAGCTCAAGGAGCCCATCCCCATCTCGGCGGTGAGCTGGCGGGTAAAGTGGTGTACCAGCGCGGGGATGTCGTCAATGCGATCCCGCAAGGGTGCAACCGGCAGCGCCACCACGTTGAGGCGATAGAAGAGGTCCTCGCGAAAGCGGCCCGCCTCCACCTCGGCCTTGAGGTTGCGATTGGTGGCGGCGACGATGCGCACATCCACCGACAATTCGCGCTCGGCCCCCACCGGGCGGATGGCCTTCTGCTCCAGCGCCCGCAGCAGGGAAGCCTGCATGGCAAGGGGCATCTCGCCGATCTCGTCCAAGAAGAGCGTCCCCTGATGAGCGACCCGGAACAGGCCGTCACGCCCCTTGCGGGCGCCGGTAAAGGCCCCCTGCACATGGCCAAACAGCTCGCTTTCCAGAAGCTCCGGGGCGATAGAGGCGCAGTTGAGGGGCACAAAGGCCCCCACCCGGCCAGAGAGCTGATGCAGGGCGCGGGCCACCAGCTCCTTGCCGGTGCCGGATTCCCCCTCCACCAATACGGCGGCGTTGGAGGGGGCCACTCTGGCGATCAGGGTCTTGAGCTCGCGGGTCTTGGCGCTGTCGCCGATCAGAGTGGGCGGGAACAGCTTGCTCACCTCCCGACGCAACAGCAGGTTCTCCCGCTCCATCTGACGGCGCTCGATGACCCTGTCCACCGCTTGCACCATCTGCTCCAGGTTGAAAGGCTTGAGGATAAAGTCGCAGGCTCCCAGACGCAGCGCCTTGAGGGCGGTCTCCATATCACCAAAACCGGTCATGAAGATGATGTCGCTGCGACGGGTGCCGGGCTCGATAGCCTCGTGCCACTCGATACCGGAGCGTCCCGGCATCCGGATATCGGCGATGATGAGATCGAAGTGAAGGCGGCAGCGCAAGGCTTCCGCCTCCTCCACACTGGCGGCTGTCTCTATCTGGGCGAAACGCTTGGCCAGCGCCTTGGCCAGAAAGCTGCGCATGCCGGGCTCATCGTCAACGATAAGCAGGGAGAGGGCAGACCAGAGACCGGGAGAGGCTGTCATGGAAAAAAGTACCTCGAATACAGGTAAGGTCGAAGAATGTCCCGATAACCGGAACCTTTGTGGGACATTTTGTCCTTCCCGCAGCAAAATCACCAACACCAATTATTAAAAGCGATAACCGGCTCACCTAATTGCCACCATTAAATAACTGTTTTTTAAGGGCAAAGAGCTAATCTCTGTTATCAGAAACAGTTTGGCACCCCGCTTGCTTGGTCGTTTCCTCTCTCACCGACCCTGAAAGTTGCATCACGATGACGATTAAAACCTGCCTCAAACGTTTTGCCCTCTCCCTCGCCGCCAGCCTGCTGATCGCCGGTGCGGCCCACGCCGAAGCGGATACTAATGCCACAAAAGCGCCGATCCGACTCGCCACCACCACCAGCACCGAGCAGTCCGGTCTGCTGGGCTGGCTGCTGCCCCAGTTCACCAAGGAGACCGGTTATCCGGTGCAGGTGATGGCGGCCGGTACCGGCCAGAGCCTGAAGATGGGCGAGAATGGCGACGCGGATCTGGTGATGACCCACGCCCCCTCTGCCGAGAAGAAGTTCGTCGATGCGGGCTTTGGCATCGAGCCGGTACACCTGATGTACAACGACTTCGTTATCGTCGGCCCGGCGAAAGACCCGGCGGGTCTGGCTAAATTGCACGACGCGGCCAAGGGGCTGCAAGCCATCAAGGAACAGGGCCAGACCTTTATCTCCCGCGGTGACGAGTCCGGCACCCACATCAAGGAGAAGACCCTGTGGCAAGCCGCAGACGTTAAACCCGAGTTTGCCGGTTACAAATCCATCGGCCAGGGGATGGGCCCGACCCTGACCATGGCCTCGGAGCTCGGTGCCTACACCCTGACCGACCGCGGCACCTGGCTCGCCTACCAGAGCAAGCTGGATCTCGCCGTGCTGCTGGAGGGTGACAAGCGCCTGTTCAACCCCTATCAGGTGATCCTGGTCAACCCCAAGCGCTACCCGGATCTCAACACCGAAGGGGCACGCACCCTCAAGAACTGGCTGATCTCCGAGCATGGCCAGAAGCTGATCGGCGATTTCAAGGTGGCGGGTCAGGCGCTGTTTGTAGCGGATGCCAACGGGAAATAATGGCAACGCTGACCGCTGAGCTGACCTTGATGGCCCTCCCCCGGTTCGCTGAGGGAGGCGCCTGATGCCGACCCTGCTCGACACGACCGTATTGACGGCCCTCGCCCTGCACGATGAGAGAGAGGTCTGATGCCGACATTGATCGACACGACATTGGCGGCTCTCGCCCTGCTGTTCAGTGGTGACACTGAACTGTGGCAGGTGGTGGGGGTCTCCTTCTCCGTCTCCTGCATCGCTCTGCTGCTGGTGCTGCTGCCCGCCTTGCTGCTGGGCTTTGCGCTGGCCTATCTGCCGCTGCCCGGCCGCTGGCTCTGGCTCTCCTGCATCAATACCCTGCAATCGGTGCCGACCGTGGTGATTGGCCTCTTGCTCTACATGCTGCTGTCGCGGGCCGGCCCTTTTGGCGACTGGAAGCTGCTCTTTACCCAGCAGGCGATGGTGGTGGGGCAGATGCTGATCGCCTTTCCGGTGATCGCCACCATGGCCCACGCGGCGTTTGTCCAGAGCGACCGGCGTGCCTGGGAGACCGCCCTGACCCTGGGGGTCTCCTGGCCCAAGGCGCTGGTCGGCCTGATGCACGAGTGCCGCTTTGGCCTGCTGGCCGCCATCATCGGCGCCTTCAGCCGCATCGTCACCGAGGTGGGCTGCTCCATGATGGTGGGGGGCAATATCCTGCACTTTACCCGCAATATCCCCACCGCCATCGCGCTGGAGACCCAGAAAGGGGCCTTCACTCAGGGGGTGGCCCTCGGCATAGTGCTGCTCACCCTCGCCCTCTTGCTCAACCTGCTGCTGACGGCCTGTCGCGGCCACAGCTATCTGAAGAACTGACCATGCCCCCACTGCGTACCAACAGGAGTACCCCATGGCCCTGACCGCCCACCAGCTAACGATGCGCTTTGGCGAGCGCCAGCTGTTCGAGATTGACCGGCTCGCCATCGCACCGGGGGATGCCATCTGGCTGCATGGAGCCAACGGGGTGGGCAAGACCACCTTGCTCAAAATCCTGGCGGGGCTGCTGGCACCCACACGCGGCCACACCAATCTGCCGGGGCGCTGGCAACAGCGGCTCAACCGGTTGCTCAAGCGGGATCTGGGGCCGGGCCGGGTTACCTATCTGCACCAGACTCCCTATCTGTTCGATCGCACGGTGCACGATAACGTGGCCTGGGCGCTGGATAAACAACTCGGCAGCGAGATCCGGGTGTTCGAGGCGCTGCGCCGGGTCGAGCTGGAGGGGTTGGCGCGGGAGCACATCAGCATTTTGTCCGGTGGCGAACGGCAACGGCTGGCGATGGCCCGTGCCTGGGCACTGCAACCGGCCTTTCTGCTGATGGATGAGCCCACCGCCAATCTGGATACACATTCGGTTGCCCTGATGGCCGCATTGGCGCAAGATCTGCGGGAACATGGCAGCGGCCTGGTCGTCATCAGCCACCAGAGCAACGCATTGACCTCCCTGTGCGAGCGGCAATGGACCCTCGCCCGTGGCCAGCTGCAAGAGACGACCCCTTTAAAAATCATCGAGCGACATGACTTCAAAAAGCGACAGCCACTCTGATCCCGTTGCCGTATCAGCAGTGATCCTGGCAGGAGGCCGCGCCACCCGGATGGGGGGCGAAGACAAGGGATGGGTAGCACTGGCGGGACGCCCTCTTATCGACCACGTTCTGGCACGGCTGCGCCCCCAGGTGGATGAGGTACTGATCAACGCCAACCGCAGTCAGGCCCGCTATCAGGCGCTAGCCCCGGTCATCAGCGATGACAACAACGACTATCTCGGCCCGCTGGCGGGCATGCAGGCAGGTCTTGCTGCCGCCCGTCACGACTGGGTGCTGTTTGTCCCCTGCGATGGCCCCGCCCTGCCGCTGGATCTGATGAGCCGCTTTCGCGCCGCCCTGACCCCGGATACCGAGCTGGTAGTGGCCCACGATGGCGACTGGTTGCAACCCGTGGTGGCCCTGCTGCACAAATCCCTGCTCCCCTCCCTCACCGCTGCGTTGGCAGAGGGAGAGCGCAAAATCGATATCTGGTTTGCCCGCCACAATATGGCGGTGGTGAGCTTTGCCGATCAGCCGGATGCCTTTATCAATCTCAATAGCCCTGCCGAGCTGGCCGCCTACGAGGCCCGTCTGCTTGCCCCGGCTATCGACCCCCAACAAGGAGTCACCTCATGACCCCGGCCCCCACTCTTCCCCTGCTTGGCTTCGCCGCCTGGAGCGGCACCGGCAAGACCACCTTGCTGGAGCAGTTGATCCCCCTGTTGGTGGATCGCGGCCTGCGCATCGGGGTGCTCAAACACGCCCACCACGACTTTGATATCGACCAGCCGGGCAAAGACAGCCATCGCCTGCGCAAGGCGGGTGCCAAGCAGATGATGGTTGCCTCCCGCCGTCGTCATGCCCGTATGATTGAAACCGAGCTGGCCGAAGCGGACTTTCGCCAGCTGCTGGCCAGCTTCGATCAGACAGAGCTCGATCTGCTCTTGGTCGAGGGGTTCAAGCACGAACACTTCCCGAAAATCGAGCTGCACCGCGCCGAGATTGGCAAGCCGCTGCTCTTCCCCGAAGACAGCGACATCATCGCGCTGGCCAGCGATCAGCCCGCAGAGACCACCCTGCCGCAGCTCGATATCAACGACCTTGAGGCTATCGCCGACTTCGTCTGCAGTTGGCTTGACGGCTGCCAGAGCAAGGAGCCGGAGGCGGGCAAGGGCTTTCTCTCGGTCGAGGCGGCCCGCAATGCCATTCTGGCGGCCCTCACCCCGAGCACGGCCTGCAGCGACAAACCGCTGGCCCAGTGCCACGGCGCCGTGCTGGCCGCCGATCTGATAAGCCCCATCAATGTGCCCCCCCATGCCAACTCGGCGATGGATGGTGTTGGCCTTCGTAGCGACGATCTCGCCGCCGGTCGCTGGCAACTGGTGGGGGAAGTGCTGGCGGGCCAGCAGCGCCACGAACCTGTGCTGGCCGGTCAGGCGGTGCAGATCATGACCGGCGCCCCGCTGCCCCCCGGGGTAGATACCGTGGTGATGCGTGAAGAGACGCTGATTGAAGGTGAGTGGGTTACGGTCACCGCACCGATCCGCGCAGGGCAGAATGTGCGCCTCGCCGGCGAAGATCTCGCCAAAGGCGCGGTCGCCATTCCGGCCGGTACCTGGCTTGGTGCCCCCCAGCTGGGGCTGGCGGCATCACTCGGTCAAGCCAGTCTCACGGTGCGCACCCCGCTGAAAGTGGCGCTGTTCAGTACCGGCGACGAGGTGCAGGCGCCGGGCGAGCAGCTCGCCCCCGGCCATATCTTCGACAGCAACCGCTTCACCCTGATGGCCCTTATCCGCGCCGCTGGTTGCGAGGTGATGGACCTTGGCATCATTCCCGATGACAAGACCATTCTGCGCCAACAGCTGGAGCAGGCCGCCGCCAGCGCCGATCTGGTGCTGAGCTCGGGCGGTGTCTCGGTGGGCAACGCCGACTTTATCAAGCTGGTGCTGGCGGAGCTCGGCCAGATCGATTTCTGGCGCATCCAGATGCGGCCGGGCCGCCCGCTCGCCTTTGGCAAGCTGGGGCAGACCCCCTTCTTCGGCCTACCCGGCAATCCGGTAGCCGCCATGGTCTGCTTCCTGCAATTTGTCGAGCCTGCCATCGCCCGCTTGCAAGGCAAGCGGTGGCAGCCGCTGCGCCTCTCGGCGCTGGCGGACGAGAAGATGAAGAGCCGCCCGGGGCGCACCGAGTTTCTGCGCGGCATCTTCCATCAGGACCGTAACGGCCAGCTGCGGGTGCGCACCACAGGGCCACAGGGCTCCGGCATTCTCAGCTCCATGGCCGATGCCAACTGCCTGATCGAAATCGTACCGGATCAACCCGGGATAGCCGTTGGCGAGCGGGTCTGGATCCACCCCCTGCAGGGACGACTGGCCTAAATCCCGACGGGGCGTTGGCCGGATGCACGGCGCCCCGTCACCCACCTGACAGGAGGCAGACCGTGCGTCTTGATGCCCCCCTCTCCCGACTCGATCTGCTGGTCTATGGCCGCTACCGGATCGTACATGGCCTGCGCATTGCGCTCGCCTTTATGCTCACCTTTCTGCTGACCCGCGAGCTGAAACTGCCGGAGAGCACCTGGCCGCTGATAACCTTGGTGGTGGTGATGGGCCCCATCTCGTTTTGGGGCAATGTGCTCTCCCGCGCCCTGCAGCGGGTGGTGGGCACCATCTTCGGCGCCAGTTGCGGGGTGGTGGCGCTCTATCTCGAGATCTACTCCCTGCCACTCACCCTGATCTGGTGCGGCTGCATCATGTTCCTCTGCGGCTATCTGGCCCTCGGCAAGCGCCCCTATGTGGGGCTGCTGATCGGCATCACGCTGGGGGTCACCATGGGGGCCATGCCGGGGGATATAGAGACGGCGCTGTGGCGCAGTGCCGACGTGATACTGGGCTCCCTGCTGGCACTGCTCTTTTGCAGCATCTACCCCCAGCGGGCCTACAGCCACTGGCGGCTGCAACTGCACCAGATCCTGCAGCAGTCGGGGCGGCTCTATCACACCCACCTCTCCCCCAATGTGCTGGAGCGCCCGCGCCTCAAGCACAATCTCTCCCAACTGCTGGCCCAGACCGGCAAACTGCGGGCCCTGCTGGCCCCTGCGGCCAAGGAGACACGCCACAGCGTCGCCCTGTTTGATGCGGTGCAGGTCACCATGCGCAATACCCTCTGCACTCTTGAGATGCTGGCCAACACCTACTGGAATGATCGGGATAGCCACTTCCTGATGCAGAGCACGGTTGCTCTGCAAGCCTGCCATCTGGCCACCGAGGAGGCGATCAACCAGCTTGCCCTGATGATGCAAACCGGTGACGGGCGTGGCGCGGATGCCGCCATCGCCCGCCTACACGAGGTGGCGACCCAGGTATCGCTGCCGCCCAACGCTGAGGCAGCCATCAATGGTTACCTCTGGCTCAACGTGCAGCTGACCGAGCAGCTCACCCACCTGCGCCGCCTGCTGGGACTGATCCTCACCCCACCCCATCGCAAGCAGCCGGACTAGACCCAATGCAAAACGCCCCGCAGTTGCGGGGCGTTCTTGTCGGCATAGGCACTGATGATCAAGCCGCCGTGCGGGCGTTCTCGCTCATCTGCTCCAGCTCTGACCGGGTCAGGGTAGAAACAAACTTGCCATCAAAATAGATATCCATCAGCTCACCACGCTTTTCTCCGCGCATCATGCTGCTGCGACCATCCAGATAGTGCACCTCCATCTGGGCGGTACGCTCGTCCGGGTAGCTGATCTCCACCTCGCGTACCCCTTGCGGCAGCATGGCCAGCGGCACCGTCTTGAGGGCCGGATCCAGGTGCTGGTTCACCTTGATCACCGGATTGGCCTTCATGTCCACCACTGCCGGGGATTTGCCGGTGATGGGGTTCTTGCCAGACCAGAACTCGATGGTATTGAAAATGAACAGGTCAGCGGTCGCGGCCAGACCGTAGACAGGGGAAAGCAGCATAAAGACACCGGCCCGGCCGTAGCGGTTATCCACCACGCTCAGGTTGCCCTTGGTGACCATGCCGGAAAGCCCCATCTGCCCCATACAGCCGCCCAGACCCATGCTCGCGACCATAACCAGCAGGGCCATTGCCCGCCCCTTCTGTTGTAATGCCATCTTGTTCTGTTCCTGCTCTGAAATAAATGAGGCGGCAAGCCTAATCAAGGGGCCAGAAGAGGACAATTCACAATGGCGGGACGATACAGGAGGGGTTCAGATTGGCATATCAAGTGCGCAATAAATAAGCACCGATGGGATTGCCATCCGATCGGTGCCTCATTCAACAATCAATAAACGTCAGGAGCCGATGGCCAGATTGGAGACTGTCTCGGTCACATTGATGGCGCCTTGCTCGATCTGTGACATCACGCCACTCACCTCGCCGATCTGCTCCTTGCCACGCTGGGCACTGGTGGCCACCTCATTGATGTTGCCGGTGATCTGGGCCGTCAGTTCGCGGTTTTTCTGAACCACGCTGGCGATCTCGCCGGTCGAGAGGGAGGTGCGCGCAGCCAGCTGACGTACCTCGTCGGCCACCACCGCAAAGCCGCGTCCCTGATCGCCGGCCCGGGCGGCCTCGATGGCTGCGTTAAGGGCCAGCAGATTGGTCTGCTCGGCAATACTGCTGATGGTCGAGACGATAGCTTCAATGCTTTTCGACTGCTCATTGAGCTGGCCAATCAGGCCGGAAGTGCGACTCACCTGTTCGGAAATGGCGCTGGAGATGGCAACCGATGCCGCCAGCAGTTCAGACCCGGTTTCGGCAAAGCGGGTGGTCTCCTGCGAAATGGTCTGGGCTATGTTGGCCGCCTCGCTCACTGCCTGGGCGCGCTTGATCCGCTCTGTCACCTCACTGGCAAACTTGATCACCTTGACCACCTTGCCGCTCTCATCCTTGATGGGGTTGTAGGTAGCCTCCAGCCAGATCTCGTTACCGTGGCTGTCACGGCGACTGAACAGCCCCGACTTGAGCTGGCCGTGGGCCAGATCGTCCCAGAAGTGGGGTTGCTCGCGATAGAAGCTCTCATCGCAAAACAGCCTGTGATGCTGCCCCTTGAGCTGCGAAAGGGAGTAACCGACGCAGGAGAGGAAATTCTGATTGGCCGTCACAATCTCCCCCTTGGGGGTGAACTCGATAATGGCGAGCGCCCGATCGAGTGCCGAGATGATCGCTTTCTGACGACTCAACTGCTGATAACTCTCGGTAATATCGGAGGCAATCTTGACGACCCTGAGCACCTTGCCGTCAAGCTTGACCGGGAAGTAGGTAGCCTCCAGCCACAACTCCCTGCCATGTTTGTCAATGCGCTGGTAGATGCCACTGTGGGAATGCCCCTGACGCAACTGTTCCCAAAACTGGGCGTAGGAGGATGACTGGGCGTAGTGGGCATCACAAAAGATCCGGTGGTGTTTACCAATCACCTCCTGCTCGCTATAGCCCACCACATTCAGAAACAGCGGGTTCGCCTCGAGGATCTCGCCGCTTGGAGTGAAACTGATGGTAGCGACACCGACTTTTACTGCATCAATAAATGCCTGGGCCTGGGCCAACTGCATTTGACACGCTTGTAATTCCGCTTTGAGTTTGAAGTTGAACATCTTGCCCTGCCCCTCTGTTACCTGGTTACAACTACGTCACATCTGCATGAACTTTAGACGAGAAACCATAGAGATAACGGGGCCCATCGATTAATGGTGCTAGGTCCCACTCCAGATAGGCTGGATTGGCGACAAAGCCGATCCGCTCATAGAGAGGGCGCCCCTGCTCGCTGGCATGGAGCCACACCTTGCCCAGCTGGCGCGCGCAGGCGAAAGCTGTAATGGCATCGAGCAGCGCCGTGGCGATCCCCTGCTGGCGCCATTGTGGCCGCGTATACATATTGAGCAGATACCCCTCCACCCCCGCCAGATTGCCGGGATAGGGTGGCCGTTCAAACAATGCCAGCGTCCCTGCCGCCACGATCTGTTTGCCGCCCTCCTGCGTATCGGCCTCAGCCAGCCAGGATAAAGCACTCTCTTCACTCATCGCCCGGGTGAAATAGTCAAGGGTGGCCTGCCACAAGGCCGGGTCTGCCTGCGGCGTCACCAGCTCACCGACCTCACAAAACAGCTCCATGCGCAGCGCCACCAGTGCGGGTATATCTGCGGCCCTTGCCTGACGAATGATCATTGGCTGCTCCTTTTCTCTCATGGGAAATTTCGCCGGCCGTCATTATGACAAAGAGCGCCTTGTGGCGCTCTTTGTGATTGGGAAAATCACTGATAAATCAATGGTTGCGACGTGTCAGCCAATAATCCAGGCTCAGCACACCGCCGCCCCAGATGATCAGGGTCAGCAGCATCCAGCCCCACAGCTGGTGATCGTAAAAGCCACCCGCCCAGAGGGTCGGGTAGGAGATCACCGCCATGATATTGAAGCCAAACAGCAGCAAGGCGGCCGGGCGAGTAAAAAGCCCCACCAGCAGGAAGAGCGGCAACAGCAGCTCGGTCGCCGTACCCAGATAAGCAGCCCACAACCAGGGCAGCAGGGGCACCTGATACTCGGATTCAAACAGATAGAGGGTGGAATCCCACGCCGTCAGCTTGAGCCAGCCTGAAGTGAAAAAAACCGAGGCGACCCAAAGCCGCGCCAGCAACAGCACACCAGCGCTGCTCCAGCGCGGCAAATCACCACTCGAGCTGGCCAGCGCCAGCCATATGTTTGCCATCATGGCATTACCTCCATATCCACCAGCAGACCAAGAGTTATCAGGCGAGTGAGATGTTCACTGGCCGCAGGGTCGGCCGCCAGCAGATCGACCAGCGCCGCACCAGCGAGACAACCCTGCAACAGCGCCCACTCACCCGCCGTCAGGGGCAAGGGGGCAACCCGGCAATCCGGCTGTTTCTTCAATGCCAGCCAGACGGGGGCATCAAGCACCTCCACCGCTTCACCACCGTGCAGCGCCATCTGCCAAAGGGCCAGCACCGGATAATCGCTGGCAACCAGCAGCAGATCCGTGACTGGCAAGAGTCGCAGCCGCTCCCATTGTTGCGGCGATAATGCGGCCAGACGCTCGGCTGGCCAGCAGCGTGATTCCAGCGGCAGCAGACTGGCACGCTCAAGCTGCCATTCGAACTGCGCCAGCGCCTCCAGCCAGGGCAGCCCGGTTGTAGTTGGCAAGCGGGCCAACCATTGGCCAAATCCGGCGCCATAGTGCATGACGCTCCCTTCCCTGAGCGGCTCGGCTAATACGAAGCCACGGGCCGCCGCTGCAAAAAAGTCATCCCCGACCATAGCCTTGACGGCGGGATAACTGCTCGCCAGCACCTCGCCAAGGCTCAGGATGAAGTGGTTGCGATAGACCTGCAGCACCGATTCGGCAGAAAAGAGCCGGGAGCTGATGTGAGGGGAAATGGCGTCAGGCGCTCCCAGCAGACCATCGGCAAAGTGCTGTTGCAGCTGTGCCAGTTCAGCCATGGGCCACCTCCCGTGGTGCACTCATGGCACGCGCCTCATCCAGAATGGCACTGGCCTTCGCCGCCTCTGCCAGCAAGACCGGCAGCGGCGGGATCTCGAGGTCCCACTCAATCAGGGTGGGAATGGCCTGCTTGCGGCAGATCTGGCGATAGAGTTCCCAGACCGGCTCCACCACAGGGGCGCTGTGGGTATCGATATAGAGGGAGCCTTCCGGCAACTGCTTCTCGGTATAACCGGCCAGATGGATCTCCCCGACGGTGGCGAGATCGATCGCCGCCAGATACTCATCGCAAGAGAAACCGTGATTGAAGGCACTGACATAGAGATTGTTGAGGTCGAGCAGGATGCCGCACTCGCTGCGCTGCTGCAGCTCGGCCAGAAATTCCCACTCGCTCATCTCCCCGGCCAGTTGCAGATAGGAGGAGGGATTTTCAATCAACATGCGGCAACCCAGGGTCTGTTGTACCTGCTGGATCTTGTCGCTCATGTTGCGCAGGGAGGCTCGGGTATAGGGCACCGGCAGCAGATCGTTGAAGTAACGCCCGCCAATGCTGCCCCAGCTGAGATGTTCGGAGATCCGTACCGGTTTGATCGCCGCGGCCAGTGTCGACAACTGCTGCAGATGGTGCGGATCGAGCGGGTCGGCAGAACCGAGGGACATGCCAACGCCGTGAAGACTGACGGGGTAGTGTTGCGCCAGTTCGGCGAGCACCTGAAAACCCTGGCTGTGCCGTTCGAAGTAATTTTCACTGTGCACCTCCAGCCAACCGACTGCCGGCAGGGTTTGCCGGATCTCATCGTAATGGGGAGTGCGTAATCCGATACCAATCAAAGGGTTCATCGCAAGACTCGCTTTCGCCAATCAGAGAAGATGCAGGGGGCGACCCATTGGCCATCCCCTGCCCGATGTCTCTTACTTGGGTTGCAGCGAACCGCCGACCAGCTTCTCGCACAGCCCTTTGGGCATCACCACAAAGGCATCACCCTGAGCATCTTCCTTGGCAGTACCGGCGCAGGAGCTGCTCTTGGTCGCACAGTCATTCTTACTGGCCTTGACCACGCCGTAGCACTTCTCCTTTTCATCGGCAGCCATGGCTGGCGCCGCGATAAATTGGGCGCCCAGCGCCAGCAGACCGGTCATGGCGGAGGCGATAGCAGTGCTTTTTTTAACATTCATGTTCATGTTCCTTTTGATGTCGTTGGATGTTGCTGATATCCCCGATTTGTCGCAACCGGGTACCTGCAATAGAACCGGCAAACGGGATATTCCCTTTCAAAAAAACACAAAAAGAGTTAAAAAATCCAAAGTAAGACTCTCAATTAATTGATTTTAAAAAGCTATTTCATCATTGAAAATTTCTCGACGCCCACCCATTAATGAACGGGGAAAGTGCCATATGGTGCTTTCATCCCGTTAATCTTCTTCACTGCTTCCATCAAAAGAGAGGCGTCAGACATAAAAAAGCCCCGCCAACAGGCAGGGCTGGATGCAACTTTAAAGAAACAAGAAATAAACAATCGGAGTGGTGTTGGGAGCCAGGAGTTACGGCAAGCAGATAAAAAAAGAGACAGCTTTGGCTGTCTCTTTTTTGCACATGGTGCGAATGGGGTTTAGTAGAAGATCCGCTCGCCACGCTCGCTCATTTTGAGCCACACAGGTTTGGTGCTGGTTTTGTTCCAGATCCGGTGCAGATAGCTGTAGAAGCGGGCACGATCGCTGCGAAACAGCATCACGGGGAAAGCCAGAATGCCCACCAGCAATACATAAATGCGACGAAGAATAATCTGAGTCAGGGAAAAGGGATGAAACATGATGTAACTCCTTACTGGTAAGACCACTGAGCAAAGATTACCCCACTCCATGTAGGATTACTACATCACCAACGCATTTTTTTATAAAAAAATGATGAAAAATGGGAAATGCTGAAAACGGGTTACGTCATTAACCAACAATTAACAAACTTGCGAAAATCGTGCGCTTTGCCACAGTTATCAGGGGAAAAACATGCAGTAGGGAGACACGCATGAAACTGCCGGAAGTGGCACTGCTGGTGCTGATGGTTGCCCTGACACGGGCACAACTGGAGGAGTGGCAACTGAATCGGGAAGATGCCATCGTGCTGGCCGAACGGGGCGTGCCCACCGTCAGCCTGTGGCAATGCGGCACGCTGAAGCAACGGATTGCGGATCTCAACCAGCACAGTGCCGAGGTGCAGTTTCAATATCGGGGGCAAAACATGGCGGATGTGAGCCACTATCTCGAGCGGGAGTGGAAACAGGCTGGCTGCGAACAGTTACTGGTACAGCAAGGATACTGACCACGGCTCAGAGTCGAAGAGTGATGATTGAGATGAACATAGAGAATATGGAGGCACGTTCCGGAGTCGAACCGGACTAAACGGATTTGCAATCCGCTGCATAACCGCTTTGCTAACGCGCCATGCTGACAAGACTGTTTGCCTTGAAAGTGAGTTCCATCGTTGGTGTGATGGAAAATTGGAGCGGGAAACGAGACTCGAACTCGCGACCCCGACCTTGGCAAGGTCGTGCTCTACCAACTGAGCTATTCCCGCGTTACTGCTTTCGTGCCAGTTGCCTGACAACGAGGCGCATTATACGTATCACGAGCGCCAGCACAACCCCTTTTTCGCAATTTAAGCCCTGATGCAGACTGTTTGCTCAGGGTTTAAACGCCTTGCTGCATTTTTCTCCAGCCAGCTGTGACCCACCAAGCGAATTTGGGATAAAGTCGTTGAAATGATTACGCTTTCGTTCGAGACTTGAGCGGCTTAATAACCGGATTCTCAATTGAAAATCACAAGATGAAATGGATCTTCACGCTTCGTGGGCTCAGGCCGCAGTTAATGCTGGCTTTTTTCATGTTGGGCATGGTGCCCTTTTTGGTCATCACCCTCTTCTTCCTATACAGCCACGGCAAGGATCTCACCACCCAGACCTCCAACCATCTGGTCTCCGTTCGTAATATCAAGAAGAGTCAGCTCGAGGATTACTTCAACAACCTCAAAGAGCAGATCATCAACTTCTCCCAGCAGGATTTTGCCGGCAACAGTATCGGCCGTTTCTATGGCTTTACCGGCGCCTTCGAGAAGTTGGGCACCACACCGCAGGAGGCCCGCAGCCGTGCTCAGGCCCGCTATCTGCCAGGCTCCTGGGATCAACTGCGCAAACCGGAAAGTCAGGTGGAGATCGAACCCTCCATCACGGCGCTTATCCTCGCCGACGAGATGTATGGCCGGGTGCACCAGCGCTTTCATCGCGGCTATGCCGACATGGTGCGCAAGTCCAACTACAGCGACATCTTTCTGGTGGACCTCAACGGTGATGTGGTCTATTCGGTCACCAAGCACCCTAACTTTGCCACCAATCTGCTCTCCGGCCCCTATCAGGGCAGTGGCTTGGGCCAGACCTTTGCCAAGATCAAACGCCGCCTTGATGGCGGCCAGAAGCCGCAGCAGATCTTCGAATTCACCGATTTTGGCCGCAACGAGCTGACCGGCCAGGTGGTCGCCTACATGGCCGCCCCCGTGATGCAGTACGACTATGTGCGCGGTGTGGTGATTTTCGAGCTGCTGCCGGACAAGCTCAACCAGATCATGGCGGAGCGGGAGGGGCTGGGCGAGACCGGCGAGACAATCCTCATCGGCCCTGACAAGCGGATGCGCGCCGATGCCTGGCTGGCACCGGAGTTCAGCGTAGAGAACAGCTTCAGCCCCAACTTCCGTCCACTGCAAACGCCCCTCATCACCAAGACGCTCTCCGGCGAGCAGGGGGTCGGGCTGTTCCACTCCTATCAGGATGACGAGGTGCTGGCCGCCTACACCCAGGTGAAGGTGTTCGATACCGAGTGGGCCTTTATCGCCGAGATCTCCACCCGGGAAGCCTATGCCCCGATCCGCCAGCTGGAAACTCTGGTAATTGTGCTGGGGGCGGGCTCGGTACTACTGCTGATCCTCTTCTCCCGCTGGCTCTCCCACTCCATCACGGCGCCGCTGCGCTCCCTGACCGAAGCGGCCGAGCAGGTGGCCGACGGCGCGCTGGATCACCCCATCGCCATCGAGCGCACCGGCGATGATATCGACCGGCTGGCCGAGGCGTTTCGCCATATGCAGCGCTCGGTGAAAGACAAGATCGAACTGATCGAACAGCAGACCCAGGAGCTGCAACAGCAGGTCAAGTTGACCCACAAGCAGAACCTCAGCCTGCAGCAAGCGGACAAGCTCAAGGATGAACTGCTGGCCAACACCTCCCACGAGCTGCGTACCCCCATTCACGGCATCAAGGGGATGGCCGAGTCGATGCTCGCCAGCCAGCAGGATTTGACCGAAGGGCAGCAAAAGCAGCTCGGCCTCATCATCAAGAGTGCAGACGGCTTGGCCCGTCTGGTTGACGATCTGCTGGACTACCACCAGATGCGCTACGGCCAGCTGGAGATCCACTCCCAGCCCGTCTCATCCAAGGGGGTTATCCGGCTGGTGCTGGACCTCTGCCAGCATCTGGTGCAGGCCAAACCCCTCACCCTGGTGGATATCAGCCCGGCCGAACTGCCGCCGGTACTGGCCGATGAGCAGCGGCTCGAACAGGTGCTCTACAACCTGGTGGGCAACGCCATCAAGTACACGCCGCAGGGCAAGGTGGTGCTCAGTGCCATCGTCGAGAACAACTTCCTGCGCATCAAGGTCACGGATACCGGCATCGGCATCGCCCCCGACCATCTGGAACATATCTTCGAGCCGCTGGTGCAGATGAGCCCGGAGGTAAGCAAGCAGGGGGCCGGCCTTGGCCTCTCCATCACCCGCCAGCTGGTGCACCTGATGGGGGGCGAGCTGTTTGTCGAGAGCGAGCCGAGCGTTGGCTCTACCTTCGCCTTTACCCTGCCCCTTGCCACCGGCAAAGCGGCCAATCTGACTCTCGACAGCCGCCAGATCGAGCATCAGCTGGTGCGCCAGCAACCGCTGATCCTGCCTGACTGGGAGAGCGACGATCTGCCCCCTCCCCCCGAGGATGCGCCGCTCATTCTGGTGGTGGATGACGAGCCCATCAACCTGCACATCCTGCGCCATCTGTTGCAACCCTGCGGCTACCGCATCCTGCCCAGCAGTGACGGCCACGATGCGCTGGCCAAGCTGGCCGAGGAGCAGGTGGACCTCATCCTGCTCGATGTGATGATGCCGACCCTTTCCGGTTTTGACGTCTGCCGTCGCCTGCGCCAGCAACACCCGAAAGATATGCTGCCGGTGCTGCTGCTCACCGCCCTCAACCAGCCCAAGGATATCGAGGAGGGCTTCGGGGCCGGTGCCAACGACTATCTGGTCAAACCCTTCTGCAAGGAAGAGCTGTTTGCCCGGGTCAAGGCACTGCTGGAAGCCAAGGCCGGACGCGCCTCGCTGGTAGAGAACCGGCTATTGAAGCAGGAGATCGAACATCGCCTCACCCTGCTGGATCGACTGCATCAGGATCAGCAGCGGCTGCTGGCCCTGCTCGGCGAAGGGGCCGACCCCATGATCTTTATCGACGAGCAGGGCACTGTGCTGTTTGCCTCCCGGGTACTGGCGCGCCTGCTGGGACAGGAGCCGGAAGCCATGGAGGGGCAGCCCCTCAATGAGTGGCTCGCCACCCCGCTGCAACAGCAGTGGCCCGACCTTGCCAGCGAACGGGAACACAATCTGGAATTTTTGGTGGCCGGGCAAAAAGATGTGCTCAACGCCCGTGCCCTGCCCATCGCGCTCGGAGGACAGGCCGCTTTCGCCCTCGCTCTGAGTACCGAGCAGCGTCAGGATGAGAACCGGGTAATGGCGCTGGAGAACGCCCTCAAGAACCTCTCGCGGCAAGCCATCATCGAAGATGAACAGCTGCTGGGCGAGCTGAGCCGCCTGGGTGGCGAGTTCCGTTCGCTGGCCGACGACCTCATTCGCCAGCAGGATGACGAGCCGCTGCGCCGGGCGCTGGTAGAGACCATGCAGCTCACCCTGGATGCCTGGCAGCAGGGGACCGGCAAGGGCAAAATCGTGCTGGCGGAGAAGAGCAAGCTGTGGCGGGTCTATATGGACAGATCCAGCCCGCAGACCCGCACCCTCGACAAATACCTGAGTCTGGACACCCTGCCCAAGTCGCCACGCTGGAAGACGGTCGTGGCCACCACCGAGTATGTGCTGGGCCACTGCCCGCTCAATGACCACCAGCGCCAGCAGTTGCAGCACAGCGCCCAGACCCTGCGTCAACTCGCCAACCGCAAGCCGTGACACGGCGCCCTAAACGGGCGCCGGATCACAATTGGCAATCTGGTTTCTTTTTGCGCAAAACAAAGCCCCGCACAACTCCGAAAACGAGAGCAGATCCAATTCACAAATTTGTCATATACGCCATTTTCACAGCCACTTTTTACGCGAAAGCAAATAACGCAAACCAATGATTTTAAACAGATAAAAATCCATTTTGACGAGATTGACGTAACACCGTCAATTTTTACGAAAACAACGAAATCAATAGTTGTTGTTTTCCTGTTAATTCTGGTTTGCTTAGGGCGTTGGAAAACAGAACGACAAAGGTTAGACACCTGACCAACACAGAGGGCCGATTTCATCAGCATGCGAAACCGGTGCTCACACAAAACAAGGCGAACCCTCGGGAATGCCAAAAAATAAGAAAGGAAAACATATGCTTGCCAAAGTATCCAAAATCTCTACCGCTGTAATGCTGGGAACCATGATGCTTGCCGGTGCCGCCGGTAACGCCATGGCCGCAGAAAACAAAACCGTGCTGACCATGGTCGCACAGCAGGAAACCGCCTGGGTCAAGAACTTCAACCCCTTCCTGCAAGCGGGCTTGCTGCACACCACCCGTCACTTCATCTATGAACCGCTGGTGATCTTCAACGATATGCAAGGGGGCAAACCCGTCTATCGTCTGGCCACCAACTATGCGTTCAGCGATGACCTGAAATCCGTCACCTTCGATCTGCGTGACGGCGTGAAGTGGTCTGACGGCGAAGCCTTTGATGCCGATGACATCATCTTCTCCTTCAATCTGGTCAAGGCCAACAAGGCGCTGGATGAGCGCTCAATCTGGACCCAGATCAAGAGCGTCGAGAAGCTGGCCCCCAACAAGGTCAAATTCGACCTGACCGAGGTCAACACCAACGTGGTGAACGATCTGGTGCTGGTACCTATCGTGCCGGAGCATCAGTGGAAATCGGTGAAAGATCCGGTTGCCTTCACCAACGACAAGCCGGTTGGTACTGGCCCCTTCACCGAAGTGGACAACTTCTCCGCCCAGCTCTATACCCAGTGCCGCAACCCGCACTACTGGGATAACGCCAACCTCGCCATCGACTGTATCCGCATGCCGCAGATGGCCACCAACGACCAGGTGCTGGCCGCTGTCATGAAAGGTGACATCGACTGGTTCGGCTCCTTCGTACCGGATATCGAGCGCCTCTACGTCGGCAACGATCCGAAGAACAACAAATACTGGTTCCCGGCCTCCGGTACCGTGGCGTTCAACGTCAACTTCCAGACCAAAAACCCGGGCAATAACGAAGCCTTCAACGATATCAACTTCCGCCGCGCCTTCTCCATGGCGATGGACCGCCAGTCCATGGTGGATATCGCGGGCTACGGCTACCCCACCGTCAACGAGTACCCGTCAGGTCTGGGCAAAGCCTTTGACTCCTGGAACAACCCGGAAGTGGACAAGAAGTACGGCAAGTACAACAAGTTCGACCTGGAAGGGGCCAAGGCCCTGCTGAAAGAGGCAGGCTACAAGGATTGTGACGGCGACAAGTTCCTCGACACTCCGAGCTGCAAAAAGATCGAGTTCAAGGTACTGGTACCGAACGGCTGGACCGACTGGGTCAACACAGTTCAGATTGGTGTAGAAGGGCTGCAGGCGCTGGGCCTGAACGCCAAGACCGCCACCCCGGAAGCGACCGTCTGGACCGAGAACCTGATCACCGGTGACTTCGATGTCGCCCTGCAGGGTTACTTTGCCGGTGCCAACCCGCACAAGTACTTCGAGACCGCGTTCCACTCCCGCAACATGGGCGACCGTGGCAACCGCTTCGCCGCGCCCCGTTACAAGGATCCCGAGCTCGACAAGCTGATCGATGACTTCACCCAGACCGCCGATGCGGCCAAGCAGAAGGAGATCATGTTCGCCATCCAGGATCGTGTTGGTGCCAACCAGACCATCATTCCGGTCTTCAACAACCCGACCTGGTACGAGTACAGCACCAAGCGCTTCAACGGCTGGTTCAGTGCTGATAACCCGGTAGCCAAACCTCAGCTCCACCCGGACACCCCTGAGCGTCTGCTGCACGTGTTGTCCCTCAAGCCAAACAGCTAAACAATCCCGGCCCCCTGCGGGGGGCCATCTTCCCCGTTAATCCCCTTCTTGCCCGGCACCGCCGGGGTTGGGGTCGCTATACCCGACGCGGGGCAGACTTGCAGTAAAAGGTACTATCATGGGATTCATACTGAGACGCTTTTCCTTCTACCTGGTTGCCTTTCTGGTAGCCGCCACCATCAACTTCCTGTTACCCCGTGCCATGCCAGGGGATCCTGTCTCCGTGATGTTTGCCCGCGCTGGCGCCATGATGGAACCCGCCGCCCTGGAAGCCCTCAAAGCCACCTTCGGCTTCGTCGACGGCCCCATCGGCACCCAGTTTCTCACCTATGTGAAGAGTGTCTTCACCTGGGATCTCGGCACCTCGGTGCGCTTCTACCCGCAGCAGGTCTCTGACGTGCTGGGCCGTGCCATCGGCTGGACCCTGTTTCTGGTCGGCACCTCCACCATCCTGAGCTTCTCCCTCGGTTCCATCGTTGGCATCTTCGCCGCCTGGTATCGCGGCGGCCGGATGGACAGCATTCTCTCCCCGCTCACCCTGGTGATGCAGGCCATTCCGCCGGTGGTGGTCTCCCTGCTCGCCCTGTTCCTGTTCGGGGTCAGCCTCGAATGGCTGCCCATCGGCTACGCCTACAGCCCGGAGATCAAGGCTGACTGGGGCTGGGAGCACATCAAGAGCATCATGACCCACGCCATCATGCCGGTGCTGACCCTGGCCGTGGTGCAGGTGGGGGGCTTTCTCATCACCATGCGCAACAACATGATCAACCTGCTGGGCGAGGATTACATCACCATGGCCAAGGCCAAGGGGCTTTCCAGCAACCGGGTGATCTTCAACTACGGCGCCCGCAACGCCATTCTGCCCAGCGTCACCGCCCTCTCCATGGCGCTCGGTTTCGTCATCGGTGGCTCTCTCATCACCGAGGTGATCTTCAACTATCCCGGTCTGGGCCTGACTCTCTATCAGGGCATTCTGGCCCGCGACTACCCGCTCATTCAGGGGCAGCTGCTCATCATGACCATCACCATGCTCAGCTTCAATTTCCTGGCCGACGTGCTCTACGTCTTCCTGGATCCCCGTCTGCGTACAGGAGGCAAATAAGATGCGTATGCCGACCATGCTCAAAATTCTGTTACCGGACAACAAGATGCGTATGCCCACAATCCTCAAAATCCTGCTGGGCAACAAGAAGGCTGCCTGTGGCCTCGCCATCGTGGTTGCCTTCGTACTGATGGCCCTCTTTGCCCCCATTCTGGCCAGCAACGAGCCGACCAAACGGGTGGCTCGCCCGCACCAGCCGCCCAGTGCCGAGTTCGTGATGGGTTCCACCCGCATGGGCCACGACATCTGGGCCCAGTTCACCAACGGCGCCCGTATCTCACTGATGGTGGGCTTCAGTGCTGGCCTGCTGGTCTGCACCCTGGCCGTTGCCATCGGCATCACTGCCGGTTACTTCGGCGGTCTGGTAGATGAATGCCTCACCTTCCTGATGAACGTGGTGCTGGTGATCCCCAACCTCCCCTTGCTACTGGTGCTGGCGAGCTTTATCGGGGAGGCGTCACCGGCGGTGATTGCCGTGATAATAGGGTTGACCTCGTGGGCCTATGGCGCGCGGGTCATCCGTGCCCAGACCCTGGCGCTGCGCGAGAAGGAGTTCGTCATCGCCGCCGAAGTGCTGGGGGAGCCGGCCTGGCGCATCATTCTGGTGGAGATCCTGCCCAACCTCATCTCCATCATCGGGGTGAGCTTTATCGGTTCCATCATCTACGCCATCGTCACCGAAGCGACCCTGGAGTTCCTGGGGCTTGGCGACCCGACCGTGGTGAGCTGGGGCATCATGCTCTACAACGCCCAGACCTCCAGCGCCATTCTGGTCGGCGCCTGGTGGGAGATCCTGGCTCCCTGCTTTGCCATCGCCACCCTGGGTGCCGGTCTGGCTCTGCTCAACTTCGCCATCGACGAGATTGCCAACCCGCAGCTGCGCTCCCACAAAGGGTTGAGCCGCTGGAAGAAACTTGCCACCCCGGTCGCAACACCACTCTCTGCCGCACAGGAGAAGACAGCATGAACAAGCATCCCCTGCTGTCAGTACGCAATCTTTGCGTCGACTACATCACCGAAAATGGCGACGTGCGCGCCGTCAACTCGGTGAGCTTCGATATCAGACAGGGCGAGATCTTCGGCCTCGCCGGTGAGTCGGGTTGCGGCAAATCCACCGTCGCCTTCTCGGTGGCCCGGCTGCACAAGCCGCCCGCCTACATCAGCGGTGGCGAGATCCTGTTCAAGGGGGAGAACATCCTCCATTACAACGACGAGCGGCTGCGCTCCTACCGCTGGCAACAGGTGTCGGTGGTGTTCCAGTCCGCCATGAACGCCCTGAACCCTGTACTGCGGATGGAGGAGCAGTTCTGCGACGTGCTGCTGGCCCACAACCCCGGCATGACCCGTTACGAGGCGATCAAGCGCGCCCAGGAGCTGCTCACCATCGTCGATATCCACCCGAGCCGGCTCAAGGACTACCCGCACCAGTTTTCCGGCGGCATGCGCCAGCGGCTGGTGATTGCCATCGCCATGGCGCTGAACCCCGAGCTGCTCATCATGGATGAGCCAACCACGGCGCTCGATGTGGTGGTACAGCGGGAGATCCTGCAGAAGGTCTATGCCCTGAAAGAGAAGTTCAACTTCTCCATTCTGTTCATCACCCACGACCTCTCCCTGATGGTGGAGTTCTGCGATCGCATCGGCATCATGTATGCCGGTGAACTGGTGGAAGTCGCCCCCTCCAAGGCGATCCTGACCGCGCCGCTGCACCCCTATACCAGAGGGCTCGGCAACTCCTTCCCGCCCCTGCACGGGCCGAAGAAGGTACTGGAGGGGATCCCGGGCACACCGCTCAACCTGCTGGAGGTGCCGGTCGGCTGCCGCTTTCAGGCCCGCTGCGGCAAGGTGCACGATCGCTGCCGTCAGGAGTACACCAGATTGGCCGAGATCCGCCCCGGACAACAGACCGCCTGCCACCTCTATGAGGAGCAGGGACTGCAACAAGATTCCGTGATCTATCTGGACAAGGCCGCTGGCTGTTAAGGATGTCTGTCATGCAAATCGCCAAAACCGATGCACCCATCATCGAAGTCCAGCACCTCTACAAGGACTTCCCCATCAACTCCAATGCCATCAAGAGTGGCAAGATGCGGGCGCTCTCCGACATCACCTTCAACCTGCACCGGGGCCGCGCCCTGGCGGTGGTCGGGGAGTCGGGCTCCGGCAAGAGCACCATCGCCAAGATCATCGCCAAGATGTACAAGCTCAGTGCCGGGCGCATTCTCTATCGCGGCCACGATCTGGAGGAGTTCAACAAGGGCACCGCCCTGCTGGACTATCGCCAGAGCGTGCAGATGGTGTGGCAAGATCCGTTCGGTTCGCTCAACCCGACCCACACCATCTATCACCACATCGCCCGCCCCCTGCTGCTGCACAGCAAGGTGATCGACAAAAAAGAGCTGCCCGACATGGTCTACGCCCTGCTGGAAAAGGTCGGCCTGACCCCTGCCAAAGCAACGGCGGCCAAGTATCCGCACCAGCTCTCCGGCGGCCAGCGCCAGCGGGTCAACATCGCCCGCAATCTGGCGGTGGAGGCGGAAGTGGTGCTGGCGGACGAGCCGACTTCCATGCTCGACGTCTCCATTCGCATCGGCATCCTCAACCTGATGGAGCAGATGAAGAATGAGCTCGGCGTCTCCATGCTCTACATCACCCACGACATCGCCACCGCCCGCTATGTGGCGGAAGATCTGGCGGTGATGTATGTGGGGCACATGGTGGAGTGGGGCGAGGTGGACGAGATCCTGCACCACCCGCAGCACCCCTACACCCAGCTGCTCATCTCGGCTGTGCCCGATCCGGAGAAGAGCATCCACGCCGAGCTGGAAGGAGGCCGCAAGGGGGAGATCCCGCTCTGGACGCCGGAGTCCTGCGGTTGCCCCTTTGCCGGGCGCTGCAATCAGGCGATGCCCCGCTGCAAGGAGGCGCTGCCCCCTATCACCAAGCTTGCCGACAACCACTTCGTGCGTTGCTACCTCTACGAGTGAAGGTGAACCCGATACCGGCCGGACAACCCTGTCCGGCCATGCCTCGATACGGGGCGGCCACAGCCCCGTGATGTGCCTCACCGCCCGGCGGTGAACCACAGGAGTAATACCTTGATGGAACTCTTGATCAATCAGGTGGGCTACGAGTGCGACGGACACAAGGTCGCCCTGTTGCAAACCTCCCCCGCCCCTGATCTCGGCGGCTATGTCAGGCTGCAACGCCTCGACGATGGCCAGGTCCTGTTTGAAACCCCGCTGCAACCGGCTGGCAGCGTCCCTGGCTGGCAGGGCCGCGCTTACTGGCGCGCCGACTTCTCCGCCTTCAAGGAGCCGGGTCACTATCGGCTGGAGGCGATCACTGCCCAAGGCATAGTCCGCTCCACCCGCTTTGCCATCGGCCAGGATCTGCTGGCCAGCCGCTGCCTCTCCGATGTCATCCACTACTTCAAGGGCCTGCGCGCCAGCGGCACCTTTGATCGGGCCGACCGCAGCGCCCGCCTGTTTGGCACCGACCAGCACAAAGATGTGCACGGCGGCTGGTTCGATGCCAGCGGCGACATGAGCAAGTACCTGAGCCACCTCTCCTACGCCAACTACCTCAACCCCCAGCAGACCCCCATGGTGGTGTGGGCCCTGCTCAAGTGCCGGGAACTGCAGGCCCCGCGCCGCGATATCGACGGGGTGAACCTCTGCAAGCGGCTCAATGACGAGGCGCTGTACGGCGCCGATTTCCTCTGCCGGATGCAGGATGAGTCGGGCTTCTTCTTCATGACCCTGTTCGACAAGTGGAGCAAGGATCCCGCCCAGCGCGAGCTGTGCGCCTATGCCACCCAACAGGGGATCAAATCCGCCAACTGGCAGGCGGGTTTTCGTCAAGGGGGCGGCATGGCCATCGCCGCGCTGGCCCGCGCTGCCCGCGAGAGCGTCAGTGGCGACTTCGATGCCAGCCGCTACGCCGAGGCCGCCAAACGCGGCTACCTGCATCTGCGTGAGCACAACCTTGCCTACCTTGATGACGGGGTCGAGAACATCATCGACGACTACTGCGCCCTGCTGGCAGCGGTAGAGCTGACCCGCACTTTCGGCGCCGAGTGGCTGAATGAGGCGAGAGCTCGCGCCAGCAAGCTCTGTGCCCGCCAGCGCTCCCATCCTGAGCTGGGTCACTACTGGTCGGCCAACGAGGATGGCTCACGCCCCTACTACCACGCCGCTGAGGCGGGTCTGCCGGTACTGGCGCTGCTGGAATATCTGGGCGTAGAGCCGGATCAGGAATACAAGGCCAGGGTACAAACCGTGGTGGAGCAGGCGCTGGCCGCCGAGCTGGCGCTCTGCGCACGGGCGGGCAACCCCTTCTCCCTCGCCCGCCAATATGTCAAAGGGGTGGATGAAGCGCCGCGCGTCAGCTTTTTTATGCCCCACAACAACGAGTCCGGTTACTGGTGGCAGGGGGAGAACGCCCGCCTCGCGTCTCTGGCGACCATGGCCTTTGCTGGCGCCCGCCACTTCCCCCGCCAGAGCCAGCCGCTGCTCACTTACGGCCAGCGCCAGCTCGACTGGATCCTCGGGCAGAACCCCTTCAACGCCTGCATGCTGGCCGGTCACGGCATCAACAACCCCGCCTATACCGCCGGGTATCCCAATGCGCAGGGGGGCATCTGCAACGGCATCACCGCCGGATTCGATGACGAAAATGAGGTGGCCTTTATTCCGGAGGAGTACAAGGATCGGCTGGATCAGAACTGGCGCTGGGGCGAGCAGTGGATCCCCCACGCCGCCTGGTTTGCCCTGGCCATCACCTGGCTGAATGCGCAGGGAAATGGAGGTCGCCATGATTGAGTTCTGGGTCGGTGTCGATGGCGGGGGCACCCACACCCGCGCCCGCATTCGGGATCGGGCGGGCAAGCTGCTCGGAGAGGGGCGCGCGGCAGGATCCAATCTGGAGCTGGGCATCCCCCATGCCCACGCCAATGTGCTGGCCGCCATCGCCAGCGCCCGCCTTGCCGCTGGGATCGCTATCGAGAGTGAACAGCAGATGGGGGTCGGGCTGGCGCTCGCCTCCGCCGAGCTGGCCGACTGCTATCACGCCCTGCTCGAGATGCCCTTCCCCTTCGCCAGCGTCAGGCTCACCTCTGATGCCTTCGGTGCCTGCCTCGGCGCCTTTGGCGGCCGTGAGGGGGCCATTCTGATCGCCGGTACCGGCTCGGTGGGGCTGGTCTATCAGGAGGGGCAGATCCGCACCTGCTCCGGCCGCGGCTTCCCCATTTCAGACATAGGCAGCGGCGCCTGGCTGGGGCTGCGCGCCATCCAGCAATCCCTGCTCTGCCACGACGGCATTCTGCCCCCCAGCACCCTCGCCATCCGCCTGATGGACCGCTTCAAGCGGGATCAGGCCGAGGTGGTACGCTGGGCCGCCCGCGCCATTCCGGCGGACTATGGCCACTTTGCCCCCTGGGTATTCGATGCCGCCAGCGATGGCGACGAGCTCGCCAATCAGCTGCTGGACGAAACCTGCGAACAGCTGCGGATCCTGCTGGAGGGAATGACCCAGCTCGGTGCCAGACAGATCGCCCTGCTGGGGGGGATTGGCACCCGCCTCGCTCCCCGTCTCGGCCAGCTCAACCTGATCCCCCCCCAGGCAGATGCGCTCGATGGCGCCATCCTGTTTGCCCAATCAGAGGATTTTCCATGTCTACACCCCTGATCCACACCCAGGTAGCCCGACGTGACGGCGAGGATGTCTGGTTCACTTTCACCCTCTCCCGCATGCCTGATACCAAGTGGAAGCTGCACTTCTGTCTGGCTCGCCATATCGACCCCGACTCCTTGCAAGGGGGCGAGCTGGAGCGCCAGAGCGGCAGCTACAAGGTGATTATCCCGAACGCTGGCAGCTGCGAGCTGCGCTTTTGCTGCCGCCAGACGCCCATCAAGAAGCTCTCCGACATGCCGCAGGGCTTTTTCCTCAGCTTGCCGGAGGCGACCACGGGTGCCCAGCTGCTACCGGTGACGCTGGCGGCGCAGGATCTCGGACTGGAGAACCCGCCGGTAACCCGCCCCGACCTGCCGGATGTCGAGCCCCAGCCCGGCATAGTGCCGCAACCGGCCCATCTGGTACTGCTGGAGGGGAACTTCCGGCTGGCCGAGCGGGCTCATGTCAGCGCCCCCCGCGATGTGCCGAAATTGCTGGCCCACTTCAACGAGCTGACGTCGCTGGCGCTGGAGCAGGATCACGACGCTGAAATCCGGCTGACCGAGGCCAAACTGGCCCCTGAAGCCTACCAACTGACCATCACGCCGCAGGAGGTGGTGATTGCCGCTGCCGACGAAGCGGGCTGGCGTCATGGGCTGGTCACGCTGGCCCAGTGGTATCTGCAACATGGCGAGAGCCTGCCCTGCGTCACGCTGGAGGATGCCCCGCGCTTTGGCTTTCGCGGCATTTTTCTCGACTGCGCCCGCCACTTCCACACTCCGGCCACCATCAAGCGTCTGCTCAAACTGATGAGCCTCTACAAGTTCAACCGCTTCCACTGGCATCTGACCGATGACGAGGGGTGGCGACTCGAGATAAAAGCCTTCCCGGAGCTGACCGACGTGGGAGCCTGGCGCGGCCATAATCTGGCGATCGGCCCCCAGCTCAGCGGCGGTGCCGAACCCTATGGCGGCTACTACACCCAGAGCGAGGTGAAGGAGCTGGTGAGCTATGCCAGTGAGCTCGGCATCACCGTCATTCCCGAGATCGACATTCCGGGCCACTGCCACGCAGCCATCAAGGCGCTGCCCGAGCTGCTGATCGAAACGGCGGATCACTCCCGCTACCGCTCGGTTCAGCATTTCGATGACAACGTGCTCAACCCCGCCCTGCCCGGCACCTACTGCTTCCTGGAAGCGGTGCTGGACGAGGTGTGCGAACTCTTCCCCGGCCCGCAGATCCACATGGGGGGTGACGAGGTGCCGACCGGGGTCTGGACCGACAGCCCCGCCTGCCAGCAGCTGATGGTCGAGCAGGGCTACGCCGACTGCCGCGAGCTGCAGGGCCATCTGCTGCGCCATTGCCAGCGCTATCTGGCCGCCAGAGGCAAACAGATGATCGGCTGGGAGGAGATCCTGCACGGCGACAAGGTGAGCCGCAAAGCGGCCATCTGTGCCTGGACCAGCTTTCAGGCGGGACTGGATGCGGCCGCAGCCGGTTATCCGGTGGTGATGGCGCCCGCCCAGTTCCTCTATCTCGATCTCGCCTGGAGCGCCGATATTCATGAACCCGGCCTCTACTGGGCGGGTACCCTCAATCTGGAGCAGATCTACTCGTGTGACCCTGCCCCAGCCGATTTCCATGCCAACGATAACATCCTCGGGGTGCTGAGCCCCTTGTGGTCAGAATTGATCACCAGCCGTGATCGTCTCGACTACATGTTGTTCCCGCGTATGCTGGCCACGGCCGAGGTGGCCTGGAGCGATCCCGCCCACAAGGGCTGGGAGCACTTCGCCGCCCGCCTGCCGGGTCAGCTGCAGATCCTCGATCAGTTGCAGGTGCGCTACCGGATGCCACAGAGGTAATGTTGTCTCTACTTTGGCGGCCAATCGGCCGCCTTTTTTACGATTAGCCAACAAAACATCAACTTCCCCCTACCATTTATCCGCCATTATTGGCAAAATCCAGCCCCCAATGAAGCTGGTCTGCCTCCTGCTGGCGCGAGCCTGCGGCCACCTCCAGATCTGCCACAATAACAACGACAACATTATCAACAAGAACATCGGAGCGTATTCCTATGGCCCGCAGAGATGTCCATACCTTGGATAGCGAAGTGGAGTTTCCTGCCGACGTACAACTGGTATCCACTACTGACCTGCGCGGGGTGATCACTTATGCCAATCCGGCTTTTTGCACCATCGCCGGCTATAGCGCCGACGAGCTGGTCGGTCACAACCACAATCTGGTACGCCACCCCGACATGCCCAAGGCCGCCTTCGCCGATCTCTGGGCCCGCCTCAAGGAGGGCAAACCCTGGCGCGGCATCGTCAAGAATCGCTGCAAGGATGGTCGTTACTACTGGGTAGATGCCTATGTGACCCCCATCTATGAAGGCAACAGGATCAGCGGCTACCAGTCGGTACGCTGCAAGCCCGAGCCCCAATTCAAGCGCATCGCCGCTCAGACCTACCAAGCCCTGCTCAAGGCCGAGCGCGGCAACAGCAGCAACCTTCCCTCTCTTGCCAGAGTGCGCACCCCGGCCATTACCCTGCTGCTGCTCGGCCTGATGGGCTGGACCTTCGCCAGCCAAGGGGCCATGACCGTCCTGCTGATGCTGCTGCCCCTGTTGCTTCTTGGCGGAGCCTACTGGCGCGAGCTCTTTGCCCTGCCCCACTATCTACAGCAGCTGGGCCGCGAATATGACAGTCTGACCCGGCTGGTCTACTCCGGTGACAACCCCGGCGCCATTGCCGATTTTCATATCAAGATGCTGCAGGCCCGCATCCGAACCGTGTTGGGGCGGATCAACGATGCCACGGCACCTCTGCAAACCTTGGCCATCAATCTGAAGCAGGCCTCTCATCAGGCCTGTCTCGATATCAACGAGCAAGATGCCCAGACCCAGCAGATGGCTACGGCTATGACTCAAATGGCCAACACAGCTCACGAGATCGCCCGCAACATCCAGGACTCCAACGGTCAGGTCAACGAAGCTCGCAATCGTTGTGAACAAACCAACCAGCAGTTGAACCAGACCGAGCAACAGATCGAACAGCTCGCCAAGCAGGCAGAGCTGGCCTTCAACTCGGCGGTAGAGCTCGCCAGCGAATCCGAACGGATTGGCAGTGTCATGGGCGAGATCCAGGGCATCGCCGAGCAGACCAACCTGCTGGCACTGAACGCTGCCATCGAGGCGGCACGGGCCGGCGAACAGGGGCGCGGCTTTGCTGTGGTGGCCGACGAGGTGCGTACCCTGTCGACCCGTACCCACAAGGCGACCGAGCAGATCCAGGGCAGCATCAAGCAGATCCAGCACACTCTGGGACGCTGGAAGGGGATGATGCAGGAGAACCTGCAGCAGACCCGCACATGTGCCGAGATGACCCGCCAGGGCGCCAGCAGCCTCCATACCGTGCTGGCAGAGATAGAGCTGGTCACCGAACACTCCACCCAGATCGCCACCGCAGCAGAGCAGCAACAAGCGGTCGTGGAGGAGATCAGCCGCAGCATCCACCAGATCTCCGAGTATTCCCACGCCAACAGTCAGAAGATGCTGGATGTCGATCACTCCAGTCAGGCTCTGCTGGAACGGGCCAAGCAACTGAAGGGGCTTAGCCAGACCTTCGGCTGAATCATTGCCAGCCCCATGACAGAAGCGCCACAATGGCGCTTCTGTTGTTTTTGACGAATCGGGTTTATGAGCATTGAATCAAGTCCATCCTCATTGAACAAAGCTGCCCGTATCGAAGCGATCATCGCCCTGATCCCGGCAGGCAGGGTGGTCAGTTATGGTCAGGTGGCCGATCTGGCGGGGCTGCCCGGACGGGCAAGACTGGTAGGCAAGGTGCTGCGGGAAACCGACAAGGTACTGCCGTGGCATCGGGTGCTGGGCGCAGCGGGCACCATCTCGTTACCGAAAGGATCGCCAGGCTTTGCCGAACAGACGGGACGCCTGCAGCAGGAGGGGGTCGTGGTGATCGGGGGGAGGGTCAGAATGAAGGAGTGGCAATGGCAGCCCGATCTGGCCGAGCTGCTTTTTCTACTGCCGTTTTGAGGGGGTCACAGCCGGATCACTCCAGCGGCGCCAGGATCTCGTCGCTGCGCACCTGCACCGGTATGGTCTCATCCGCGCGCTGCAGCAGCACCAGCAGGCTCTGCCGGTCAACCTCCAGCACATAGGCCGCCCCTTCACGGGTCATGCAGCTCATGCCCGGCCGGATCTCGTTAATCTCCATCTCAACCTCCTTGTCTACTTCGCGATTGATGACAGCTGCACTCCTTGCAGCTGTCTCAGTATACCGCTATCCATAAGTAAAGAGGCCCCTTGTCGGGGCCTCTTTTCATCAGGCTTTTTTAGCCTTTGGCAAACTCTCTTGCCAGGTACCGTTGTCGTAGTGAGCGGTCCAACCGGTCGCCTTGCCGTTGACCTCGCTCATCACGTACTGCTCCTTGGTCTTGCGACTGAAGCGCACGATGGCGGGGTTGCCGTCCGGATCAGTGAGCGGGGCACCGGCCAGATACTTGTGCTTGGCGGAGATGCGATCCTTGAAGCGCTTGAGCTCTTCCACCAGCGGCGCGCGGGTCTCGCGGGATTTGGGGAAGTTGCTGGCCGCCAGGAACAGACCGGCAGCCCCGTCACGCAGCACAAAGTGAGCATCGGACTGGGTGCACTTGAGCTCCGGCAGCGGCACCGGATCCTCCTTCGGCGGCGCGATGTCGCCGTTTTTCAGGATCTTGCGGGTGTTCTTGCAGGTCTCGTTGGTGCAGCCCATGTACTTGCCGAAACGGCCGTTCTTGAGCTGCATCTCGCTGCCGCAGCGGTCGCACTCGATACTCGGCCCTTCGTAGCCCTTGAGCTTGAACTGGCCCTTCTCGATTTCGTAGCCATCGCAGTCCGGGTTGCGACCACAGACGTGCAGCTTGCGGCTGTCATCGATGATGTAGGCATCCATCGCTGTGCCACAGACACCGCAACGGTGCTTGGCACGCAGCGCCTCGGTTTCCGCCTCTTCGCCGTCAGTGGCGGAGACAAACTCATCGGCAGAGACCAGGTTGATGGTCTTCTTGCAGCGCTCTTTCGGCGGCAGTGCATAGCCGGAGCAGCCGAGGAAGACGCCGGTGGTGGCGGTACGAATACCCATCTTGCGGCCACAATCCGGGCAGTCGATGTCGGTCATCACCATCTGGTTGGCACGCATGCCGCCCTCTTCGGGCGCCTTGTCGGCCTTCTCCAGCTCCTGGGTAAACTCGGCGTAGAAGCTGTCCAGCACCTTCTTCCACTCCAGGCTCCCTTCAGCGATGCCATCGAGCTTGTCTTCCATCTTGGCGGTGAACTCGTAGTTCATCAGCTCGACGAAGTTCTCCACCAGACGATCGGTGACGATCTCACCCATCTTCTCGGCGAAGAAACGGCGGCTCTCGACCCGCACATAACCACGATCAACGATGGTGGAGATGATGGAGGCGTAGGTAGAGGGACGGCCGATGCCGCGTTTTTCCAGCTCGCGCACCAGCGCAGCTTCGGTAAAACGGGCAGGCGGCTTGGTAAAGTGCTGGCGCGGATCCAGCTTGACCAGTTTCAGCACCTCGCCCACGGTGACCGCAGGCAGCTGGCTATCTTCACCCTTGCGACCCATCGGCGGCAGCGCCTTGGTCCAACCGGCGAAGCGCAGGGTACGACCACGGGCCTTGAGCTCGAACTCACCCGCCTTGACGGTCAGGGTGGAAGAGTCGTACTGAGCGGGGGTCATCTGGCAGGCAACGAACTGACGCCAGATGAGATCGTACAGACGCATGGCATCCGGCTCCATCCCTTCCAGCATCTCGGCAGTCACCTGTACGTTGGAGGGACGGATCGCTTCGTGCGCTTCCTGGGCATTGGCCTTGGCGCCATACAGATTCGGCTCGGCTGGCAGATAGGCCGCGCCATACTGCTCGCCGATATATTCACGCACCGCTTCAACCGCCTCTTTGCTGAGGTTGGTGGAGTCGGTACGCATATAGGTGATGTAACCCGCTTCATAGAGACGCTGGGCCATCATCATGGTCTTCTTGACCCCGAAGCTCAGACGGGTAGAGGCCGCCTGCTGCAGGGTGGAGGTGATAAACGGCGCGGACGGCTTGGAGCCGGTCGGCTTGTCTTCCCGGTTAACGACCTTGTAGTCGACCCCTTCCAGGGCTGCGACAGCGGCAAAGGTCTCGGCCTGGGTCACCGGCTTGAAGTCGGCACCGTTGCGGCTGACCACTTCCATCCGCAGATCGCTCTTGTCTGCGGTCAGCAGGTCGGCATTGAGATCCCAGAACTCAACCGGAACAAACGCCTTGATTTCGCGCTCTTTATCGACGATGAGACGCACCGCAACGGACTGTACCCGACCGGCAGAGAGGCCACGAGCCAGCTTTTTCCACAGCAGCGGGGAGACCATGTAACCCACCACGCGGTCGAGGAAACGACGAGCCTGCTGGGCATTAACGCGGTCAATATTGAGTTCGGACGGCTGGGCAAACGCCTCCTTGATGGCGCTCTTGGTGATCTCGTTGAACACCACGCGCTTGTAGCGGCTGTCGTCGCCACCGATGATCTCGCGCAGGTGCCAGGCGATCGCTTCTCCTTCTCTATCCAAGTCGGTTGCGAGATAGATGGTGTCGGCTTTCTCGGCCAGACTTTGCAACTCGCTGACCACCTTCTCCTTGCCGGGCAAAATCTGGTAGTTAGCCTGCCAGCCAGCGGTCGGATTGATACCCATCCGGGCAAACAGGGCCTTGCGATCCTTGGCAGCCTTCTCGGATTCGCTCAACTTGATGCCGCGAATGACAGGTTTCTTGGGCTCGGTGCTGGCGCTGCCGCTGGTGGGCAGATCGCGAACATGACCCACGCTGGATTTCACCACGTAGTCCTTGCCCAGATATTTGTTGATCGTCTTGGCCTTGGCCGGAGACTCCACTATGACCAGTGATTTGCCCATGCTGTAACTATTATCCTCATTGCACCCGACGGGGTTGGTGTGCGGTTTTGTGGGGCTGTATAAGAGATTTGGCGCGAAAAAGCAATCTTGTGAGCAAATTTGCCTGACCAGCCCGAACCACACGGCTTCTTTTATTGCTTCTTTATTTATTAATGCGAAGGCAACAGGCCGGACGCAACCGCTTTTTCAATTTTCTGCCATACCGCCCCTCTTTTTATATCTGAAACGACATAAAAACGTCTGCTGGTTACCGGCTTGTTACAAAAACATAAAATCTCTTTATAATGGCCCAACCCCGACGCATTGCGCGCGGAAGGAACCGCTACCCATCATAAAAATCGAAAGGATGTACTCAATGAAGCACTTCGAGGTCAATTTCGACGGTCTGGTCGGCCCGACTCATAACTATGCTGGCCTCTCCTACGGCAACGTTGCCTCCCAGAGCAATGCCCAGGAGGCTTCCAATCCGAAAGAGGCCGCCAAACAGGGGCTGCGCAAGATGAAGGCGCTGACCGAGCTTGGCATGACCCAGGGGGTACTGGCGCCACAAGAGCGTCCCGATCTCGCCACCCTGCGCCGCCTAGGCTTCACCGGCAACGATGCCCGGGTGCTGGAGCAGGCCGCCAAACAGGCTCCCGCCGTACTGGCTGCCTGCTATTCGGCTTCCAGCATGTGGACTGCCAACGCCGCCACCGTCTCCCCCAGTGCCGATACCCAGGATGGCCGCATTCACTTCACCCCCGCCAACCTGACCAACAAGTTTCACCGCTCCCTGGAGCCCGACGTCACAGGTCGCATCCTGCGAGCCGTGTTCAACAATGATCGCCACTTCAGCCACCACCTCCATCTGCCGGAGAATGACCACTTCGGCGACGAGGGGGCGGCCAACCACACCCGCCTCTGCCGTGCCTATGGCGAGGCGGGGGTCGAGCTGTTTGTCTATGGCCGCAGCGCTTTTGACTACTCCCGCCCGGCGCCGAAGCGCTATCCGGCCCGCCAGACTCTGGAGGCAAGCCAGGCCATCGCCCGCCTGCATGGCCTTGGCGAGGAGAGCGTGGTGTTTATTCAGCAAAACCCAGAGGTGATCGATCAGGGGGTATTCCACAACGACGTGATCGCGGTGGGTAACCAGAACGTGCTCTTCTTCCACCAGCAAGCGTTCCTCAACACCGAAGCGGTGCTGACTGAAATCCGCGGCAAGTTTGGCGAGGGGGATTTGCACTTTATCGAAGTGCCAACTGCCGAGGTATCCGTGCTGGATGCGGTGAAATCCTACCTGTTCAACACCCAGATCCTCACCCTGCCGAGCGGTGAGATGGCCATCATCGCCCCCACCGAGTGCCGCGACAATCCGGCGGTGTCGGCCTATCTTGGCAAGCTGCTGACGCAGGAGACCCCGATCAAGGCGGTCCACTATATGGATGTGAAACAGAGCATGCGCAATGGCGGCGGCCCGGCCTGCCTGCGACTGCGGGTTGCCATGAACGATCAGGAACTCGCTGCGGTCAATCCGGCCTGCCTTATCAACGACAGCCAGTTTGCCCGCCTCGATGGCTGGGTCGATCGCCACTACCGCGACCGCCTGACCCTCGACGATCTGAGGGATCCGGCACTGGTGCAGGAGTCCCGCAGCGCACTGGACGAGCTGACCCAGATCCTGAAACTGGGTTCGGTCTACCCGTTCCAGCGCTAGATGTGATGCCCGGGAAGACCGCCGACGCTGGCGGTCTTCTGCTATTTCCCTTCTCTTCAGCGCGATCGCCAACTTGCACGGATGCTGTTTTGTGCAGAAAAGCAGCGCACAACTTGCTGATAAGCTTGAATTTTGAGCTGGATGTATCAAAAAATCGACGAACAGTCATTTTTTACTGCCAGATGCCTCATCAAGGGGTTCACAAAGCCTCTGGATCTGATAGTATGCGCCTCGCACTTGGGGAGGGGTTCCCGAGCGGCCAAAGGGATCAGACTGTAAATCTGACGGCTCTGCCTTCGAAGGTTCGAATCCTTCTCC
>NZ_JAAKRF010000005.1:0-163431 GCF_049173005.1 Aeromonas sp. 602658 | reverse complement strand
TTAGAATACCGGCCTGTCACGCCGGGGGTCGCGGGTTCGAGTCCCGTCCGCTCCGCCACTAATTTGAAGGCCTTCCCGATTGGGAAGGCCTTTTTGCTATGGGCTGTTTTTGCCAACTGACCCCGATGGTTGCACACCGGAACCAACACAAAGCCCGGGTTCATAACCGGGCTTTTGTATTTTTAGCGTGTTAAACCGCCAGTGTTAGCATTTATCTGCAGGAAGAGAACTAAAAATCCTGTCATTTCCTCCATTTTCTATCTATATCAAGCCCTTATCTGATGGATTACTGGCTATTTTAACTGGTTTACTTTTGGCCAAACTCTGTTCATGGCGCGCGATTAGGGTTGTATCTCGCTTATAACTCGGTAGAGTAAGGGCATCTTGAGTTTGCCTGTCCCGCGCCGAGTTTGCCGGGTTCCAGGTGTAACTTGGCCAGTTTTTATCAACCTTAAGTCAGTGGTATCGATATGGAACAAGTAAACAAGTCCACCTTCAGCGATGTACTGGAATATGTGCGTATGTCCCGTCGCCAGAACAAACTCAAGCGTGAAATTGCGGATAACGAGAAAAAGATCCGTGACAACCAGAAGCGCGTGCTGCTGCTCGACAACCTGAGCGACTACATCAAGCCGGGCATGAGTATTGATGATGTGCAGGCGATCATCGCCAACATGCGTGCCGACTATGAAGAGCGCGTGGATGACCACATCATCAAGAACGCCGAGCTTTCCAAAGAGCGTAAAGAGCTGAGCTCCAAACTGAAGGGCATGAGCTCTCACAAGTAAGCGTTCAGCTTTTGCTTAAAAGACACCGGCCACTGGCCGGTGTTTTGCTATCAGCTCTGATCTCTGCCACTCCTGCAACAATCGGCTCCCCTTTTTAGAATTGCCCTGTTACCATCACTACAAAGCGGTCAATAGTTTCAAGCCATTGACTTGAAAAGACTAAGCTTGAGTGAAACACAATAAATTGCGCAACCATGGTGGGGCTGATATGGGCGCATCAGAACAGACGGATTTGACACAAGTGGCATCTCAAGATTCATCTGTCCAGACCTCGGACGGGAACCCAAAGCGCAAGCGTCGTCCCTGGTGGCGTTGGCTGTTCTGTTTTCTCTTTTTATTGTGCCTGGGGGCGGTGATCGCTCTGGTTGGCTATGAGATGAAAACCTCGAAGCTGCAATCTCAGGAGATCTCCCGCTATGCCGCCAAGCTCACCTATCAGGTCGAGCCAGGCCAGAGCAAGCAGATCGCTTTCCCTGAGGATGGCCCGTTCGACAAGCGGCTCGGCTATGTGCAACTGCCGATGATGCAGGAGCGTTTGCTGCAGCGGGGCTATGAAGTCAGCAAGCAGGTGCATTTCTCCGACGCGCTCTATGACTACGCCAGTCGTGGCTTCTTCGTGCCCTATACCGAGAAGGTGCAGGCTGGCCTGACGTTGCACGATTGCCGCGCAGAACCTTTCTATCAATTCAAGTATCCGACCCATCACTATCCGGATTTTGACTCCATTCCGCCTCTTGTCATCCAGTCGCTGCTGTTTATCGAGAACCGCGACTTGCTGAGCAACGAAGAGCCGTTGGCCAACCCGGCGGTCGACTGGCCCCGTTTTGCCAAGGCCGCGCTCTCTCAAGTGGGCAAGGCGCTCGATATGCAGGATCAATCTGCCGGTGGCAGTACCCTGGCGACCCAGGTGGAGAAGTATCGCCACTCGCCGGATGGCCTGACCCTGTCGCCGACCGAGAAGATCCGTCAGATGGCCTCTGCCAGCGTGCGGGCTTATCGTCTCGGGCCGGAAACCCTCGAAGCGCGCAAACTGGTCGCCTGGGCCTACCTCAACTCGGTACCGCTCTCGGCTGCGCCGGGATATGGTGAAGTGCATGGTCTGGGAGATGGCCTCTGGGTCTGGTTTGGTGCCAATGTCGATGACGTGAACCGTCTGCTGGATCCCGCCCGCAACCAGAATGCGCCGCTGGCCGAACAGGGACTTGCCCTGCGTCAGGTAGTCTCTTTGATGATTGCGCACCGCCGTCCCTCTTACTATCTGGCTCAAGGGCGAGAGGCATTGGCTACCCTGACCGACAGCTACCTGCGCCTGTTTGTGCAGGAGGGAATGATCACGCCATCTCTGATGGAGGCGGCGCTCAAGGCCAAGATTACGTTTCGTGATTTCCTGCAGTCCCCGGCTATCACCCGGGTGAACAACAACAAGGGGTTGCAGGTTGCCCGTACTCGCCTGAGCCGTCAGCTCGGAGTACAGCTCTATGACCTCGACCGGATGGATCTGACCGCCGATACCAGCCTCAACATGCCGCTGCAAAATGAAGTATCCCGTTATCTGCAGCAGTTGGCCGATCCGGCGTTTGCCGCCCAGGTAGGGCTGTTTGGCGAGCGCCTGCTCTCGCCGGAGAAGACCGGCGATGTGCGCTACAGCTTCACCCTGTTCGAGAAGTCGCCGGAAGGGTTCAAGGTGCGGGTGCAGACCGACAACACTGATCAGCCGTTCGATATCAACGAAGGTTCAAAGCTGGAGTTGGGCTCAACCGCCAAGTTGCGGGTGCTGACCACCTATCTGGAGATCGTGGCCGAGCTGCACGACAACTATGCCGGGATGCCGGTCGAGAATCTGCGCAAGCTGGCTGCCGTCTCTCAGGACAACCTCAGCCGTTGGGCCATCTCCTATCTGATGACGGCTCAGGACAAGAGCCTGCCTGTGATGCTGGAAGCGGCGCTGGATCGCAAATACTCCGCCAGCCCCAACGAAGGGTTCTTTACCGGTGGTGGCATGCACACCTTCAACAACTTCCGCCGCGAGGATAACAATCGTATTCCGACGTTGCGTGACTCTTTGCGTGAGTCAATTAACTTGCCCTTTGTACGGCTGATGCGCGATATCGTGCGATACAGCCTCTACAAGGAGGGCAACCGTGCCCAGTTGCTCAAGGATGACAAGGATCCCCGCCGTCAGGAGTATCTGGCCAAATTTGCCGACAAAGAGGGCCAGACCTATCTGCTGCGCTTCTGGCGCAAATATCGCGGCAAGACTCCCGAGGAGCAGCTCGATACCTTCCTCGACGGTCTCAAGCCGAGTGCGGTACGTCTGGCGGCGGTTCACCGCTACCTGATGCCGGAAGCCAGCGAAGCGGCTTTTGCTGCCTTCCTGGCGGAGCGGTTGCCGCGGGAGAAGCTGAGTGCGAAGCGGGTCAATCAGCTCTATGTGAGCTATGGCCCGGGCAAGTATTCACTGCCGGATCAGGGCTACATCGCCCGGGTTCACCCGCTGGAGCTGTGGTTGCTGGCCTATCTCAAGGAGTTCGACAAGGCGACCTTTGCCGATGCGGTGGCAGCCAGTCGTGACGAGCGGCAGGAGGTCTACAGCTGGCTGTTCAAGACTCGCCATCGCAGTGCCCGTGACAGCCGGATCCGCACCATGCTGGAGGTTGAAGCCTTCCTCGATATCCATCAGCGCTGGGCCAAGCTCGGTTATCCGTTCGACCATCTGGTGCCTTCGCTGGCGACTGCCTTGGGTAGCTCCGGCGATCGTCCGGCTGCACTGGCCGAGCTGATGGGGATTATCCAGAATGGCGGTGTCCGCTCGCCAACTTTGCGTATCGAGCATCTCTCGTTCGCCAAGGGGACGCCCTTCGAGACTGAGTTTGAGCCGCAGCACACCGAGGGAACCCGGGTGATGCCGGCAGAGGTGGCGGCAGCCCTGCGCAGTGCGCTCTCCAAGGTCGTTGAAGGGGGCACGGCAAGACGTATCGCCGGTGCCTTTACCCTGCCGGATGGCACTGTGCTGCAGATGGGGGGCAAGACCGGGACCGGGGATAACCGGATTGAAACAGTGGGCCGTTATGGCAACGTGACCAGCTCGCTGGCGCGCAACCGCACCGCAACCTTCGTCTTCTATCTGGGTGAGGATCACTTCGGTACCCTGACCGCCTATGTACCGGGTAGCCAGTCTGACAAGTTCCGTTTCACCTCGGCGCTGCCGGTACAGGTGCTCAAGGGGATGGCTCCTCTGCTGACGCCTTACCTGCAACCGGGCTCCCATACCCAGTGTCTGGCGAACCAGTGATACGCACGAATTACCGCTCATCACGCAGATAACTAACCAGAGAAAAAATGGGGAGGCTGACAGCCTCCCCGTTTTTATTTCCTTATCGGACGCAGGGGCGCTCGATTGCGATCAGGCATTCAGTACGAACTGCTCGATCACCTGAGCCACGCCATCTTCATCGTTGCGGGCAGTGGTGTGCTGGGCGAGAGCCTTGATCTCGTCGGTGGCATTGCCCATCGCCACACCGAGGCCAGCGTACTCGATCATGTGGCGATCGTTGCCGGCATCCCCGACGCAGATCACCTGAGCGGCGGTCAGGCCCAGGTGCTCGGCCAGTGCGGCCACGCCTGTTCCCTTGTTGCTCTGCTTGTTCATGAACTCGAGGAAGAAGGGGGCGCTCTGTACCACGGTATAGCGCTCATAGAGCTCAGCAGGCAGTCGCTCGATGGCGCGGGAGAGCTGGGGCGGCTCGTCGATCATCATCACCTTCATGATCTGCTCGTCGGCAGGCAGGGTAGCGAAGTCGATCAGATTGATCGGCATGCCGATCAGGCGAGATTCGTGCTCGGTGTAGGTACTGACACGGGGGCTGATCAGTCCACGGGTGACCGAGAAACCATGGACGTTCACCTCCAGCTCATCAGCCAGTTTGGCGACGGCGCTGGCGTCACTGCCGGTCAGCAGCTGGCTGCGGATGATGCGCTGATCGGCCACCTGTTGCACCAGAGCGCCGTTGTAGCAGATGACGTAGTCATGCTCTGTGGTGAGGCCGAGTTCTTCCAGATAGCGGCTCATCCCTTCCAGCGGGCGGCCGGAGGCCAGCACAACGGTTACCCCTTTGGCGCGCGCGGCGCTGATGGCGGCGTGGGTGCGGGGAGTAATCTGGCCCTGCGGGTTGAGCAGGGTGCCATCCATATCCAATGCGATCAGCTTGTACATCTCTCACTACCTGAGTCTGGGTGGCCCGCCCGGTGGGGCCAAGGAAGTGGCGAGTGTAGCGAAAATCGGCGGCGGGATCACGGACGATACAGCGAGCAGTCCGTGCCGGTTGAGCTATTTGTGTCCCTCGTAAGGGGTCATCTCCAGGGTTTCATCATGGATGGTCAGACGGGTAGGGCCTCGGGTGATGGTAACCTTGCGTTTGAAGCTGGCCATCTCGACCTCGATGCCGGAGTAGAGGTGTTGGGTGGCAATGACCTCCATCTGAGCCATCAAGTTTCGCAGCTCCTCCTGGTTGGCGGTGAGCTGCTCATCGAGCTGGGCCAGTTCGGCCAGCTGATGGTCCCGGATCGGTTTGAGCTTGCGCAGGGTATCCGGATTGCGCTTGTCGCTGGGCAGTTGCAGCAACTTCATGACCAGCTCCTTGATTTTCTCCAGCTGGGCCTGACACGCCTGCTGGCGCAGCTTGAGCTGGTGTTCCTGCTCCTTGTGGGTGAAGTAGCCGCCGAGGATCTGCAGCCGGGTATGGTTGGCGGCCTCGGCCCCCAGGCTGGGGGCCATGATCAGGCGATTGGCAATGCTGGTGCCCCCCAGCAGAGTGCCTTTGCGCATGTTGCTATCACCCACCTTGATATCTTGTCCGCTGCGGGAGTAGCAGTGGCTGAGCTGGCTCTGGATCTGGATATCCCCCCCCGCTTCCAGCTGGGCATACTGGGCGTAGCTGGCGTGGATCTCCCCCTGCGCATTGAGTTGGCAAAGGTACTCCCCCTGCTCGTTGCGGCGGCCAATGATGCCGTGGCGTACCGTAATACTGCCCCCTGCCTCAATCCAGCCCCCTTCGATAAAGCCGCCAATCACGATGTCACCGCTGACCCGGATCTTCATTCCCGGGTTGACGTCGCCGCTGACGATTAAGCCTCCTTCAAAATCAATGTGGCCGTGGCGGGCATCAACCTGTTTGACGCTGAGCACCTCGTCCACCTTCATGCCCGCTTTCTCCTGACAGGGCAGGCCAGCCCGACCGGCAATCAGCAGGTCGGGATCATCGGGGGAGATGAAGGTGCCCTCGCCAGCACTCATCGGGCTGTCTTTGCCATCTTTGGCGGGCAGATCCTGACCGGTCACGGTAAAACCGGGTACCCCGACGGTGGCCGGATGACGGCGCATCAGCGGAGCGCCTGCCTTGACGGTGACGATGGAGCCGAGATCCCGCAGGTCGACCTTGCCATTACCCAGCTCCTGCGGTTTGAGGATCCGTTCGGCCGGGGTCTCCACCAGCCGCTCATAGCGAGTGTCCTGACCATTGACGGCAGGCTGGCCGTTGGCAATCACCAGCTTGAGCTGACTGCCGGGGGCGGCCTCCTTGGCTGACTGGATGGCAGCGGTGAGCAGTTGCTCACTCACCCCCTGTTTGATTTCGCTGATGGCGATCGCCTCTTTCAGCTGTTCCAGCGTCACATACTTGCCACCCCAGTCGGCAGTGATCTGGGCGATGGCGCTCATGCGATCCTTCTCCACTATTACGGCGAGTCGGGCATCCTGACGCTTGCCGATGGGGATGGGGTTGGCAGGGACGGGGGCGGCAGGGTTGGTGAGCAGGGTATTGAGCAGGCTGATGGCCTGTTTGATCCCCTCGGACAGCGGCTGATAGCGGCGACAGTTGGAAGCGAGCAGCAGAGCCTGCACATCCTGTTCCGTGACAGGCTTGGTGAGACCGGCGGCAATCCGCAGGCAGACCAGTTCCATATCGCTTGATAGCAGCAACCACTCTTTGCTTAACACCGCATCTCCTTGCTGGATGAGAACGGAACGATCGGCTCGCTCCTCTACTGTCATTTAATCTCTCAATGATTAATAAAGCGAGTCACCAACCCTGAGAGTGGGCAGTATTCAGATATTTCTTCTGAATGGTCAATGAATTGAAGTCAAATCGGTGATGGCGGCCGGATAAATATGGGTGCTGTTTGGCAACGGCGTGAAAAGGCGGATCGCAGCGCCAGCAACATAGGGTCGCTGGCAGGGGCGGTAGTTATCAGCTGCGCTGGGCTGTTCTGGCCAGGGTGAGGTACTCTCCGAGTACCGGCTCACCCAGCATATGGCGGCGCAGCATGTCGAGGGCGGCAAAGGCGAGGATCTTGCGGCGGCTCTCCGGGTCGGGATGGCTGACCTTGACCGTCTGACCGATGTGCATGCCATCGGCGCTGAGCAGCAGTGGCACCCCCTCTGTCCCCTCTCGCCCTATGGTCAGTTGCAGGCCCGCATCGGCGGTCGGCAGTTGCGCCAGCTCATCGGCCAGTAGCGTACTGAAGTTGGCCTCCAGCCGGGAATGGCCGTGACAAAGCGCCAGCAGAGCGCCGCCACTCTCTCCCTCCAGCAGAGCCAGCGGTTTGCCTTGCAGCAGCGCGAGGATCTGCTGCGCCGGTTCCGTATCTCCGCTGCCAACCAGCCAAGGGCGGATCGTGTTGAGCAATCTGCTCTCGGCGCTCTCCATGTCAGCGGCGCTGGCGCCGTGGCCGATCAGTTTCAGCTCGATAAGGGGCATGGAGGAGCGGTAACCCAGCTCAATACCAGCTGGCCAGGGGTCGGCATCCAGCATATCGCTGAGCGCCGACTCCGAGACGCCGAAGGTGTAAAAGCGACGCAGCTCGGTATCGATCTGCGCACCGGCCAGCTGTTTGAGGCGCGGCAGAATTTGCTCGCGCACCATCTGCTTGAACTCGAACGGCACGCCCGGGGTGAAGAAGAGCTGACTCTGGCCATTTCGCACCACAAAGCCGCAGGCGGTGCCAACCGGGTTGTCGAGGATCTCACTCCCCTGCGGCAACCAGGCCTGTTTGGCATTGCTTTGTGCCATGGAGCGGCCACGGCTGGCGTAGCGCGCTTCGATGGTAGCGAGCCATTCGGGGAAGAGGGTGAGCGGTTGTTCAAAGGCTTCAGCGGCTGCCTGAGCAGTGAGGTCGTCGGCGGTGGGCCCGAGCCCGCCACACACCAGCACCACCTGGGCGCGGCTGGCACTCTCTTGCAGCACCGTTTTCAGGTCGGCGAGGTTGTCACCCACCGTCAGGCGACGGCGCACCTGCCACCCCTGTTCCAGCAGCAGAGCGCTGAGCCAGGCCGCGTTGGTATCCACCACCAGGCCCGTCACTATTTCGTCTCCGGTACTGATGATCTCGATACGCATGGCAGGCTCCTTGGATTAAACGGGTGGCAACGGTTGGCCTCGAGCCAACACAATCAGGCTTTGTTGTGCTCGAAGTAGTAGCTGATCCGGGTACGCGGATTGAGGTACTCGAACACGGCGGGTGGCAGCCGTTTGGGGTGGATCACCTTGGCGATCGACAGTTCGGCTTGCTGCAGGTCGATGATGGCGGCTTCCTGACGGGGAATGCGCGGATCGTAGACCAGCACCGAGGGGTAGAGCAGGCGGGAAGCGTTGACCGACATTACCAGCCCCACCTGACCGTTGGAGAGTTGCACCACGCTGCCGGGGGGATAGATCCCCATCAACCGGATCAGCATGCTGAGGTACTCCGGATTGAACTGCGCCTTGCGCTGCTTGTAGAGGCCGCTCAGGGCCGAGTAAGGCACCTTGGCCTGCATGTGGCAGAGGTTATCGTACTCGTTGATCAGCGACACCATCTGGGTGAGCTGATCGAGCTGGCCACCCTTGAGCCCTTCCGGCCCGCTGCCATCGAGATATTCGTGGTGGTGCAGCACTATCCCCTTCGCTTCCGACGGGAAATCCTTGGCCAGATTGAGCAGATCCAGCCCGTAGCGCGGGTGCTGGGCCATCAGGTTCTGCTCCGGCCTGGTGAGCGGCTCGGTCTTGCGCAGGATCTGGCTCGGGATCTTCAGTTTGCCGATGTCGTGGAACAGGGCCCCCATACCGATATGGCGGATCTGGTCGGCCGACATGTTGCACTCCTTGGCCAGCAGCATGCTGAGCACGCTGACGTTGAGGGAGTGGAAGTAGAGGTTGTTGCCATCCTCGCTGTCGGAGACCAGGTGCAGCACCATCTCGTCCACCGAGAGCAGCTGTTCTGTCATGGCGTTGACCAGCTCCTGCGCCTCGCCGATGGCATTGAGGGGGCGGGACTGGAGCTTGCTCATCACGCTGCGCACCTGGGCCAGCGACTGCTGAAACTGTTTCTCGCACTGCTGCAGGTTGCGACGATACTGCTGCAACTGCTCGATGCGGCGGTCCTTCTCCTGCTGCATCTGAGCCTGGCGCTGGGCGGCGTCTGCGCTCTCTTGTGGTTGAGGCTGTACCTGATTGAGGGGCTTGGGCGGAACGTCGCTCTTGTCGGGAATGATGGTGACCAGTTTCAGACCGAGTCGGCGAATGAGCTCGATCTCCTCTTCATTCTTGATCTTGAAGCTGGAAAACAGGAACGGGTGTTCGCGCCACCCCAGTGGCAGGGAGACATAGTTGCCGACTTGCAGTCGATCTACGGAAATCTTGATACCGGTCATTATCTTGGATGCAGGGGAGATACTGAGCCGTATGCTAGTCAAAGGCGAGAGTGAATACAAAAGGTATCTGATGACAGGGTGGGAGCTTTATTATAGGCTTCTGGATGTCCAGACATATTTACCGATGCAGTACAGGGAGTAAGCATGCCGATCAAGATCCCGGATCAGTTGCCCGCAGCCGAAGTGTTGGGGCAGGAGAACATCTTCGTGATGACGGAATCCCGGGCCGTCACCCAGAACATCCGCCCGCTGCGGGTACTGATCCTCAATTTGATGCCCAAGAAGATTGAGACCGAGATCCAGCTGATGCGGATGCTCTCCAACTCGCCGCTGCAGGTGGATGTGGATCTGCTGCGCATTGATGACAGGGAGTCAAAGAACACGCCGCAGGCCCATCTCGAGAACTTCTATCACGACTTCGAGCAGGTGCGTGGCAACAACTACGACGGCATGATCATTACCGGCGCGCCGCTCGGGCTGGTGGAGTTCGAGGAGGTGGTCTATTGGCCGCGTATCGTCGAGATCATCGAGTGGTCCCATCAGCATGTTACCTCCACCCTGTTCCTCTGCTGGGCGGTGCAGGCGGCGCTGAAAGCCTTGTATGGTATGGAGAAGCAGACCCGTGGCGAGAAGCTCTCCGGTGTGTATCATCATCATCGCCTCGATGAGCACGAACCGCTGCTGCGTGGTTTCGATGACGAGTTTGTCGCACCCCACTCCCGCTATGCGGCCTTTGATGGCGATTTGATCCGCGCCCACACCGATCTGCAGATTTTTGCCGAGTCAGAAGAGGCGGGAGTCTATCTGGCGGCGACCAAGGATTGTCGTCAGGTGTTTGTCACCGGGCACCCGGAGTACGATGCCCTGACGCTGGACGGGGAGTATCAGCGGGATCTGGCGGCGGGGCTCGACCCGGCCATTCCGGTCAACTACTACCCGAATAACGATCCGAGCCGGACGCCGCGCGCCAGCTGGCGCAGCCACGGTCATCTGCTGTTTGCCAACTGGCTCAACTACTACGTCTATCAGCTCACCAGCTATCGGGTGGAAGATATCGGCAAGGTCTTTACCTACGACCAGGGAGGCAAGTAGTCAGTCGCCCTGCGCCAGCCGCTCGGCCAGCTGGTCGAGCCATTGGCGGTGGCAGGCCAGGGTAAACGCCTTGGGTCTGTGGGCCTTGATGGCGGCCATCGCCTCTTGCTGTGGCTGGCCGAGGGTCATCAGCAGTGCGGCGGCGACCAGACCGGTACGACCGCTGCCCCCTTTGCAGTGGATGACCAGATGTTTGCCATCCCCCAGCAGCTCGCGCAACTGCGGCAGCACCTGTTGCCAGGCGGCCTCGAAGGCGGCATCGGGGGCCAGATCATCCTCGATGGGCAGATGGAACCAGCGCATCCCTTCGTGCTCGACCTGCTGGCCGAGCTGCGCCAGTTCGAGTCGGATCAACTCGGCGCTTGTCATCAGGGTCACCACCCCGTGGGCACCGGCCAACCGCAGTTGATCGAGCGCCAGGGTCAGCGGCACCTGCTGGGTGCCGGGGCAGGGGGTCAGCAGCAGCTGACCGTCGACACGGGGAACCTCAAGGCTCCAGAAGGGGTGATACGGGTGCATGGCGGATCCTCGCGTGGTGGCCGCAGGGCTGCGGCCGGTGAATGGCGCCAAGGATAGGCGGGGCAGGGGGGATGTCAATGGCCGTTGTGTTTGCCCCGGTTTACGGGCAGAGTCTAAAAAATTGAGCGGTTCAAGGAGTTAAGATGAGAAACCTGGATCAACTGGATTTGGATATCTTGGCCCATCTGTTTCGGGATGCGGGCATGACCAACAAGGATCTGGCCGCGCTGGTCGGTGTTGCCCCCTCCACCTGTCTGGAGCGGGTGCGCAAGCTGCAGCAGGATGGCGTGCTCAAGGGTGCGCACTGCGAAGTGGATTATCAGGCCCTCGGTGGCCACATTCAGGCCATGGTCTCCCTGCAGCTGGCACGTCACAGCCGCCAGATCATCGATGCTTTCCGCGATGCCATTCTGGCGCTGCCCGAAGTGATCAGTCTGTTCCACATGGGGGGCAAGGATGATTTTCTGGTGCACCTCTGTGTCTCCGACACCGAGCACCTGCGCAACTTCGTCTTCGATCACTTCACCTCCCGCGAAGAGGTGGTGCACCTCGAAACCTCGCTGGTATTCGAGCACAAGTTCAGCCGCTCCCTGCCCTGCTTTCCCCAGCCATAATGGCCAGTGGGCCGACGGTATGGATAGATGGAAAAAAACCGCCAGCTGGCGGTTTTTTCTATTCTGCTATGGGTTGAATCTGCACGGGGTGTTCAATTGGCGGCGGTGCGTTCATCCTTGGCCGTCTGATAGAGACTCTTCTGATAGGCCATGCTGCCCCACAGGGCAAGACCAAGCGCATCTTCCTTCAAGGCGTCCGGCTGCGCCGCCAGGGTCAGCTTCTCGCTGGCACCATCGTAGACATAGCCCTCTGCCGCCCGTTCCGGTTGCAGGATCACCACATCCTTGCCGCGCATCAGGGCGAAGTTCTTGTCGTACTGCATGATGGCGCGCCCCGGCCAGTCGGCGGGCATGCGGGTCAGATCCTTGCCGAGCATGGGGTAGTCGGCACTGATCCCCATCAGAGAGAGCAGGGTCGGCGCCATGTCGATCTGGCTGACGATGCGCGGATCCTTTCTCGGTGCAATACCGTCGCCCACGATAACCCCCGGAATATGGAAGCGGGGGATGGGCACCAGACTGGCGCCACCGACCCGGCTGTCGTGATCGGCGATGACCAGGAACAGGGTGTCCTTCCAGTATTCGGACTGTTTCGCCCTCTTGAAGAACTCGCCGATGGCGTAATCCGCATACTTGGCCGCGTTGTTACGGGTCTGTTTGGGTTGCTCGAAGAGTTCGATGCGGTTGTCCGGGAATTCGAACGGATCGTGGTTGCTGGAGCTGAACACCAGACTGAAGAAGGGTTTGCCCTCTTTGTGCAGCGCCTTGAAGGTCTCGTCGGCCTTGGCCATCAGATCCTCATCGGAGGCGCCCCAGGAGCCCTTGAACACCGGATTGTCGAAATCCTTCTGCTCGACGATGGTGGTGAAGCCGTTGCCGAGGAAAAAGCTGCGCATGTTGTCGAAGTGACTCTCGCCGCCATAAATAAAGCTGGTGTCATAACCCCGCTGTTTGAGCAGATCCGCGATGGTGAAGAAGTTGGTCTGGCTCTTGCCGAGTTTGACCACCGCTTGTGCCGGGGTCGGCGTGAAGCCGGTCAGTACCGCCTCGATACCACGCACCGAGCGGGTACCGGTGGCGTAGAGCTGCTCGAAGGCCCAGCCCTGCTGCGACAGGGCATCGATGTTGGGGGTGAGCGGCAGGCCGCCGAGGGAGCCGACAAACTGGGCGCCCAGGCTCTCCTGCAGCAGGATCACCAGATTCTTCGGTTTACCCTGGAAGCTCGCCTGGTTGAAGGTCTGGCTGGGCAGCAGATCGGAGTTGAAATCACTGGCCGGACGGCCACTCTCCTTGCGCATGACCTCGAGCACCTTCTGAGGGGTCATCTCGCCGTAAAACTGGCCGGCATCCTCCTCGGCGCCCATCTGTTTGATGGCAAAGAAGAGGGAGTAGGCGGAGTTGACTGTGAGCGAGTTGACCAGCGGATCCTCGGCAAAGGCGACCATGGCCGGGTTCAGGGCGCGGTGGCCGAGACTGGAGCGGGCACCGAGAAAACCTATGGCCAGAATGAGCAGGGCGAAGGCCGGACGCAGATACCAGCGGGGGAAGCTGAGACCACGTACCAGACGGCTGCTCAGCCACCAACCGCCGGTCAGCACGGCGCCACTGAAGAGTAACGCCAGCAGCAGCTCGGCTTTGCGCCCCGCCCACAGCATGGCGAACACCTCTTTCGGATAGATGAGGTACTCCACATAGAGACGGTTGGGACGCACGCCATACTCGGTGACAAACGAGGGGGTCGAGATCTCGAGGAACAGCATCAGCCAGAGTCCGACGGTCAGCCAGACGCGCATCAGTTGCAGCCAGCCTCGGCCGATGGCATGGGGGCCTGCCAGCAGCAGAGTGAGCATGGCGGGGACACCCCAGACCCAGCAGAGGGTCGCAAAGTCGACCCGGATCCCTTGCAGCAGCATCTCCTGCCAACCGGCCACGGCATCCATTCGTTCCAGTTGCCAGAGACCGAGGGCGATTCGGCTGAAAGAGAGAGAGAAAAGCGCGAGCGCGCAGAAGACGGCGAAGGGCCAGAACGGGCCGAGTCGCTGTTTTAGATCTGTCATGTTTGTTCCTGAATGAGACTCTAAACGTCTGTCCACAGACGTTTTTTTAGTTGTTGTGAGGTTATGACAGATCGAATTGGTTAAGGTTGCATTCAAGTTTGTTAAAAGTCGGCATTAACACATTTATCATCCAGAAGTGTGATGTCACGCCACTAATGAGCACAGCATAATCTGCTGGGTAAAATGTGAGCCACAGCGTGTATGGATGGGGAGTTGGTGTTTATAATTGCCGCGAATTATCTCAATCGGAGCCGAAGGGATGCCGGTCTTTATCGATGTCGAGTATGTGCGGGGATGGCGCCTGTTTCTGGTGTTATCGGATGGCACCACGGGGGTGCTGGATCTGACCCCCTGGCGAACCCAGCCGCTGTTTGCAAAGCTGGAGAGCGAGCGTCACTGCGCCCGGGTCTTCATCAACCGTCACCACCAGCTGGAGTGGCCTGTTGGCTGCACGCTATCCGCCCATGAGGTCTATCACCTCATCTCTCCCATCGATGAGCGGGAAGCCTTCAGCTAATCCCCATTTTTTGTGAGCCAACGCCAGATTCCTGTTGCTGGAATGTTTGCCCGTTTGCCTTTCTGAGCCAACTTGGGTAAAACCTGCGCAACATTTTGCCAACTTGCCTTCGCTTCACCTGACAGAGGCTTGCCGCTTTCGCGCCGCAGGCCTTTTTTGCGGCCTGACGGCAAACCTTTCCCTTGCTGAAATGTTTGGTTGGTTGAATGAAAATAACAGAACAAACAAATACATAAGGAAAATGTATGGCTTGTCATATGCGCACACCTCTTGCCCTGCTGGTGGGCGGGCTCGCCTGTCACGGCGCTGCCGGTCAGGAATCGGTGCAACAGCTGGATCCCATGGTGGTGGTGGCAACCCGCCCCGCCAGCACCCTGGAGGTGACACTGGATCCCAAGAAGCCCGGTTCCCCCATGCCCGCTGCCGACGGCGCCGGTTATCTGAAGAATGTCACCGGCATGAGCATGGTGCGCAAAGGGGGGCTCGGTGGCGACCCTGTGCTGCGGGGGATGGGGATGTCCCGCCTCAACGTGCAGATGGATGGCGGCATGCTGGCCGGTGGGTGTGGTGGCCGGATGGACCCGCCCACCGCCTATGTGTTCCCCCAATCCTTTGACCGGATCCGGGTGCTGAAGGGGCCGCAATCCCTCGAGCTGGGTGCTACCTTGGCGGGAACCGTGCTGTTCGAGCGGGACAGGCCCGAGTTCACCGCGCCGGGTCTCAAGGCCGATGCCTCGGCCCTCTATGGCAGTTTTGGCCGCGATGACCAGATGGTGGATATGACGGCGGGTTCGACCGATGGCTATCTGCGCGGTCAGTTCACCCACTCCGATAGCGACGATTACCGCGATGGTCACGGCAACGAGGTGCGATCTTTCTATCGCCGCGAGAACGGGACCGCCCAGCTGGGCTGGACGCCGGGGGAGCACACCTGGCTGGAACTCACCGCCGAACGCAGCAATGCCCGTGCCGCCTATGCGGACCGCACCATGGATGGCCCCATGTTTGATCGCGAATCCTTCGGGCTGAAGCTCAAGCAGGAGCAGATCACCACTCACTGGCAGCGCAGCGAGCTGACCCTGTGGGACAACTACATAGACCACATCATGGACAACTTCAGCCTGCGGCAAAACAGCGGCATGAAGATGCTCTCCAACCCGGATCGCCGCAATACCGGCGGGCGCTGGGCCAACGATATCGCCCTGCCTGCCGACTGGCTGCTGACCGCCGGGCTCGACAGCAACCGGGATCAGCACCGCAGTCGGAGTGGGGTCGACTATGCCACCAAGGATCGCCAACGCACCCTGCGTTTCGAGCAGCAGGGCGGCTTCGCCGAACTGGGTCGTCAGCAGGGGGCTCACAGCTACAAGGGAGGTTATCGTCAGGATAGGGTCGAGACCACCCGTTATGGCGCCGGTGAACAGACCCTTTACAGCGATACCCTGACCCTGAACAGCGGGTTTGGCCGCTACGAGTACCAGTGGTCGCCCCGCTGGTCCAGCTATCTGGCCTGGGGGCAGGCAGAGCGGGCGCCGGACTACTGGGAGCGCAGCAAGGACAGCACCCCGTTCACCCTCAACCCGGAGCGCAGTCGCCAGTGGGATGCGGGGCTGGCTTTGCGCAGTCGCGAGCTGGACCTGACCCTCTCTATCTTTAGCGCCGACATCAAGGACTACCTGCTCTACAACAGCAAGTCGAACAAGGTGCGCAATATCGATGCCCAGACCCGGGGTGGCGAGTTGGAAGGGCGCTGGCAGTTTTCCGAGCAGTGGCGTCTCGATGGTGGTATGGCGGTGGTCTACGGCGAAAACCAGAGCGACAACAAGCCGCTGGCCCAGATGCCGCCGCTTGATGGCAAACTGGCGCTGGGCTGGCAGCCGGACGAAGCGCTGAGTTTCACCCTGCTGGGGCGCGCCGTGGCGGCGCAGGATCGGGTGGATGTGGGCTCCGGCACGGTCGCCGGTCAGGATCAGGGGGAGACCCCGGGCTTCTTCACCATGAACCTGAGCGGCGCCTGGCAGTTTGCCAAGGGGTGGCAGCTTTCGGCCGGGGTGGACAACCTGTTCGACACCTTCTACTACGAGCACCTCTCCAAGTCGGTCCACAGCAGTCAGGCCGGGCTGGGCTACGAGCAGAGCGGCCGCATCCCCGAGCCGGGTCGTTCCTACTGGCTCTCGGTCAACTACCGCTTTGCCTCGGCCGGTGTGCTCTAACCAGTTGAGTCAGATAACGTTTTCAGTCACAGACACCGCTGTGTGAGCATCGCTATCATGGTGAAAAACAGGCGTATCAGACGCCTGCTCTCACAGCGGGAACATAACAATGAAACAGGGAACGTTACGCTATGGCGGCCTGCTCGGGGCCGCCCTGTTACTTGCGGCTTGCGGCGGCAGCGGTAGTTCAGGAGGGGAGAGCCCTCCCCCCGTCGTCAATCCGCCGGTCACCCACCCTCCGGTCGCCACGGCCAGTCGTGCCTGCTATGGCGACGATCAACCCGCCTGCAACCTGCGCATCTATCAGGTGATGGTGGAGTCGTTTGCCGATGGTGACGGCAGCACCAACTACGGCGTCGGCTATGGCCCCTCCGAGCACAACGGCGATCTGCAGGGGATCATCGATAGTCTCGACCACATCAAGAGTCTCAACGTCAACGCCATCTGGCTCACCCCGGTGTTCGACTCCTGCGCGGGGCAAGGCGGCGATAACAAGCTCGATGCCACCGGCTACTTCGCCTGCGACTTTTTTACCGTGGATCCCAACTTTGGCAGCAATGCCAAGCTCAAACAGCTGGTGGATGCAGCGCATCAGCGCGGCCTCTACGTCTTCCTCGACGGGGTGTTTGGCCACGTCAACAAGGTGGGGGTGAGCAAGCCCTCGCCAGAGGGGCGTCTGCCAGCCCTCACCAGCGGCGGTGCGGGTTATCCCGGCCAGCTGGTGGATTACAGCAAGCCGGAGAGCCTCGCCTACTTCAAGGAGGTCGCCCGCTACTGGGTCGAGCAGTACGGCATCGACGGCTGGCGCCTCGATCAGGCCTATCAGCTTGGGCTGGATGATTGGCGCGCCATTCGCAGCGAGGTGGAGCAGGCCAGCGCAACGCGCAAGGCGGCAGGGCAGCAGTGGGGCACCCTCGGCTACATGGTGGGCGAGGTGTGGAAGGGGGCTGACGACATTCGCGCCCAGGCTTACGGCAGCAGCGACAATCCGGCACTTTCATCTGCGTTCGACTTCCCGCTACGCTACGGCATCGTGCAGGCGCTGGCGGTGGAGGAGTCCGGCAAGGGCGGGCAGGGGGCCAGCGTACTTGACGCCAGCTGGAACAAGGTGGAGAACTACCCGAACCACGCCATGCCGAATCTGATGCTGGGCAACCACGATCTGGTGCGTTTCGGTGATCTGCTGGAGCGTGGCAATTTCAAGTCGACCGAGTACTGGCAGCGCCACAAGGCGGCCTTCAGCTTTATGGCTGCTCGCTCCGGCCCGATTACTTTCTACTATGGCGAGGAGTTTGGCGACGAGGTGCCGGGTTTTGCTGCCAAGGTCAGCGGTGACTGTGCGGCGCAGGGCTTGTGCGACGATCATGTGGCCCGCAGCGACGGCAAGGTGCCCGCTGTCACCGGTTTTGTGCCGGGTAGCGAACAGGCCGAGTTGAAAGAGTGGCTCGCCCAGCTGCTGGCGATGCGCACCGTCCACCCCGCCCTCTATCAGGGAGAGCGAGTCAAACTGGTGGCCGAGGGCAGCCTCTATGGTGACATCAAGCAGACGGCAGGCGAGCAGATAGTCTACCTGCTCAACCTCTCCACCACGGCGCTCAGCTACAACCTGCCGACGGGAAAACTGCGCAGCGGTAGCGCGCTGGTGGATCTGCAAAGCGGCGAGAGTCTGGCCATCGGCGGCAGCAGCGTGACGGTGGAGATACCGCCCTTGAGCGGGCGTTTCCTGCGTCTGCAATAAGTCAGCCACAGCACGCTTTGATATGAGAGAGGGCCCCATCGCGGGGCCCTCTCTGTCATTGTGGGCGACAAAGTCATGGCGGGTTATGCGGTGGTCTGGCCCCGGTTTTCCAGCCGCTGGCGGAAGGCGCGGGCCAGTCTCTCGTAGAGATCCTGCGCCTCCTTGTCTTCGATATCACCGCGGATCCAGGGGTTGTCGACGATCTCCAGCAGCACGCAGTCACGCCCTTGCTGGCGCAAATCGAGCCCGTAGAGGCCATTGCCGAGCTGATGCACTGCACGGCGAGCGGTCTGCAGTACCCGCTCCGGCACCTCGTTAAGCGGCAGCGCCTCGATGCGGCTCATGTCGAGGGGGTGCTTGCGGCGGCGGATGCGGTTGCCCGGTTCGGGCCGGTAACGGCGGCAGGCGAACAGCGGCGAGCCGTCGAGAAAGCCGATGCGCCAGTCGAACTCGGCGGGGATCCGGCTCTGCACCAAGAGCAGGGCGGAGCGGCCCAGCCCCTCGTCCAGCAGGCGGGCCAGCTGTTGCTCGTCGCTGGCCATGGCGAGATCGCGCCCCTGTGCCCCGTCGGGTACCTTCACCATCAGCGGCAGGCCGAGCCGCTGTACCAGCTCGTCCACATGGTGGCGGCCGCGGCGGGTCACCACCATGGTGGGCGGCATGGGCACGCCGCTGCGCACCATCAGCTCGTAGAGATAGAGTTTGTTGCTGCAGGCGAGGATGGCGCGGGAGCTATCGATCACCGGCATCTTGAGCTGCTCGGCACGGTGGGCAAATTCGAAGGTGTAGTGGCCGACTGCGGTTTCGGCACGCAGCCAGAGGGTGTCGAACTCCGGCAGCCGCTCGATGGCCGACGGTGGCAGGATCTCGGCCCGGATGCCTTGGGCGGCAGCAGCCCGGATAAAGCGCTCCAGCGCCAGCCCGTCACTGCTGGCACGGCCATCATCGGGGTCGACCAGAATGGCGAGCTGGTAGAGCGGCGCTGCCTGCTCCTCGTCGCCGGCCCCCACCAGCGCCTGGGCGTGGTGCAGCATCAACTCTTTCTCGCTTGGGCTCAGCGCCAGTGGTGACAGGCTCTGCTGCTGGCGCACCGACCAGCCGTGGCGACCGCGCTTGAGGGTCAGCTCCTGCAGCGGCAACTGGCTGAGGCCATAGTAATAGCGCGCCAGCCCCGCCAGCTCGCTCTGTTCACACTGGCCGAAGATGGCACGTACCCGGATCCGATCCTCGCTCTGCTGGGCCAGCCACCCTTGTGCCTTGCGCCACAGTTTGGCCGGTGGCTGCTGGGGTTGCAGCCGGCTGATGGCCTGCAAACCCGGCAGGCAGTGGTGGCCGCGGGCCTGGGCCAGCAGCGAGCAGTAGTAGCCTGCGCTCAGGTGCTCGAGATTGCGGCAGAGGTTGATGATGCGGGGTCGGCCGCCGGTGGTCGGCACGCCATGTTGCAGATAGGTGCGGGCGGTCAGCAGATAATCGGCATGGCAAGGCCAGTCGCCCAGCTCTTCGACGATGACATAGGTACTCATATTTTCGGCTCCACAGATCAGACTGCCTGAACAGGCAGGATCCCCAGTGGGCTTCGATGCACCGACAAGCACGACAATGGCGCGAGGGGAAACAAGAGGTTACAGTGCCTAATATGACGCCTTGGTAACTTGTGATACAAGTCGCATTTTTGGTGCTGAGGATAAATAACCGAACAAGGACTCCCCGTGTTGACCGTACGTGCGGCCCGAACCGATGATCTGGGCGCCATCGTTAATCTGGAACGCTACTGTTTTCCCCCTGAAGTCGCCTTTGGCCGCAGCCGCTGGCACTATCTGCTGGCCCATGCCAAGGGGCGCACCCTGTTGCTGCTGGACGAGAAACATCAGCTGATGGGCTATCTCTGCCTGCTTGAGCACAGAGGCTGGGATCGGCTGGTCATTCAGGCGCTTGCCATCCGCTGGACGGTGCGCCGTCTGGGCTGGGCCCGCCGTCTGCTGGAGCAGGTGATCCGCGAGGGCAAGGCCGCTGGCTGGGGGGCGATCCGGCTGGAGGTGGCTGATGCCAACGAAGAGGCGCTGGCGCTCTATCAGGGATTGGGATTTCGTCCCCAGCAGCGGCTGGCGAACTACTATGGCCGCGACCAGCACGCCCACCGACTGGTGCTGCCGCTGGTGAGCGACGATGAGCGTGAGCGGCGCAGAGTGGCTCGCTCTCAGGCACGCAAGCCATCTTCACAGGCCAACTGATCATGTTGCACGAGCAGAATCGAGGAGCAGGATGAGCTGCGACAACTGTCTCGCCACCGCCATCAGGGCAAAGCTGGGGCGCTGCCCGATCTGTGCCATCCAGACCTTCATCATTGGTCTGAGTGGCTGGCTGGTCTGGTGGTGGTGCGGTGCCGACACCTCGGTCAACGCCCTCACCGGCCTGTTGTTTGCGCTGGGTGGCTCGGGCTTGTTGCTGCTCCATCTGGTGGTATTTGTCTGGCGCAAGGCGACCGGACGTGAATTGAGCGATGAATAAATCAGATTGGTTTCAACAACATAAATAACAATATCGGTTGAGATAATGGAGGTTCAGATGATTGCAATGGTAACGGGCGCCTCGTCCGGGTTTGGTGAGTCCATCAGCCGTCAGCTGGTGCAGGCAGGCTACAAGGTGATCGGTACCGGTCGCCGTGCCGAGCGGCTGGCTGCGCTGGCTGACGAGCTGGGCGAGCAGTTCCTGCCGCTGGTGTTCGACGTGCAGGACAAGGCGGCCACCCGCGCTGCCATCGCCGCTCTGCCGGCCGAGTGGAGCGAGGTGGAGCTGCTGGTCAACAACGCCGGTCTGGCGCTGGGGCTGGAGCCGGCCCACAAGGCGGATCTGGAAGACTGGGAGCAGATGATCGCCACCAACATCAGCGGTCTGACCCTGCTCACCCGATTGCTGCTGCCGGGGATGGTGGCGCGCAATCGTGGCCACGTCATCAACATCGGCTCCATCGCCGGCACCTACCCCTATCCGGGCGGCAATGTCTACGGCGCCACTAAGGCGTTCGTGAAGCAGTTCAGCCTCAACTTGCGCGCCGATCTGGCGGGCACCGCCATCCGCGTCACCAACGTGGAGCCGGGCCTGTGCGGCGGCACCGAGTTTTCCAACGTGCGCTTCCACGGTGACGATGCCAAGGCGGCCACCGTCTATCAGGGGGTGGAGGCGATCCAGCCGGAAGATATCGCCAATACCGTGCTCTGGATCAGCCAGCAACCGGCCCACGTCAACATCAACAGCATCGAGATCATGCCGGTGGCGCAGACCTTCGGCCCGCTCAATATCAGCCGTCGCTGATGGCGGCAGCTGACGAAATAAAAGAGGCTCCCGTGGGAGCCTCTTTGCGTTGGCGAGCCGATTACAGGCTCATGATCTTCTTGAACTCCTCCGGCGAATACTTCTGCTCGGTGCGCTTGGTGAGATCCGTCATCAGCTTGTAGCGCAGCTCTTTGGCCATCTGATAGGTCTGCTCCAGCTGGCCATAGGAGTAGTCGGCGGCCAGCCCGATGGCGGTAGCCTTGTCGCTGGCATAGGCCTGCTTCAGGCTCTTGTCGAGCAGGGCCACCTCCTTGTAAAGCTTGCTGCTCTCCTTGCTCCAGACGCCGCGCAGCAGCGGCAGGTACTTGTCCGGATCGGCGCTGGCCAGCGCGGTCAGGCTGCGGAACTGCCAGTAGGCAGAGTCATCGGAGTAGCTGTCGCTGCCGGTGCGATAGGGCAGGGGGTAGGATTCCAGGGTGTTGTAGAGCGGCACCATCACAGATTCGGCCAGCACGCCGTAGCTCTGCCAGATCAATCCCTGCAGCTCTTTGGGCATCTCCTTGCGCAGCTGGATGACGTGGGATTCCAGCTGGCGATCGATGCGGATCGGCCGCTCCGCCTTGCCCGCCAGCGGCGTACCGTCATAGGTGGCGCTCAGCAGCCTGGCCACGTCCGGCACGGCGATGGGGGCATCCGGCTTCATAAACAGCGGATATTGCGCCTGCCGGGTCGGCTGCGGATGGCTGGCGGTCAGCATTTTCTGGCCGAGCCACTCCCGATCCACGTTATACGGGTCAGCGATGACCCCGAACGCCTTGGCGAAGTTGAACTCTTTCGGGTCGGCGTTATCCAGCAGTTTGTGTTCGCGTACGAACTCCAGCAGCTTGGGCGAGTGCAGCACATCGGCGCTGTCGAGATTGACGCCGTGGATGCGCAGGCCGTTGGCCACCATGGCGTAGCTGTCGTCCGGCACCCGCACCGCGATCCAGTGGTGGCCGGAGCCGATCTCCATCAGCCAGGCCTCGTTCACATCCGCCAGATAGAGGCTGTTGCCCTCACCGGCGCCATATTGCTCCACATAGCGGCCAAGCAGCTCGACTCCCTCTTTGGCCGTCTTGGCCTGCGGCAGGATCAGGGTGGGGATGATGGCTTCAATCACTCCCTTCTCGATCAGCGGATCGGCTTTTTGGGCCTTGTCGTTGACCTCGGCACTGGTGGTGGCCGAAATGGCGACGTTGAACTCGTTGATGCCGCGCTCCTCGTAATACTTGCCGTCCGGGTCGCTGGCTGTGGCATCCCAGTCACGAATGGCGGAGTAGGCGAAAAACGCCTTTGGCATCGGCACTTCCAGTCCGTTGCCCAGCTTCCAGACCTTGCCCTCGTTCTGCTGCGCAGGCCGGAAGGCGAGGTACTTGTTCCAGTTGTTGACGCCAAAATCCTCGTTTCTGGCGATCATCACGCTGCCATCGGTACTGGCCCCCTTGCCGACGATAAGGCCGGTACAGGCGTCGGCACTGGTGCCAAGCAGGGTGAGCAGGGTGGCAGAGAGAAGACTCAAGGTGTGTTTTTTCATAGGTGTACCCGAAGGGTTGCGGTGAGTGAGAGTCAGACGAGGGGATGAGGTGTGGGGAGGCTGCAGCTCCGAACTGGCAGCGGAGTGAGCACGGCAGATTGGTCTGCCTGTTATTGGTTTTTCGAACAGATCATCCATGACAAGGCTGGCTGGTTGTGATGTGCGCCAAAATTGTATTCCTGAGTGGTTGTTTGTTTTGTGATCGAGCTGCTGTTCCTGACTTTTCTCTGGCGTCGTGGCGCGTGGACGGCGAAATGTGCCAAAACAGCGAGAGCCGGCAGCAGATGAGTCATGATTCTGACGCCAGCCTTGCGTGTGGGGCGTGGTGAGATCCGCCATAGCGCGGGATCTTGCAACATATGACAAGTTGGCCTGTAACTTGCTGGTTTAATTGATAATGGTGGGGCCTGACGCCCCATGTGACCGGATCAGCCTGTGCCCATTGCCGCAGATGCGCACTGAATTGGAGCCCCCATGGATATCAAACCCTACAGCCAGCAGCTTGCCCAGAGCGCATCCAACAACCGTGCCCTCGCTACCCTCAACAGTGCCAGTAGCGGCGGTCAGGGCGGTGGCTGGGAGGAGATGGTCAGCCTCTCCACCCAGCGCATGACCGGCCAGGCCCAGCAGGTGCTGACCTACGAACATCTGGCCAAGAACAACAAGTTGCCACCGGCGCTGGATATGAGCTCCGACAAGGGGGGCGTGGTGCAGCAGCTGGTGGACAAGGCGCTTGGTTTCGATCGCAAGAAGTTCAACGAGATCGAAGAGAAGCTCAAGACCATCGCCGATAACAAGAAGCTGACGCCGGAAGAGCGGGCGGAGCAGAGCAAGCCGCTCAACGAGCAGCGAGAGGCGATGCTGAAAGAGGCAATGGATCGCCTGACCGGCAAGAAGAGCTCATCCAAAGATGAGGCCAAAACTGCCTGATCCTGCCGCTGTTCTGAGATCTACCCGGTCGGCACTGATGGGCCAGTGTCGACCGCCGATGGGCAAGCTTCTGCCACCTCTTTTGACCTCACCTCCCCACAGGCGCACAATGTCCGCGCATTGAGCCAGTCGAGGAGTCCGCCGTGTACAACTTCCAATATGCCAATCCGACCCGTATCTGTTTCGGCGAGGGGCAGATCGCCAGCCTGCCCGAACTGATCCCGCCCGGCAGCCGGCTGCTGGTGCTCTATGGCGGAGGCAGCATCAAGCAAAACGGCGTCTATGAGCAGCTGACCCGGGCCCTGGAAGGGGTGACGTGGCAGGAGTTTTCCGGCATCGGCGCCAACCCCAGATACGAGCTGTTGATGGAGGCGGTGGCGCAGGTTAAACGCGATCGCATCGACTTCTTGCTAGCCGTCGGCGGCGGCTCGGTAGTGGATGGCACCAAGTTTGTCGCGGCGGCCGCCTGCTACGAGGGGGATGATCCCTGGGATATCTGCGGTAAACAGGCGAGTGTGCACCAGGCGCTGCCGATGGGCTGCGTGCTGACCCTGCCCGCCACCGGATCCGAGAGCAATCCCACCTCGGTGGTGAGCCGGGGAGATGTGAAGATCTCCTTCAGAAGCCCGCTGGTACAGCCGCAATTTTCGGTGCTCGATCCGGCGACCACCTACAGCCTGCCTGCCCGTCAGACCGGCAACGGGGTGGTGGATGCCTTCGTCCATATTGCCGAGCAGTACCTCACCTTTCCGGTGGGAGGCGAGGTACAGGATCGGCTGGCGGAAGGTTTGCTGCAGGTGCTGGTGGAGAACGGCCCCAGGGCGCTGGCGGAGCCGACCAACTATCAGGTACGGGCCAATCTGATGTGGGCCGCCAGTCTGGCGCTCAACGGGCTTATCGGTTGCGGAGTGCCGCAGGATTGGGCCTCTCACGCCATCGGCCATCAGCTGACGGCGCTCTACGGGCTGGATCATGGCCAGAGTCTGGCGGTGGTGCTCCCCTCACTGCTGCGTGAGCGGGCGAGCCAGAAGCAGGACAAGCTGGCCCAGTTTGCCGAGCGGGTGTGGCATTCGACCCGCGAGGACAAGGCCCTGCGCATCGAAGAGGCGATCATCCGTACCGAGCAGTTCTTCCAGAAGATGGGATTGGGTACCCGGCTGGCTGACTATGGCCTCAGCGAAAGTTGCATTCCGGCGGTCTGCTCTAACCTCAAGCGGGTGGGGCGCACCGCGCTCGGTGAGCAGCAGGATATCGACCCGGATCGGGTGGCTCGCATTCTCGCCCGCGCGCTATAAGCCGGCGCCGGTGTGTGTCCCTGGCTGATTCATTTTCCCAATTAAAGAGGGCCGCTTGTAGCGGCCCTCTTGCATGACGGGTTAGCCGATCACTCGGTGCGCGCCTTCAGATAACCGGCGTAATCCGGGATCTGTACGCTGAATGCCTGCCGCATATGGGGGCTGTCCATGATGAAATCGGCGGTCGCCTCGTTGGTGGCGACTGGGATGTTCCACACCGCAGCCAGCCGCAGCAACGCCTTCACGTCCGGATCGTGCGGCACCGCATTGAGGGGATCCCAGAAGAAGATCAGCACGTCGATCTTCCCTTCGGCGATCAGGGCGCCGAGCTGCTGGTCACCCCCCATGGGGCCGGAGAAGAGGCAGGTGATGGGCAGTTGTGCCTGCTTGCCGAGCATGGTGCCGGTGGTGCCGGTCGCATAGAGATGGTGGAGCTTGAGCTCCTCCTTGCGGCGCATCACCCAGTTCAGCAGAGGGGTCTTCATGTTGTCGTGAGCCACCAGTGCCACCCGTTTGTGGGGCGCCATCTCGCGTGCAATCTGTTCCATGGAAATCGTCCGTAGCATTGTTATTGGCAGAGAGTCGTATCCTAATCGAAAGCCATGACAGATGCTGCGTCGGGCGTATTAACTGTGATCCTGTCGAAAAGTTTTCGGGTCATGGCTGCTCAAATGAAGAGACCCGCGCTGGCGGGTCTCTTTGCTTGCTGGCCTGCTGGCTCAGGAGCCGTGGTGCAGTTGCGACTGCTGGTAGTTCTCCAGCCCGATGCGATCGATAAGATCGAGCTGGGTCTCCAGCCAGTCCACATGCTCCTCCTCATCCTCCAGGATCTCCTGGAACAGGTCGCGGCTGATGTAGTCCTGCACCGACTCGGCGTAGGCGATGGCTACCTTGAGGTCTGGGATGGCATCCATCTCCAGCGAGAGGTCGCAGCGCAACATCTCTTCGACGGTCTCGCCGATGCGCAGCTTGCCCAGATCCTGCAAATTGGGCAGCCCTTCCAGAAACAGCACCCGCTTGACCAGTTCGTCGGCGTGTTTCATCTCATCGATAGACTCGTGATACTCCTTGTGCCCGAGCGCCTTGAGGCCCCAGTCATCGTAGATGCGGGCATGCAGGAAGTATTGGTTGATGGCAATCAGCTCATTGGCCAGTACCTTGTTGAGGTGGGCAATGATCTTGGGATCTCCTTTCATCGACAGTGCTCCTTGGTTCGTGCCTGAGGCTTCGATCGTTAGAGCTTAGTCCAGAAAAGTGACAACAAGAGGTCTGGCGAGCCAGCTCGCCTGAGAAAAGGGGTGACCCTGTTGGCGGGTCGCATCAGAAAGGAGGTGTCCGGATCAGGCCACTTCGTAGTAGAGCACGGGTTGCTCCTGCTCCATCTTGTCGAGCTCGGCGGCGATAATCTCCATGGTCATGCGCACGCATTTGCCACATTGGGCGCCCACCTCGAGCGACTGCTTGAGCTGGCGGAATTCGCTTTTACCTGACTGCACCGCTTTGCGGATCTGGGTATCTGTGATGCCGCGGCACAAACAGACGTACATGATGATCACCTCTTGTGGAATGAGATGAAATCTAAATGAGAATGGTTCGTAGTGCAAATAACCATTGGTAATAAGATCCCCTGCTTGCCACTGTGCAACCCCTTGGGGACAATGCTGGCAACCAGAGGAGATCACCATGCTCAAGAAACTGTTCAGCGCCCTGTTCGGGGGCGAGCCGACCAAGGCGCCGGAAGTCACTCCCACCGAATATGCCGGCTATCTCATCTATCCGGAGCCCATGGCGGAAGGGGGTCAGTATCGGTTGGCTGGCCGCATCACCAAGGAGCTGGACGGCGTACTGCTGACCCACCGCTTCATCCGCTCCGATCTGTTTGCCAATCCGGCCGATGCCGAGCGTTTCATGGTGCAAAAGGCTCACACCTTTATCGATCAGATGGGAGATCGCATGTTCGAGCCCCGCAAACCGGCTGACAGCCAAGCTTCATGACTCTACAAGAGGTCCCCCTGCTGCGCGAGGCGCTGGCCCGCGCCGGTGAGCGGCGCCTGATCTGGTTGGAGGGGGAGGAGGCCGACTGCATTGCCCGCGCTCAACCCTTGCTCGGCGAGACAGTCTTTTGGCTGGGCGTCGGGCCCGAGCATTATGCTCCGCAACCCGCCGCCAAGGCGCTGCAGCGGCTCGGCCAGGAGTGCGACACGCTGGTATTCAATGCCTTTAGCGGCTTTCACCCCGACGCCTTCGGGGCGCTGGCAGGTACTCTATGCGCCGGTGGCTTGCTGTTGCTGCTGACCCCACCCAGAACACAGTGGCCTGCATGGCCGGATCCTGACCGGATCCGGCTGGTGGCCCAGCCGGAGGAGGTGAGCCGGGCCGGTCACGGCTTTATCGCCCGGCTGGTGCGGTTGCTGGCGGGGGATCCTGCCCTCTCTCTGGAGCCGCCGGTTTGCTCGCAGCCGTGGCAACCGATTGGGCCCGAACGCAGGCTGAGCTGCGATCAGACACGGGCACTGCCCGCCATCCACAAGGTGTTGCACGGCCATCGTCGTCGGCCACTGGTGCTGAGCGCCGACCGCGGCCGAGGCAAGAGTGCGCTGCTGGGGCTGGCTGCCGCCGAGCTGCTGCGCCAGCAACCCTCGCTGAACATAGTGGTGACGGCCCCCTCGCAGGCAACGGTAGCGACCCTGTTTGCCCACGCCGCTCGCGGGCTAGATACTACGCCGGAACAGCTGACCGGACTGAGCTACTGCTCGCCGGATCGGCTGGTGCACGAGGCGATGAATCCCGATCTGCTGCTGGTGGATGAAGCGGCCGCCATTCCGACCCCGCTGCTCGAGGCCATGCTGGCCCGCCACAGCCGCATCGTGTTTGCCACCACCGAGCACGGTTACGAGGGGACGGGGCGCGGTTTTCACCTGCGCTTCAAGCGGGTGCTCGATAGCCAGACCCCGGAGTGGCAGGAGATCCGCCTCTCTGAGCCCATTCGCTGGAGTGAGCGTGATCCGCTGGAGCCGCTGATTTTCCGCCTGCTCGGCCTCAATGCCGAAGTGGCGGCGCCTATGTCGCCGACCAGCCCGAGCTGGCGTCTGGTCAGTCAGGAGGCGCTGGAGAGCGATGAGACGTTGCTCAACCAGCTGTTCGGCTTGCTGGTGCTGGCTCACTACCAGACTACGCCGAGCGATCTCAGATCCCTGCTGGAGAGCCCGGATCTCGACATCCATCTGCTGGAGCAGGATGCGAGCCTGCTGGGAGTGGCCTTGGTGGCGCGGGAAGGGGGAATAGAACCCGAGCTGGCCGAGGCGATCTGGGCCGGGCGTCGCCGTCCGCGCGGCCATCTGCTGCCCCAGTCGTTGCTGGCCCACGCCGGTTTCAAAACGGCGGGGGGGCGCAGCTACGCCCGGGTGATGCGTATCGCCATCCATCCCGAGCTGCACCGGCACGGTCTGGGGTCGCTGCTGCTTGGCAGGCTTGAAGAACATTATCGTCAGGCGGGGATCGATTACCTTGGCTCGGCTTTTTCGGCCAGCGCCGACCTGCTCCCCTTCTGGCGCAAGGCAGGACTGACGGTGCTGCGCATCGGCCTGCAACGGGATGCCGCCAGCGGCTGCCACGCAGCCCTGCTGCTAAAGGCGCTGAAACCCGAACATGAGCCCGAGTTGGATCAGTGGCAGCAGCGTTTCATTCGCCAGTTGCCGACCCTGCTGGCGGGCGAGCTGAAAGGATTGGAGCCCGAGCTGGTATGGCAATGCCTGCAAGGCAGCACCGTCACCGCGGCTGAGCTTGACGAGTTCGAGCGCGATGAGGTTGAGTGCTTTGCCCTGCATCACAAGCCGTTCGAACTGAGCCAATCCAGCTTGCAGCTGTGGCTGGCACGCCATCTGGCTGTGCTGGGTTCACTGACTCCTGAAGAGCGTTATCTGCTGATTGCCACCATCTGGCAATACGCAGAGTGGGGGGCGCTGGCTGCTAGGTTGCAACTGGCGGGCAAGCCCGCCGTGATCAAGAGTTTGCGGGCGCTGCTGGCGCGTCTCCTGATCTCCTCTACCACTCGATAGGTTTGCCCTGCCAGTCGAGAAAGCTCAGCTCGCCATCCGGTTGCAGCCGGTTCATCAGGTTAATCAGATGGTCGGCTACCAGCTCGGGACTCTGCACATTTCCCGCCGGTACATTGGCGTGAAACGGGCGAGAGAGTTGTGTATCCACTGTGCCGGGATGGAAGGCCAGCAATTTGACGCCGGGGGCCCGTCGGGCCAGCTCGATGGCGGCACACTTGAGCAGCATGTTGAGGGCGGCCTTGGATGCGCGATAGCCATACCAGCCGCCCGCTCGGTTGTCACCAATGCTGCCGACCCGGGCGCTGAGAACGGCCAGAGTGCAAGGCTCGCGGCCAAACAGCGGTAACAACTGGCTGATCCAGCGCAGCGGCAGCAAGGCGTTGGTCTGGTAGAGGCGGGTCATGGCATCGAGATTGATTGCTTCGAGCCGCTTCTCTGGCTGGATCTCCCCCTGATGCAGGATGCCGTTGCAGATCACCACCCGATGCGGTTTCGGCGCCAACTCCGCGATGCGGGCCACCACTTCTGTCATCTGCTCATCGCTGTAGTCACAACATAGCCAGTGCAGGGCCGGCGAAGAGGCCCCTGCTGGTGCGGGCTGACGACTGATGGCAATCACTGGCCCGACACCCGCCGCCAACCAGTGTGTCACCAGAGCCGCCCCGATCCCGCCAGAAGCGCCAATCACGACGATACCTTCACTCATCTCAGCCCCCTTGTGAGTACATGATGGATTTCACCATCTGCCAATGTTGTCCTGAGTGGCAGATACGAGCCCGCCAGCCTGCGGGATCAAGCGGTTAACGCTGCAATCTTGCCGAGATCCGAGCCGCTGGGTGAATTCCATTCCTATACTGAGGGAAAACCGCAGCGGTCTGCTGCCCGCGCAACCAGAATGAGAGTCACCATGATGTCCAAAGATGGGGAAGAGCGTAAATCTATCCTGACCGAAAGTGGCACCAACGAGCTTGAGATCATCGAGTTTCACCTCAAGAAGCAGCTACCGGACGGTCGTGAAAAAACCGCTTATTACGGGATCAACGTCGCCAAGGTACGCGAGGTGATCCGGGTGCCGGAGACCACAGATTACCCCAACGCCCAGCGTCATATGGTGGGGGTCTTCTCCCTGAGGGATCGCCTCATCCCGCTGGTGGATCTGGCGGGCTGGCTCGGCATCAAGACCAACCCCGACCCCAGCCACAAGGTGGTGATCGTCACCGACTTCAACAAGATGGCCAACGGTTTTCTGATCGACAGTGTCAGCAGGATCCACCGGGTCTCCTGGGAGGATGTGGAGTCCCCCAGCCAGTTTCTGGAGGCGGGGGAGAACGACTGCGTGGTGGCCGTGGTCAGGCGCGATGGCAACCTCATCATGATCCTCGATTTCGAGAAGATCATCGCCGATATCAACCCCGAGCTCAGCATGGAGAAGTACGACGTCACCCAGGATCGCAAGGTGCTCATTGACGATCGCATGATGGCGCTGCGCCAGGGCAAAACCATTCTGGTGGTGGACGACTCGGCCTTTATCCGCAAGATGATCGAGACCACCCTGCGCACCGCTGGCTACAACGTGATTACGGCCAAGGATGGGGGCGAGGGACTGGAGATGATGACGGATTTCGATCGCCTGGCCCAGGAGGAGAGGATGCCGGTGACCGGCTTTGTCAACGCGGTGATCACCGATGTGGAGATGCCGCGCATGGATGGCATGCACCTGCTCAAGCGTCTGCGGGATACCCCCTCCTACAAGGAGATGCCCATCGTGATGTTCTCCTCCCTGATGAGCGATGACAACCGTCAGAAAGCGCTGCAACTGGGGGCCAACGATACCATCACCAAGCCCGAGATAGGGCGCATGGTGGGGATGATGGACCATATGCTGCTGGGGATTGCCCCGCCCTCGCCAGCCAACAACATCTGACTTGCCATTAACTTCCAATTGGCCGGTCGAATCCACTGACCGGTTGCCTCAAGCGGCCACTCCTTGCCAAGGGGTGGCCGCGCTGTTTTGGCTGTTTGCTGCGATCCCGACGCCCCTTGTCTCCCGGATATGATTCATGTAATGATAATTATTATCATTTATTGGTGTGAAGCATATGACAGCAACCTGGGTGAAGGGGTGGGTCGAGTCGACCGAAGGTGGCAGCAGCATGAGTCACTGGAAACAGCAGACCCGAGAGGGCAACCGGCTGTTTGATTGCGGCGAGTATCATCATGCGCTGGCTCATTATCAGCAGGCGCTCTGGCTGGCTCGTCAGCAATTGGTGCAGTGGCACGATGCCGATGAGGCGGTGGCGGCGCTGGTTGTGGCTCACCACAATCTGGCGGATCTGCTGGTGGCCATGACTCTGCCCGATCGCGCCGCCGACCTGCTCTGCTATGTGCACGACTGCCTGCTGGCGACCTGTCACTCCCCCGCTTGCTCCTCTCGCCTGCGTGAAGCCGCGTTGCGCCATACCCGCACAACCCGTGCCGAGTTGCTGACGTTCGTACAGCGCCACGGCAGCCACGCCGGGATCATGCGTTCGCTCGGGCACTGCCTGTGTCAGAGCGAGCGCTCATCCCGGCTCCATTAATCCGAACAGAGGTCATCATGATCCATACCCTACCAGCTCTGAACTATGCCTACGACGCACTGGAACCCCATATCGATGCCCTGACCATGGAGATCCACCACAGCCGTCATCACCAGACCTATATCAACAACCTCAACGCCGCGCTGGAAGAGGCGCCAGAGCTGGCCGCACTGCCGGTAGAGGAGCTGCTGCGCCGCTTCGATACTCTGCCTGCCACCTTGCAGGGGGCGGTCCGCAACCATGGTGGCGGCCATGCCAATCACTCTCTGTTCTGGCTGGTGATGAGCCCGCAGGGGGGCGGTGAGCCGGGTGGTGAGCTGGCTCTGGCCATCGAGCGGGAATTGGGGGGATTCGATGCCTTCAAGCAGGCCTTCACTCAGGCGGCTCTGAGCCGCTTTGGCAGTGGCTGGGCCTGGCTGGTGGTGGACAAGGCGGGCAGATTGCAGGTGGAGAGCAGTGCCAATCAGGATAGCCCCCTGATGCATGGCCATACCCCGATCCTGGGGCTGGATGTGTGGGAGCACGCCTACTATCTCAAGTACCAGAACAAGCGTCCTGACTATATCGCTGCCTTCTATCAGGTGGTGGATTGGGCCGAAGTGGCCCGCCGCTATCAGGCGGCACGAGGCTGACTTGGCCGCTGGGAATGGGTGTACAGGTCACCGCCACAACCTGCGCTGTAATAACAAGACCCGCCAGTTGGCGGGTCATCTGTTTATGGTGTGGCTGTGCTGGCGCTGGCGGCTGAAGGGGCCACCGGCAATGTGGGCAAGGCCGCGCTGGGCGTCTTGGCGGTGGTTTGTGCCGCAGGTTTGGTGGGAGTGACTGGCTCAGTGGCTGCCGCTGCGGATAAAGCAGGAGTGACTTGTTCAGTCGCGGCCGAGGCAGATGGAGTAGCCGACTCGGTGGCAACCGCGGCAGAGACTGCCGCTGGCTTGGCCTCATCCACCGCCGGTTTGGGCTGTTTGAGGCAGGGTTGCAGGCTGCCGATGGTGCTCAGTGACTGGCAAGGCACAGGCAGACCGATGGGGACCGGTGCCCCGAGGAACTTGGGCCCCTTGTCCAGTACATAGAGGTCGAGCAACCCCATCAGGCGGGCAAAGACTTCCCGCACCCGGGTGCGGATCCCCTGATAGGCGCTGGGATCCTCGGCATTGAAGCCGACCGCATCGATACCGAAATGGCGGGCGATGAAAATGGCCCGCTCGTTATGAAAGCCCTGGGAGACCACGGTAAAGCGCTCCTGGCCGAACACCTCCTTGGCGCGAACCACAGAGTCGAGGGTGCGGAATCCGGCGAAATCCATATAGATGGCGGAGGCGGGGATGCCCGCCTTGATCAGGGCGCGGCGCATCTGGCGTGGCTCGTTGTACTGCACGGTGGCGTTGTCACCGGAGACGATGATGAAGTCCACCTTGGCATTGTTGTAGAGCTCGGCCGCCGCCTTGATGCGGTATTTGAAGTAGTGGTTGGGGCCGCCACCGGAGAGATATTTGGAGGTACCCAGCACCACCGCAACCCGGTTGTAGGGCACCTTGTCCACCTGATCGTAGGTGTAGTGACGGGCATCCGAGACGATCCACTCGCTGTAGCCCAGCAGCATGGCAATCAGGGCCAGCAGCAAAACGAGGCAGGCGAGGAGGATCTTGGCAAACTTCTTCATGCGCGGTGCGGTCAGGGTCTGAAGTTGGGAGTGGCTATCGGCATTCTATTACAACTCGGCCGCTGGTGTCAGACTTGATAACGGGCGGGCACCTCATTCGGGCAGAGGTTGTCGCAGCAGAGGCGGGAGTGCGGGGGGATAAAGCGAGGGGCTGCGGTGGCAGCCCCTCTTTGTGTTGGATGTCTATCAGTGGGCGGAGTCGTTACCCTTGCAGGCGTCTGACTCCTTGTTTGCTTGCCACCAGGGCAGCAGATCCCGGGCGAGCCACGCCTGATAGGCATCGCTGTCGTTGGCGATCAGCCGGTCCAGCTCCCCTTCGAAGTCGCTCATCGCCTGCTGCCGATCCGGATTGCGCAGCGCCTGTGCCAGCGCCAGCCAGCTGGCGCCGCGACCGGTATCGTTGAGGAAGCGGTGCACGGTATAGGACCAGGAGTAGACCATCTCGCCACCCTGGTCGTAGTCAAGGTGGAGGATCGCCGCCAGTGTCGGACGCTGGTTGGCGGGGCGGTTTGCCACGTTATCCAGACCCCGGGCAAAGCACTGGCCGTGGGCGATGTACTCTGCAATCCCCTCGGCCCACCAGGTAGTGCGGTTGAGTGGATAGTGGCCGAAGCTGCCGTACTGGTTGAAGCGGCCATCCAGATAGTGAACGTACTCGTGGCGCAGGTTCCACACCTGGAAGGCAGGGCGTTTCCACTCCGCCTCATAGGCGAAGAAGCGGGCCTGATTGCCGGGGCGAGCCGGATCCCCCTCGATATAGATGCCGCCATTGTCGGTAGAGACGCCAAACAGCGCGCTGCCGTAGCGGCCCCAGTCGGCGGAGGAGTTGAAGATCACCAGTTCCAGCGCTTCGTTGTGATCATCGGCCACCGGTTGCCAGCCAGTCTCCATCTGCTGGTGGAAGCGCTGCTCTTCATCACCCAGCTCGCGGCAGATCCCTTCGGCCTGAGCCTGAGTCAGATCCTGGGCGCGCAGACGCAGGGTGGGCGAGCAGGTGTGCTCGAACGGCAGAATATCTTCCATGCGGATCGGGGTACAAAGCCCGGCGAACTCGCCACTGACACAGGCTTCGCTGGTGCGATCCGTGTAGGTGAGGTAGTAGCTGGAGAGGGTCAGAGAGACCTCTTCCAGCATGGCAGCCGGATGCTGTCCACCCGGGATCAGCCCCTGCTGGCGCATGATGGCGATGACATCGCGATCCAGCTGCTGGCGATAGGCAATCGCCTTATCCGGGCTGGTGTGATGGAGGTAGCGCATCATCTGATAGAGGCGGCTGTGGGCATCGAGGATGTTGTTGAAGATAAACAGATCCCGTGAGCCATCGCGCTGTTTCCAGAGGGCCAGCTCGCTCAGGCCCAGTTGCAGCAGGCTCTGGCGCAATGCCGCTTCCTGTTGCAGCACAACTGCGCTGAAGTCAGCCTGCTGACCATAAGAAGCGCTCTGATCGACCAGATTGAGCAGCTCGAACAGGCCATCGGCCCAGGGTTTGTGGCCATTGATCTGCGCCGCATGTTGCACCGCATAGCCGAACGCCTGGTTAAGCTGGGCCAGCATGGGGGCGGCACTTTGGCGGAAGGCGGCTTGGCCAAGTTGTCCCTGCGCCGCTACGCTCCAGGCTTCCAGCACTGTGCCAGCCTGATCCTGTGGTTCAGCTCCCAGCAGCAGGGGATGGTTAAGCAGATCAATCATCACCCCGGCCAGTGCCCGGGCAGCCTGATCACTCTCTTTACCAACGCCGCCGTGGTAGTTGTGGGCGCGCACATAGTAGAGCAGCTTGTCCATTGCCGGATGGGTCGGTTGGTTGGCCGCCAGCAGGGCACGCATGCCGCGCACCACCGCCATCAGCTTGGCATCATCGTGGCCGTAATCCGCCTGCCAAGCAGGACTGTTCTGGCCGCTCACGTCGGCCACTAGTTTGGCGGCATCGCTGTCGAGCAGATCCACATCGGGCTGCTCTGGCTCGGAGCAGAGACGACCGTTGGCGCGGCGGCACTCCAGCTGCTCCTCCTTGCTGGCCAGCACGATGGGGCGATTGAGCACCCGACTCTCCTGCCACTCTTTGCTCTCTGGCAGGGGCTGCCACTCGCCGCCGGCGACCGGGTATTGGTAGCCGCTATCTTGCAACGTTACCTGAACCTCGCTGCCAGCGGGGATCACCTGACGACAGATGCGATAGCGGATGGTGTTGCTCCCCTCCTTGCGCTCCTGCGGCTCATCACACTCCTGCTGAGGCGTGAGCTGATCCAGCTGCCACTGATAACGGCGCCAGACGTGGATCTCGCTGACCTGAGCAGCAGCCTGACTGCCTGCCACCGGCTGCAGACGGAAAAAGATCTGCTCCAACCGGCCATCCCGCTCACTCGGGGTCTCTTCAAGTACCTGCAACTGCTGCCAATCCTGCGGCTGATAGTGCCACTCCGACTCGGTGCAGCGGCCCTGTGCGTTGAGTTCACAGCGATCCAGCTCCCTTTCGTTCTGACCCAGGATGATGGCTTGTGGCAGTGGCAGGCGATCCTGCCGTTGGGCGGTCGGCGTGCCCGCCAGTTGCTCCCAGCGACCCTGCTTGAGGCCATAACCAAAGTCATAACTGCTGGCCGGGATCAGCTTGCCCGCCGGAATCCGATCTTCACAGCGCACGAAGCGGATCTGCCAGCCCGCATCTACCTTGAGCTGCGGCTCGCCACACTGCTGTTCGGCCAGTGCGGCGAGATCGCTACTCTGCCAGTCGAAGCGACGGTAGACCCTGAGCTGCTGGTAAGGAGCATTGCTGCTGCGCGCCTTGAGCTCGTAGGTGATCTCGGTGATGCGCGCGGCCAGTTGCCGGCTCGATTCGCCAGTCAGCTGATACTGTCGCCAGTCATTGGGGGAGTAGTTGGCTTGCGCCGAGGATGTAGCCAAAAGCAGGGGGCCTGCCAGCAGCAGCCACCCGGTACCTGAACGGTTCATTTTTATCCCTTTGTTCTTGTTTGTGTATTGTCTTGCGAGTAATCGCAAGGCAATTTAAACAGTTCCAAAGGGATATCAATTGCCAATTAAAAATCAGATAAATCAATAAGATGGTGACTTTTTGAGTCTGATCGAGATATCGTGGGTTGGCGCCGCAGTGAGGACTCACATGTTTCTTTTTTTGTTTTCAAAGAAGATCGGGAAATTGTGAGTCCGATCTCATTCAGCTTGTCGTGCCCGAGTGGTCTGTTGTCGGGCTACCTTGCCCAGCAGTTGGCGAGAGGGCTTGAGATTGCCGCCAAGATCGGGCCAGGGGAGCCAGTGGTCGGGCACCATAAAGCCGGGCAGGGTGCTGCGGATCCAGGCTGCCAGTTCGGAGTCGGGAACCGGCTCACCGTGCCAGTCGATAAAGGCGGCGGGGCGTTGGCCCCACTCGTCGCTCGGCACCGGCACCACCAGCGCCTGGGCGACAGCGGGATGATCTACCAGTCGCTGCTCTATGGTTTCGGGCTGGATGTTTTCGCCACCCGAGATAAAGAGGTTGTCGAGCCGCCCCTCTACCAGCAGTTCCCCTACCGCAGTGAACCTCCCCTTGTCGCGGGTATGAAACCAGCCTTCGTCATCGAGCGGCAGTTCCAGCTCGCCATCTTGGTAGTAACCGGCAAACAGGGTGGCGCCGCGCACACAGATCTCCTGCTCCCTGATACACACTTCCCGTCCCGGTAGCGGTTTGCCAACTACGCCTGCATCGCCGGGGATAGCGGTGCAGACCTGACTGCCCATCTCGGAGAGACCATAACTCACCTTGGGTTCGAGCCCCATAGCGCAGAGGCGGCTCACCAGCGGCTGCGGGATGGCGGCACCGCCGAGCAGCAATTCGCGCAGGCGGGTACGGGCGGGATCAAAACCCTCTGCCAGCAGGCGCCAGAGCTGGGTCGGCACCAACGAGAGGTGAGTAATGGGCTGGCACTCCAGCCGCTCCTTGAGGGAGCGTTCACGTTGATCCAGTACCAGCGTGGCGCCCGCCAGAAAGACCCGAAACAGGATGGCGTAGCCGCCCACATGGAACAGCGGCAGGGAGAGCAGCCAGCCGCAGGCCTCATCAAGGGGAATGAGGGTGGCAGAGCCGCGTGCCGAGGCCAGGTGGTTGCAGAGCAGGTGCACTACCGCTTTCGGCGTGCCGCTGGAGCCCGAGGTGAGGATCATATTGTTGAGCTGGGTCGATTCCAGCGGCCACGCTTCCTCGCTTGCTGGCAGTTCGCGCGTGAAGTCGAGCTGCAAGGGCTGCCAGTTGCCTGCCGGGATCTCCCCTGCCGACCAGAAGGCATCGGCATCGAGTTGTACCGCCAGCTCGCGCTGCTTTTCGAGAGGAAAGGCGGGGTTGAGCGGGCAGAACACCACGCCGCTGCGCACGCAGGCCCATGCCAGCAGCACATCTTCCAGCGCACCGCGCACCACCGCCGCCAGATGAGCGCCACGACGCACTCCGGCTTGTTCCAGCTGTTGGCACAGGCTGTTGAGGCGGGCATCGAGCTGGCGGTAACTGAGGGGGGAGGCTGCGTGGATGGCAATGCGGTTCGGGGCTGTGATTGCCCGGTGGCGTACCGGGCAAGGAGTCTGTTCGGGTGAACGTGTGGGTTCAATCACGGTAATACAGTTGCTCCAGTCGACTCAGATCCGGTTTGCCATCTTCCCCCAGCAGATTGCCCGCCATCCAGCGGCGGGTATCCAGCCCCGGCGCCTGTTCCGGTGCCCACTCGCCTGCCAGATGAAAGAGCTGGTTCAGGCCCAGATCCGATTCGAAGCAGGAGGAGATGATCACCTTGAGCCGCAGTTCGCGGGCGCGGGCGATCAGCGCTTCGCAGTTGGCGAGTGAACCGAGCAGGGTAGGCTTGAGCACCAGCGCGCGCAGTTGCGGGATCGGCTCCCACGGCTTGCCTTGTGCCAGCAGCTCGTCCAGCGCCACCGGCATGCCGGTGCGGTTTGCGACAAAGGCGATGTCGGCAAAGTCTGCGCAGGGGTCTTCCAGATACTCGATGCGATTCGGGTCGAGGTGGCCGCAGAAGGTCCAAGCCTCCTCGCGGGTCCAGCCCTGGTTGGCGTCCAGCACCAGCTTGAGGGAGGGGAGGCGGTCGCACAGCAGGCGGATCAGCGCCAGCTCGTCACGCATCGGGTAGCGTGCCACCTTCAGCTTGGCCTTGCCGGGCGTGCGGTGCAGCCACTCTTTCCAGTTGCGCAGCAGCTCCTGGGGGGAGCCTTGAATGAGGGGATAGGGCTCCGGCAGCGGGTTGCGCTGCTCGGGCCATGTCCGGCGTGCGCAGTCGAGGCCAAATTGCACCGACGGCAGCACGGGGTTCGGGGTGTCGCCAGCGGCCAGGGCCGCCAGCGTGGCAAGGGCTTCTGCCTCTGCCTGTTGCAGGCTCTCTTTCGAGAAGCCGGGCAGGGGGGCGATTTCCCCCCAGCCGTCGTTGATGCGCACCAACAGCCCCTCTCGCGCCACCTCCACCTTGCCGTGAAAGGTCAGGGGCTGGGTAAAAGGCAGTTGATAGCGATACAGGGCTAGTGTCATCAGGGGTTCCGCTTGTATTTGGAGAAGTCGGGGCGACGCTTTTCGTTGAAGGCGTTGCGGCCTTCCTGACCCTCTTCGGTCATGTAGAACAGCATGGTGGCATTGCCCGCCAGCTCCTGCAAGCCCGCCTGACCATCACAGTCAGCGTTGAGGGCGGCTTTCAGGCAGCGCAGCGCCATCGGGCTGTTTTGCAGCATTTCGCGGCACCAGCGCACGGTTTCGCGCTCCAGTTCCGCCAGCGGCACGACAGTGTTGACCAGACCCATGTCGAGGGCTTGCCGGGCATCGTACATGCGGCAGAGGAACCAGATTTCGCGGGCCTTCTTCTGGCCGACAATGCGAGCCATGTAGGAAGCACCCCAACCGCCATCGAAGGAGCCCACTTTCGGGCCGGTCTGGCCAAACTGGGCGTTGTCGGCGGCGATGGTCAGGTCACACATCATGTGCAGCACGTGGCCGCCACCGACTGCGTAACCGGCCACCATGGCAACCACAGGTTTCGGGCAGGTGCGGATGTCGCGCTGGAAGTCGAGCACGTTGAGGTGGTGAGTCCCCTCGTCATCCCGGTATCCACCGTAGTCGCCACGGATCTTCTGGTCGCCGCCGGCGCAGAAGGCTTTCTCGCCAAAACCGGTCAGGATGATGGTGCCGATCTGATCGTCATAACGGGCATCGGCCAGCGCCTGCAGCATCTCTTTGACGGTGCGGGGGCGGAAGGCGTTGCGCACCTGGGGACGGTTGATGGTGATCTTGGCAATGCCATCGTTGGACTTGTGATAGAGGATGTCCTCGTAACCGGCGGAGCAATCTTGCCATTCAACAGGTGCATACAGTTCAGCTTCCGTCATTGCTTCAATCATGACTCGTCTCTTCTTGTTGGTTGACCCACTCCGCGAGGAGTCGGGCAAAGTTATCAGGCTGATGGGCGTGCAGATTATGGCCGCCATCCAGCACCAAGTGGTTGATTCTGCGATCTTGGTTCGTCAGCTGGCAAGCCAGCTGATGGAATTTGTGATCCCGCTTGCCACTCACATAAGTAACCGGCAGCTGGCTCGCCATGAGCCAGGGGGCGAGATCCGGCTGCTTGCCGAGCGAAGTGGCGCGCAGCATGGTGGCGATGCCCTGACCGTCGTTGCCAAGGCGGCGGGCGATCTGGCTGGCCCGGGCCGCATCGTCAAGATCGGCAAACACCCCTTGCCGGTACCAGTCTGCCAGCACGTCAGCCAGTGGTTCCTGCTCAAAGCGCCGCGCCCACTGTTCATCGTGCTGGATGCGGGCGGCCCGTTCACAGGCCGGTAACCCCGGGTTGCAGTTCTCCAGCAGCAGCCCCCGCAGCCCGGTGGGCTCGCGGCTGGCGTGGTAGAGGGCCAGTCGCCCCCCCAGCGAATAACCCACCAGCAGATAGCGTTCAATGTTGCGGCTGGCCAGCTCGGCGACCAGCCACTGGTGGCTCTGCTCAAAGTCGCTGACGGTGAGAGCACTATGCTGACCATGACCTGGCAGATCGAGGGCGATGCAGCGGATGGCGGGCAGCCGGTCGATCACCGGTTGCCAGTCGCCGCTATCCCCCAGCAGGCCGTGCAGTAGCACCAGTGGTACATTGGCATCTTTATTTGCCACGGATGGCGGCCCCCAGCGCCTTGAGATCATCGGCCACCTGCTCGCTCGGTACCCGGATCTCGATCAAGGTAACGCCATGTTGGAGGGCGGCGCGGTAATCGCGTTCGAACTCGGGCAGGGTGGTCGGCGCCCGATAGGCGAGGCCAAACATGGCGGCGGCATGTTCAAAGCTGAGGCCGTGGGGCAGCCGGTAGTAGCTCTCCAGCAGCTCCCCTTCGGTGGGCACCGGCAACATACGAAAGATGCTGCCGCCATCGTTGTTGAGCAGGATCACCACCAGCGGTCGGCTCGCCTTGCTGAGCAGGGCGAAACTATTGAGATCGTGCAGGGCGCTGAGATCCCCAAGCAGCAGGGTAGTGGGCTCATCACTGTCCTGCTCGATTGATTGGGCAAACCCGTAGGCGGTGGCGATCAGGCCATCGATGCCGGAGGCGCCACGGTTGGTCATCACCCGGCTCGGCCCCTTGCCCGTTTCGCCGAGCATATCCATTAGTCGGGCAGGCATGCTGTTGCCGACAAACAGTTGCCCTTCGATCAGGCGGTTGAGGCGATGGCAGACCCCAAGCTCGGAGAAGTGCTCGCAGGCAGCGGCGATCTGCTGGCTGGCGTTGTGTTGCAGCTCGGCCAATGTGTGCCAAGGGGCTTGTGTGGTGACCGGATGGGCCGCAGCAAAGGCGCTGGCACTGCAGAGCAGCCGGTTGCGCAGCCGGTAGTCGGGATCGAGCCGCGCCGGTTGCGGATCCACCAGCCAGTAATCCTGCCATGAATGGTGTTTTATGAACTGGCCGAGCCGCTTGGAGACAAGCCGCGCGCCAAATTGCAGCAGCACCTCGGCGCGGCCGAGCTCGGCGACGAATTCAGGGTCGTTGAGCGCCATATCCATATGGATGAGGTTACGGCAATCGAAGCGGATCTGGCTCTGCAGATCCGCCAGCAACGGCCAGCCGAGTTGCTCCGCCAGCGCGGCGGCGGCCTGTGCCTGCTTCGGGTCGGTAATGCGGCCAGCTACAACGATGCCGCGCTGTTGGCGAAAGGTTTCCCACTCCGCCTGAGGTGGGCAGCTCGGCTCGTTTTGCTGCCACGGGCTCCATGGCTTGTGCGAGCCGAGCCAGTCGCCGAGGGGGGCCAGATAGTCGGAGAAATCCTGATAGTGCTCGCCCGGGTAAAGGGGCTCGGGGTACATGCAGTTGAAGTGCACCACTCCGGGAGTGAGCGCCTGTTTGGCCAGCGCCTGATCCACCGAGCTCAGCACAAACGCCGCCGGAATGGTCGGGGTGGGGCTCGGCAGGTTCTGTTGATAGACGGGGTAGCGGCCGAAGATCCCCTGCTGGTCGATCGCCTGATTGGCGCCGTTGTCGATAAGCTCGTGAGGGCGATCGGCGGAGAGAATAATCAGCGGCACGCCGGTGAGCTGGGCCTCAGCCACGGCGGGCCAGAGGTTGGCTACCGCGGTGCCCGAAGTCATGATCACCGCCACCGGCCGGTTGCTCCCCTTGGCCAGACCCAGCGCCATAAAGCCGAGGCCGCGCTCGTCAAAGTGCAAGTGACGACGAAAGCCCTGATGGGCCGCGGCTGCCATGGTCAGCGGCGCGGAGCGGGAGCCGGGGGCCAGCGCGATGTCGCGCACCCCGAGGCGAAAGAGCTCCTCCAGCAAGAGGGAGGACCAGACGTGGTTGAAGGTGGCGTGCTGGCTCGAAAACGGGGGGCAGGCAAACTCTTCGCTGGCAGGCTCTTTACGGGTGGGCATAGGGGCTCTCGAAGCGTGAAAAGGGTGAGTGACTATCCCAGCAGGGAGAGCACATTGGCGATCTTGTTGTCGAGTTCGGCCCACTCGGCGACAGGCTCGGAACCGGCGACAATGCCGGCACCGGCAAACAGGGTGACGCTGCCCGGCTGAATGCGGGCGCTGCGAATGGCGACCGAGAACTCGGAGGTCTCCCGGCTCAGCATGCCGCAGGCTCCGGCGTACCAGCCCCGATCATAGGGTTCGAACTCGCGGATAAAGGCGAGCGCTGCCTCGCGCGGGGCGCCGCCCACCGCCGGAGTCGGGTGGAGGGTGTCGAGCAGCTGCCAGTCGCAGACCCCGGGCTTGAGCTCGGCTTCGATATCGCACTTGAGGTGTTGCAGCAGCCGCAGTTTGAGAATGCGCGGCTCGGTCAGGGTGGCATCGTGGGTCAGTGGCGCCAGACGGCTGAGTATGTCGGCGTGTACCAGCCGGTTCTCCAGCCGGTTCTTGCTGTCGGCCAGCAGCTCGGCGGCAAGTTGGGCATCCACCTCTTCATCGCCGGAGCGGCGAATGGTGCCCGCCAGCGCCTCGGTAAAGAGGTGGCGATCTTCCCGGCGGTAGAGCCGCTCGGGAGAGCAGGCGATAAAGGCCTGTTCGGGGGAGAATTGAAAACCGAAGTGGAAGCAGTCCTGGGCGTGGCGGGCCCACTGGTCGAGCATGGCCCAGGGATTGATGTCTGCATCATGGTTCGGACTGGTCAGCATACTCTCCCGCGACAGCACCACCTTGGGAGTGTGGGCCTGAAAATCGGGGGCAGTGACGCGCTCTACCAGCGTTTGCCACTGGGCGGGGGCGGGGCAATCCTGTCGCTGCCAGGACTGCTTTTGCAGGGCGGGCAGCGGGTCTTCCGGGCGCAGGGCATCGAGGGCGGCTTCGGCCGCCTGCAGTTCGGCCTCGAGATTGTTTTCATCCAGCCAGAGGTTGAGGCAGAGGCTGACGCATTCGCCACGGCGCACCAGCTCGATGCGGGGCAGCACGAAACGGCAGGGGCCAAACCCTTGCCAGCCGGACTGGGCCGGATCGAACGCCAGTCCACCATAGTAGCGAGGGCTGTCGTCATGATGCTGGTTGGCTGTGTTAGTGCACACCTGCTTGATGGCGTGCGGTTCGGTCAGTTCATGGATGGCGCCTAGCGCGACATACTCGGGACGAGCCTCTCCACGGGCCTGCCAGTAGATGCGGGGATAGAGGGTTTGCGCCGCGAGCCAGCCCAGAAAGGAGCGGATTTCGATCGCCACTCGCAACCGTACGAAGCCGCTGACGTTGCTGTGACGCAGGGCGTCCAGTTGTTGCTTGATATGGGTCTGAGCCAACATGGATTCTTGTCTGAGCCGGGTAGTAACGAGCGATCCGGTAGCTGGATGCCGTAGGTTTATGCCAAAGGGCGATGATTTCCTATATATTATCTGCCCATTCGTCCATGTAAATCGCCCGCGGGAGCTTCACTCTCCGGGGCCAAGTATACCCAAATCCGGTTCGATAACCCTTAACACGATCAATATCCGATTGTTTGGCCATCACAAAATGACAAATACCTTCTCTGTTTGGTTGCTGGCGGCGCGTTTGCGAACATTGCCGCTCGCCTGCTCTTCCATCCTGCTGGGCTCGGGGCTGGCAGCCAGTCGTGGTGCCTTCGATGGCACCATCATGGCGCTCTCCCTGCTGACCGCCATCTTGCTGCAGATCCTCTCCAATCTGGCCAACGATTACGGCGATGCGGTTTCCGGCGCCGACAACGGCGAGCGGATCGGCCCGCAGCGGGCAGTGGTCTCCGGTCTTATCACCAAAAAGCAGATGTGCGTGGCGATGGGGCTGACCGCGCTGGCGGCGGTGGCCAGTGGCCTGCTGCTGCTGGGCTGTGCCTTCGGCGGCCAGTGGCTGCAGATTTTGGCATTTGTGGTGCTGGGTGGTGCTGCCATTGTCGCGGCGGTGACCTACACCGTCGGCAAGACTCCTTACGGCTATCGCGGGTTTGGCGATATCTCTGTGTTCCTCTTCTTCGGCCTGCTCGGGGTGCTCGGCTCCTACTACCTCTTCACCAAGAGTCTGGAGTGGGATCTGCTATTGCCTGCCACCGCCTGTGGCCTGCTGGCCACCGCCGTGCTCAATATCAACAATGTGCGCGACATCGAGACCGATGCCGCCAGCGGCAAGATCACCCTGGCGGTGCGCCTTGGCCGCAACCGCGCCATCGCTTATCACTGGGTACTGTTGGGGGCGGCGTTGCTGGCAACCATCGCCTTTATCCTGATCCAGCCCGCCAGTTTCTGGCCGTGGATCTTCCTACCCGCCATGAAGCCTCTCAGCGATGCGGCCAAGACCCTTCGCGAAAGCTACGATGGCGAGGTGCTGACCGGTGCCCTCAAGAAGACCGCCATCAGCGCCTTTCTGTTCAGCCTGCTGCTCTCCATCGGGTTGGCGCTCTCCTGACCTGATGGATGGAACCGCGATAAATGAAAAGGGCTCCCGAACGGGAGCCCTTTTTGGTCGTTATCGAGGTAGCTCAGCTGGCCTTGGCCAGCGCCGGAGTCCGGCGGGAGAAGAGCAGGGTATCGAGCAGCCAGATGGCGACCATGGAGGCGCCCACCAGCGGGAAGGCGATCCCCAGCAGGATCAGCAGGGCGATGGCTCCGTGCATCGGCGGCAATTTGGCGGGCAGTGGCGGCGCGGCGAGACGCCCCTGCGGACGGCGGCACCACCAGATCCACAGGCCGCTCATGGCGCTGGCCAGCACCATCAGGCAGATAAGCAGTATGGCGAGCTGATGGGGCCAGCCGTAGAGCTTGCCCATGTGCAGCATAACGCCGCTCTCTACTGTCTTGGCGACCGGGCCGTAATCCTGCCAGCACACATCGGCCAGCACCTTGCCGCTGTATTGATCGATATGCAGGGTGGCGTCGTTGCGCGGATCATCGGCAAACAGGGCGATGGTGTAGACGCCGGTGGCGCCGACCGGCGGGGTGATGCTGTAACCCGGTTGGACTCCCCGCTCATGGGCGATCTCGACCACCCGTTGCAGCGGGATCCGCTGGCTTGCCATCACCACTCCCTCGTGCTCGCCGTGGTTCATGGCACCGTGATCGTGCCCCTCATCAACTGGCTGCGAGCTGGGCATGGGGGTGTTCTCCACCGCCCAGGGAACCGTCTGCTCGTGGGCCTGATTCAGGGTGCGGGCCAGCGGTGCCGATTTGGGCACCTCGTTCCACATGGCGGCGGGGAAGCGGTTCCAGACCGCGGCAAACTGATCGCCCCAGAAACCGGTCCAGGTCATGCCACTCAAGAGCAGCAGCAACAGGAAACCTGCGCCCCAGAAGCCGATAACGGCGTGCAGATCGCGCCACCAGAGGCGGCCACGCTGGCTGACTCTGGGCCAGAGAATACCGCCCACGCCGGGCCCCTTGCGCGGCCACCAGAGATAGAGGCCGCTGATGAGCAGCACTATCCCCCAGCCGGCAGCCAGCTCGATCAGCCGATCTCCGGTGGTACCGAGCAGCAGGTCGGCGTGCAGGGAGCGGGCCACCGCTTGCAGATTCCACTTGTTATCCATGGTGCCGAGCAGAGCGCCGCTGGCGGGATCCATAAACAGGGTCAGTTCGCGATCCCCCTGATTGACGATGAACTGGGCGCTCAGGTCGGGAGCGGCAGGCGGCAGGTATTTACGCAGGCTGGCATCGGGCATGGTCATCATCGCCTTGGCCAGCAGTTGGTTGGCACTCAGGGTCTGGCTGGCGGGGGCGACCTTCATCAGCTCGGGGTACATCAGGTTGTCGAGCTGGGGTTTGAACAGATAGACGATCCCGGTCAGTGACAGCAGGATCAGGAAAGGGGCAACAAAGAGACCGGCGTAGAAGTGCCAGCGCCAGATCCGTTGGTAATGACTCGAGTCCCTGTTTTTCATTGCACATCCTTGTTGGGGGGGGGCAAACCTTTCGGCAGGTGGAATGTTTGTGGCGGCGCGGATAATAGCAGTAACGTTTCGTTAACTGCAATCGCACATCTTGAGATCGATTCAGTGCGGGATGTCGGTAACATAAGGTGCCGACGGTTTGCTGGATAGGATGACTACGCTTTGGGGAAAGCCTGTTTGCTGCTGGACTTTTCCTTATAAATTATTACCTTGTGGTAACAATTTGCAGGCGATGGTGGTGGTAACGGAATGGGAGCAGTCATGCAGCCACATGGGCAATTTGACATGGAGCGCAGGGGCCAGATGCTGATCTGCCGCCCGAGTGGCCCCTTCAATCTGGCAGGTGCCATGGCCTATGAGGCGCGCTTTCGTCACGAACTGGCCGGATTGATGGATGGCCCCTGGGGGATTGTCGAGGTCGCGACCGAGTTTGAAGCGGCCGGGCCCGAGGTGCTGGCCCGTTTTCGTCGCCAGTTTGGCTGGTGTGCCGAGAGTGGGTGTCAGTTTCTGGCGGTGGTCTTCGTAGGGGGCTTCAAGCGCTATCTGGCGGATAACATCTTCAAGGGATTACCCTTTCGGGCGGTACGTTACTTCGAGCAGGAGGCAGCGGCCATCCAGTGGCTGGGGGAGCAGCTCAACACCGCTCCCTGTGAACCTGCGAACGCTTGACCACCTCGCTCACCGTTTGGACGGGTTTCACTCCAGCTTGATAAACCACTTATCCCGCTCGTCAACGCAGTCGGGTTCACCCATTTCGAATTCGCGGCAGATCAGCGGCCGTACCTCGTACTCGTACATGGATGGGGCACATCATCGTGGTGAGTGCATTCGAGGATCCTGGTCAATCCAGCTTGATAAACCACTTGTCCCGTTCGTCAACGCAGTCGGGTTCACCCATTTCGAATTCGCGGCAGATCAGCGGTCGCACCTCGTAGATACGGCACATCATGGTGTTGCGGTCGAGGGCGGCGCACCAGCCATCGTCCAGCCGGCGCATGACCGGTATCTCGCCATCCCGTTCCAGTACATAACGGTCCGGCACGCCGGTATCGGTAAAGAGCATCACTTCGAGGCGGCAGCAGCAGGCTTCGCAGTTCTGGCAGCTCACATCGGTTTGGATTGCTTGGGTCATGGTGCCTGCCTTGCCGCATGGCGGCATCGGAGATATGAAACAGGCGCCTGTCAGGCGCCTGTGGTCTGGCTAACGGCTTGCAAAGAACCTTAGCCCAGTTTGCGGGCGCGGTAGCTGCGACCCTTGATCTTGCCTTCCTGCAACCGCTTGAGGGCGGCGCTCGCCACGCTGCGCTTCACGGCGACGTAGGAGTACTGCTCGGAGATCTGGATCTTGCCCACATCGGCACCAGCAATGCCGCCTTCACCGGTCAGGGCGCCGAGAATGTCACCGGCCCGCACCTTGGTCTTGCGGCCTGCATCGATGGAGAGGGTCACCATCTGCGGGGCGATCGGCTTGATATCGCGGCCGATGCTGTCGAGATCACCCAGCGGCATCGGAGCCTGCTGGTACTCTTCGATAAAGTTGACGCGCTGGGCCTCGTTCGGCTGATAGAGGCTCAGGGCCAGACCCTGCTGGCCGGCACGACCGGTACGACCGATGCGGTGCACGTGCACTTCCGGATCATAGGTCAGCTCGTAGTTGATGACGGCGCCCAGCTCCTTGATGTCGAGGCCGCGGGCCGCCACATCGGTGGCCACCAGAATGGTGGCGCTGCCGTTGGCAAAGCGCACCAGCACCTGATCCCGCTCGCGCTGTTCCAGATCGCCATTCAGCGCCAGCGCCGAGAAGCCCTTGGCGGCCAGATGGTCGGCCACGTCGTTACAGGCGCGCTTGGTGTTGCAGAACACCACGCAGGAGCTGGGCTGGTAGTGACTCAGCAGCCAGGTGAGGGCGTCGAGGCGCTGACCGGCAGGCACTTCGTAGAGCTTCTGTTCGATGGCGCTCCCCTCGTGCAGGGATTCCACGCTCACCTCGACCGGATTGCGCTGCACGCCGCGGCTCATCTGGGCGATCCCTTCCGGATAGGTGGCGGAGAAGAGCAGGGTCTGGCGCTGCTGGGGGGCATAGCTGATGACCCGGTTGATATCTTCGCCAAAGCCCATGTCCAGCATGCGATCCGCTTCATCCAGCACCAGCGTCTTGAGGCCGGATAGCTCCAGCGTGCCTTGCTCCAGATGCTTGAGAATGCGACCCGGGGTGCCGACGGCGATGTGGGCACCAAAGCTCAGGGTGGCGGACTGAGGTGCTGTCGGGGTACCGCCGCACAGGGTCACCAGCTTGACGTTGGGCAGGGCGCGCGCCAGACGACGGATCTCCTGAGCCACCTGGTCCGCCAGTTCGCGGGTCGGGCAGAGCACCAGCGCCTGCACTTCGAGGCGGTTGACGTTGAGCTTGGCCAGCAGGCCGAGGCCGAAGGCGGCGGTCTTGCCGCTGCCGGTTTTTGCCTTGGCAATCAGGTCTTTGCCATCGAGCACCAGGGGCAGGCTCTGGGCCTGGATCGGGGTCATCTGCAGGTAACCCAGGCTGGTGAGGTTCTCTTGCAGGGCGGGGGAGAGATTGAGGCTGCTAAATTCGCTGTTGTTCACAAAAGGACTCTATTTCGGAGAAAACGGGGATGCGCGAGCGCTAAGGCCGCGCATCATACCAGAATGTGGCACCGGATGTGGCGGATTTTTGAACGGCTGGCCATGGGGGGCACATTATGGGGGTATTTGTTGCCAGATTGGTTGTGAGCAATATGTGAAAGGATATCGGGGTAATTATTCAAACATGCATGTAATTATTTATTGCGGATAAACGTTTGCCATTTCTGTTGTTTAAATATAATGGTTGAAAAATATTCTATTGGCGAGTGTGGCATTAAACACAATGTTGCGAAAATGATATCAAGATATTTTGGAGGGCCATGAAAATGCCATTTTAATTATGTAATATCATGTTTTTTAATGAATTTGTCGTCGTCAAAGTTGTGCGATTAATATCAGGTTGTTGCGTAATTAATTTAAAAACGTTTGTATTATCCTGCATGCATATTATTACACGGGATTGTGATGACTCTCTGATTTTTAAATGTGCAAATGTCTATGATGGCGCCGGTCGAAAATTACAATTCACTCAGGTGCTACAGGTATGGAATACGTTCACTTTGTGCTCGGACTGGTGATGGTCCTCGCTCTTTCTCTGCTGGCTAACCGCCACAACTGGAGACAGATCAAGCTGCGTTATATCGGCCAACTGCTGGTGGTCGAGCTGGCGCTGGCCTGGTTCATGTTGAACTCGGAAGTGGGTCTGGCTGTGGTGGGTGGCTTCGCGGCCGGCTTCACCAAGCTGATGGAGTTTGCCAAGCAGGGAACCGACTTTGTATTTGGCGGCATGATGAATGAAGGTTCATTTACCTTCTTCCTGATGGTGTTGATGCCCATCGTCTTCATCTCCGTGTTGATCGGTATTCTGCAGTACATCCGCCTGTTGCCGCTGGTGATCCGCGGTATCGGTACCGTGTTGGCCAAGATCAACGGCATGGGCAAGCTGGAGTCCTTCAACGCCATCAGCTCCATGATCGTCGGTCAATCCGAGAACTTCATCGCCCTCAAGAACATCCTGCCGCACCTGAACGAGAAGCAGATGTACACCCTGGCGGCGACGGCGATGTCCACCGTCTCCATGTCCATCGTCGGTGCCTACATGCAGCTGATCGAGCCGCGTTACGTGGTGGCTGCGCTGGTGCTCAACATGTTCAGCACCTTTGTCGTGCTGTCGCTGATCAACCCCTACGAGCCGGACAATACCGTGACCGATGCCAAGGCGCTGGCCGAGGGCGACGAGCACCATACGCCGAAGAGAGAGAACTTCTTCGAGATGCTGGGCGAGTACATCATGGCCGGTTTTTCCGTTGCCGTTATCGTGGCGGCTATGCTGGTGGGCTTTATTGCCCTGATCGCCCTGGTCAACTACCTGTTCGAGCTGGCGTTTGGTGTCAACTTCCAGTACGTCATGGGCTACCTCTTCTATCCAATCGCCTGGATCCTGGGTATCCCGAGTGGTGAAGCGCTGCAAGCGGGCTCCATCATGGCGACCAAGCTGGTGACCAACGAGTTCGTGGCCATGATGGATCTGGGCAAGATTGCTGCCGAGCTCTCCCCGCGTACCGTCGGCATCCTCTCCATCTTCATGGTCTCTTTCGCCAACTTCAGCTCCATCGGCATCATCGCCGGTGCGGTAAAAGCGCTGAACGAAGAGAAGGGCAACATGGTTTCCCGCTTCGGTCTGAAGCTGGTCTACGGTTCAACTCTGGTCAGCCTGCTCTCTGCTGTTATCGCAGGCATCATGATCTGATCCTCAGTGGCATCTGCCACGGTTTGAGCCCCTGACCTCGTCAGGGGCTTTTTTATTTCTGGCTTACAGGCGCCAGCCGCACCACCAGCCGGCAACCAGCAGGGTGAGGGTGCAAAAGCCGGTTTCGATGGCGCCGCCACTGCGCAGCGACCAGCCCGGCAGGCGGTAACGGCGCTTGATGGGCCAGAAGAGCGGAATGCCCGCCGGGGTGAGCCAGTCCCCCAGCAGATGGCTGAGGTAGCCGACGATCAGGGCATCCTTGACCCCCATGGGCAAGGTGTCCGGCGGCAGGCTCTGGTTCAGCCCCCAGACGGCAGCGGCGACCGCCAGCAGACTGTGGGTGAAACCGCGATGCCCGAACAGCCGCGACAGAGGTTTCGAGATCCACGGCAGTCGTTGCCCCAGCACCGATTTGGGGTGGTCGAGGTCGGGCAACAGGGCGCTGGCCAGCGCGGCAGGGATGGTCTGCCACAGACTGGCATCTGCCAGGGCCGGAGTGAGCTGCAGTTTGTGGGCGATCAGGGTGCAGGTAACGGAGAAGAGCAGGTGCCCTTGGGCGGTCATGATGATTACGGCGTGGACAAGATGGCGGCGCATCTTACCAGCCTGACGGTTGTGGTCAGCTCTTATTTTAAAAATCAGGATGTTACGGCGAAAAAGCGCCCAAATTGGGCGCCTTTATAGCCTATTTATAACTTGCCTTTGACCAGCCACTTGTCGAGGGCGTTGGCGAAGCGCTGCTTGTCGGCGGCATTGAAGGGGGCCGGGCCGCCGGTTTGCACGCCGGCCGAGCGCAGCTCTTCCATAAAGTTGCGCATGCCGAGCCGCGCCTTGATGGTTTCGCGGGTGTAGATCTCGCCACGGGGGTTGAGCGCCTCGCCACCGGCATCGATCACCCAGGAGGCGAGGGGGATATCACCGGTGATCACCAGATCGCCGGGCTGAACCTGCTGGGCGATGACATGATCTGCCACATCGAATCCCTTCTCCACTTGCTGGGTTTTGATGAAAGGCGAGGGGGGCACCCGCAATCCCTGATTGGCCACCAGGGTGGTGACGACCTGGGCGCGGTGGGCGGCGCGGTAGAGGATCTCCTTGACCGGAATGGGGCAGGCATCGGCATCAACCCAGATGGGCATGGCATGGTTTCCTGTAGTGAAAGCGGATGGAAAACGAGAGCGGCCATGTTAACACAGGCCTCCCCTTCCCGGCGCGGGGCTGAGTCGGCCCCGCCTTTGGTGTAAGCTGGGGCCAGCACATGAAACGAGAAGGAGACGAGATGGATCGGGTGCCCGGTGAAGTGATTTATGCCCTGACCCTGGATGGCAAGGGGGGCATGGCGCCGCTGATGGCGGGAAGCGAAGTCCCGGCGGGACATCCCGGCTGGCTGCATCTGGATTACGGCAATCCCGATTCGGCGCGCTGGCTGTTGCAGACCCCCTTGCTCAGCGAGGCGGCCAGGGAGTCGCTGCTCGGCCAGAGCAATCGTCCCAAGCTGGTGCGGATGGGGGAGACGGTGCTGCTGATCCTGCGCGGCATCAACCACAACAAGGATCACAGGCCCGAAGAGATGGTGGCGCTGCGCATCTTCATCACCCCGGATCTCATCATCAGCAGCCGTCGTCGTCCGCTGCTCTCCGAGCAGGATGTCTTCAACCAGCTCAAGCTGGGGGGCGGCGCCGATACCCCGGCCGACTGGCTGGTGGAGATTTGTGATGCCCTGACCGATCGGGCGGGGGAGTTTGTCGAGGAACTGCACGACAAGATCCTCGATCTGGAGGAGATGGTGCTGATGCGCGACATGCCCGCCAATGGCCGCTTGGCGCTGATCCGCAAGCAGCTCATCATGATCCGCCGCTACCTCTCCCCCCAGCGGGATCTGGTGGCGCGCCTTGCCAACGAGAAGATCAGCTGGCTGGATGAGGATGATCGCCGTCGTCTGCTCGATATCGCCGACCGGCTGCGGCGCTGGCTCGACGACCTCGATGCGGGAGTGGCACGCACCGCTGTGCTGGCAGACGAGATCAACAATCTGATGGCGGAGGCGACCAACCGCCGCGCCTACCAGATGTCGGTGATGGCGCTGCTCTTTTTACCTGCCAGCTTCCTGACCGGCCTGTTTGGCATCAACCTCGGCGGTATCCCCGGGGCCGAGAATCCGACCGCCTTCTGGGTCTTCTGTGGTTCGCTGGTGGCGCTGGCCAGCGGGCTGGCTATCTGGCTCAAGCATCGGCGCTGGTGGTAAGGAGGCATAATCCGTGTGGCAATCAATTGGTCTGACCCTGCTGCTGTTGCTGGGTCATACCCTTATTCGGCGGCTTATTCACAAGAGTCTGCTGGCGCTCGGTCAGAGTCGGCAGGTGAGCGAGAACCGGGTGCTCTACGTGGCCCATGTGTTCCACTTCCTGCTCGGCTGCGCCACCTTGCTGGTGCTGGCCGGAGTGTGGGGGCTCGACTTCTCCCGACTGGTGGTGCTCGCGTCCTCCTTCTTTGCGGTACTGGGGGTCGCCATGGTGGCCCAGTGGTCGATCCTCTCCAACATCACCGCCAGCATCACCATCTTCTTCGCTTTCCCCTACAAGATTGGCGACCGGATCCGCATCCTCGACAAGGATGATTCGGTCACCGGCGTCATCACCGAGATTGGCCTCTTCTATGTGCGGGTGCGCGATGACAACGGCGATCTGGTCACCTATCCGGCCAACCTGATCCTGCAAAAGCCGGTCAGAAAGCTGGAGGGCAAGGTGGTGGAACCGCTGCAGCCGGAATAGAAAGTAACCGGAATAAGAAAAGGCTCCTCTGGAGCCTTTTTGCTGTGTGGCAGGTACCGACGACGGTACGTCGCGAAGACGCCCATCCGTTGAACCTTACTTCGACAGGAACAGGCTATTGTAGATGCTTGCTGCGGCCACAATAGCCAGAACGGGTCAACAGTTGGCTCTGCTGCTAGATCTCCTGTTGTGCAACATCTGCCTGTGGCTTGTGTTGCCAGATTGCCCCGAGCAGCAACTTGAGCAGCAGTCCGGGCGGGTTGTCCAGCAGCTTGCCGGACTCCAGCAGCAGCTGACCATCGGCGCGAAACCCGAGGCTGGCATCTATGGTGCCATCCTCCGAGACCACCTGGATCAAACCATTGAGGGCAGAGCGCTCACCGGGTTGACAGCGCAGCCGCAGCTCGCGGGGTTCCCCCAGCAGGGTGAAGGCGCGGCTCAGCGGGGGTGAGTCTTCATAATCGGGCCAGTTGAAGAAGTGATACTGCTCGGCCAGGGCGCCAGCCTGCTGGCAGAACTGGTCGAACAGCTGACCGATTGCCTGATACTCCTGATCGAGTCGTCTTGCCTGCTCTTCAATCCGTTTCATTGTTTACTCCTTGTCTATCCACTTGATCAGACATTGCTTTTCTGACCCCGTGACTGCCGCTTTCCAGATATGAGGCCAAATGGCCGCGAGGTCTGTGAGCCGGATCGAAGTTTCAGTCTGAAAACGTTATCTTGTTGAAACTGGATGGTTTTTTTGCCCTGTCGCTCACATTTGAATCGATTGCCGCTGATTAATATGGCACCGCCTGGCAATGACCGGGTGCTCGACTATCGAGACTAACTACAGCGGGAATTATAAAAATATGGATATGAAAAAGACCAAAGTGGCGCTGGTAACAGCCTCACTGCTCGCGCTTTTGTCTGGCTGCAATGGCAACAGCACATCTACTTCTACACCTGAACCTTCTGACGGACCTGTCGCTCGCCTGCCCAAAATGGATCCCCCAAAGGAGCTGCTGCAAGCAGGCCCCAACGAGGTAGTCATTGCGCTGGTGGACACCCAGGCGGCAGCCAAGAGTGCCAAGACACCGTTTGACAGCCACAGCTTGCATCTTTGGAATAACGATGCCTGCAATGCAACGGCAGATAGCGGCCTGAACAGCGGGTGGGATGACAAGAGCAAGACACCTGCCACTGCCGACAACTTTGGTCCGGCCTGGGTCGTACCGCTCAGCAAGGTGGAAGGGTGCATCAACTTTATCGCTCGCAACGGCGATCTGGCCAACCTGACCGGCAGCGATATGAAGGTGATCTTCAGTGAGCACCCGGATCGCACCGTGGCCATCGTCGCGGGCAAGAAAGATCTGTTTGGCAGCCGTGCCGAAGCCTTTACCGCCGCCTTTGGCGTGGCGGGGGCCAGCGCTCATCTGATCGATGGCAATACCCTGATTTGGCAAGGGGGCAAGGACAAGCCCCATGTTCGCCTCTATTACACCGACTCGGGCACCATCAAGGCCAATGCCGATGGGGTGTTCGATTTCCCCTATATCAGCCTGACCGCGACCAGCCTCACTGCCGAGCAGCAGGCCAAATATCCGCACCTCAAGGATGCCGCCGCCTTTGCCCTGCCTGCCGGTAAAGATCTCAAGCCCCTGCTCAAGGGGGAACTAGTGGCTATCGGCACAGATGCCGACGGTATCCTGCAGGGAGCCACCCTGGTGCAAAGCGCCGGCGCCCTCGATGCGCTCTATGCTCCCGAGGCGACCAAGCTGAGCTATGGCGCCGTGGTAGAGGGCAACCGGGTGACCTTCCGCCTCTGGGCGCCGACCGCCAAGTCGGTCAAGCTGGCCCTCTACAACGCCAGCCATCAGAAGAGTGATGAAGTGGCCATGACTTTCGACAGCGCCAGCGGCAGCTGGAGCTACGAGGGGGGCAGCGAGCTGATCGGTCAGTTCTACCGCTACGACATGGAGGTTTACCATCCGCTGAGCCGCAAGGTTGAGCACTACGAGGTGACCGATCCCTACTCCCTGAGTCTGGCGATGAACTCCGAGTTCAGTCAGGTAGTGGATCTCGACGATCCGGCCCTGAAACCGGAAGGATGGGACAGCCTCAAGGCGCCCCACAGCCAGCAGAACCCCGCCGACATCACCATCTATGAGGCCCATATTCGCGACCTGACCGGTAACGATGCCTCCACCGATGAAGAGAAGCGCGGCAAGTTTGTCGGTCTGACCCAGCCCGACTCTGTACCGGTCAACCATCTGAAAGCGCTGGCAAAAAGCGGCGTCAGCCACCTGCACCTGCTGCCGGTGTTCGATATTGCCACCGTCAACGAGGATCCGGCCAAGGTGGCCAATCTCGGCGATGACTTCAGCAAGCTCTGTCAGGTCAATCCGGATGTGAAAACATCCAAATTTGGCGGCTACTGTGGTGGCGGTCAGACCGTGGGAGATGTGCTGGCCGACCTGCAAGGGGGCGACAGCAAGGATAATCCGCAGGTGCAGGAGCTTTCCGGTTACCTGCGCGGCGTCGACTCCTTCAACTGGGGTTATGATCCCTACCACTACACCACGCCGGAAGGCTCCTACGCCACCAACGCCGAGGGCACCAAACGTATTCTGGAGTTCCGCGAGATGGTCAAGGCCATCAAGCAGAACATCGGCATGAACGTGGTGATGGATGTGGTCTACAACCACACCAACGAATCCGGGCTCGGCCCCAAGTCGGTGCTCGACAAGATAGTGCCCTGGTACTATCAGCGCCTCAATCCGGAGACCGGCTCGGTGGAGAACTCCACCTGTTGCTCCAACACGGCGCCGGAGCACGCCATGTTCGCCAAGCTGATGGATGACTCTCTGGTCACCTGGGCGCGCGACTACAAGATCGACGCCTTCCGCTTCGACCTGATGGGCCACCATCCGAAAGATCAGATGGTGCAGGCGCTGGCCGCGGTGAAGAAGGTCAATCCCGAGATGTACTTCTACGGCGAGGGGTGGAACTTCGGCGAAGTGCAGGATGACAAGCGCTTCGTGCAGGCGACCCAGAAGCATCTGGGCGGTACCGGTATCGGCTCCTTCTCGGACCGCTTGCGCGATGCGGTGCGCGGCGGCAGTCCGTTCGACGGCGGCGATACCATTCGCAAGACCCAGGGCTTTGGCAACGGTGCTTTCGTCGATCCTAACGAAATGAGCAAGGTGGATCTGGCTACTGCCTTGCACCAGTCCGATCTGGTGCGGCTCGGCATGGCGGGTAACCTCAAGGAGTTCGTGCTGACCGACAAGGATGGCATGCCGAAGAAAGGCGCCGAGATCGACTACAACGGTCAGAGCGCCGGTTATGCCCAGGATCCGGTGGAAGTGCAGAACTATGTCGACAAGCACGACAACCAGACCCTGTTCGACAACCTGATCTACAAGGCGCCTGCCGGAGCCGATCTGGTGCGGATGCAGGGGGTCTCGCTGGCGACAGCCATGCTGGGTCAGGGCATTCCCTTCACCCACGCCGGTGTCGAGCTGCTGCGTTCCAAATCCATGGAGCGGGACAGTTATGACTCGGGCGACTGGTACAACAAGGTCGACTACACCCTGGGCGACAACAACTTCGACAAGGGGTTGCCGCGCAAGGACAAGGATGGCGACAACTATCCGCTGATTGAGCAGGTGCTCGGCAAGCATGCCAAGCCGGGCTCGGCCGAGATGGCGCAGATGGTGAGCTTCTATCAGGAGCTGGCGGAGCTGCGCAACTCCTCCCGCCTGCTGCGTCTGGGCAGTGGCGCCGAGGTGATCAAGCGGGTCGACTTCCGCAATACCGGCCCGGATCAGGTGCCCGGCCTTATCGTCATGACGGTGGATGATGGCGTCAGTGCCGGGGGTGATCTGGATCCGGCCATCGACGGTCTGGTGGTGATGATCAACGCCAGCAACCAGAGCCAGAGCATCGGCGACTTCCGTGACGGCAACGATCAGCCGATCGATCTGAGCGGTATGGTGCTTAGCAGCAAGCATCGCGCAGTCGACAGCATCGCCAGCGGCGCCGCCTATGACAACGGCCAGCTGACGCTGGGGGCCTGGTCTGCCGCCGTGTTCGTCAAGCCGCAGTCTGGTGCACAGGGCGCGGGCCTGCCGGTCAGCAAGAAGACCGACTTGAGCACCCTGCCACCGTTTGGCAACACCGATGTTTATCTGAAGGGGTTCCTCAATGAGTGGGGCAACACCAACCAGATGACCTTCAGCGGCAACTTTATGTACGAGTTCACTACCGAGGTGAGCACCGACAAGCTGGGTACCACCAACGTCAAGATCGCTGACGCCAGTTGGGGGCCGGTCAACTACGGCAGCTGCAACGCTGGTGACAAGCTGGTGGTCGGCACTCCGCTGACCCTTTGCAAGGGGGGGGAAACCGGCAATATCGGTGTCGATCTGGCCAAGGCAGGCAGCTACAAGTTTGTCTTTACCGCCATGAACAAGGACAAACCGACCCTGAGCGTCAGCTTCACCGAGCCGGTGCAGAGCTGCAAGGTGTTGGATACGGTGGCGGGCAATCCGCTCGGCTACAACCTGTTCGTCAAGGGTGAGCTTTCAGGCTGGAATGCCCAACCTCAGTACCAGCTGAGCTACAAGGGGATGGACGGCGATCTCGCCATCTATCAGGCGGCGTTCAACTACGCTGGCAGCACCGAGTTCAAGGTCGCCAACGAGGACTGGAGCAAGGAGTACCTGCTCAACGGTGGCGGCGCGGTGAACGCTGAAACCGGCTATTCGTTCGCCTTCTCCAAGGGGGGCAGTGCCAATAACAGCATCACCCTGCCGCAGGGGCTGTGGAGTGTGCTGGTGAAGGTTGACCCGGCTGGCGTCAAGGCGGGCACAGCCGTCATTCAGGAGTGCAGCGTCAAGTAAGCAAGCCATTGAGTCCGGGGGATGGCTCGGCGCCCCCGGGTTGAATTCCACCTTGCCAAGGGTGGGATAACTCCGAGAGAGTAAGCAAAGCGCGACTGCCGACCGGCAGGCGCGCTTTTTCTTTTACGGGGTGCCGTGAGAGAAATGAGAGGAAAAAGAAAAGCCGTCCCGGTTGGGGGACGGCTTTTGGCTGGGATGCTATCGGCTGGCTTAACGCTTGCGCAGCAGCCGCAAGGCGTTGGCGGTCACCAGCGCTGTGGCGCCGGTATCGGCCAGCACCGCAATCCACAGACCGGTGATGCCGAGCAGGCTGGTGACCAGGAAGATGGCTTTAAGCCCCAGCGCCAGCGCAATATTCTGGTGAATATTGGTCAGTGCCGCCCGCGACAGCCGGATCATCGCGGCAATACCGCCGAGCTGGTTGTGGGTCAGCGCCGCATCGGCGGTCTCCAGCGCCACATCGGTGCCGCCCCCCATGGCGATGCCGATACTGGCCCGCTTCATGGCGGGGGCATCGTTGATGCCATCGCCGATCATGGCAACCTTCCGGGTGCAGGCCAGCTTGGCGATCTCTTCTACCTTGTTCTCCGGCAGCAGACCGGCACGCCAGCCCATGCCCAGCTCGGTGGCGATCGCCTCGGCGGCGTTGGGGTTATCCCCGGTTAACATGATGCTGTTGAGCCCGAGTCGGTTGAGCTCTTGCAGCGCGGCCGCTGCCTCCGGCCGGATCTGATCCCGCAGCGCCAGCAGGGCAATCGGCAGCGCTTGGTCGCCACTGCTCTGGCAGAGCACCACGACGGTCTTGCCCTGCCGCTCCAGCGAACCAATCCGTGTCTGCTGTTCCACATTCAGGGTCGCCACCCGGTTCGGTGCCAGCAGTTGCCACAGTTCACCGTTGATGCGTCCCTCAACCCCCATGCCCGGCAGGGCACGCAAGTCTCGGGCCTCCGCCAGCGTCAGCCCCTGTTCGGTCGCGTTGGCGACCACGGCGCGGGCCAGCGGGTGGTGGGAGCCCTGCTCGATGGCAGCCGCCAGTGCCAGCAACTCGGTCTCCGGTTGGCCATTGAGGCTCACCAGCTCGGTCAGTTGCGGCTTGCCCAGGGTCAGGGTGCCGGTCTTGTCAAAGGCGACGGTGTCGATATGGGCCAATCGCTCCAGTGCAGCCCCGCCCTTGATTAGCGCCCCCTGACGGGTGGCGGCGGCCAGCGCCGAGGTAACAGCTGCCGGGGTTGAGATGACCAGCGCGCAGGGGCAGCCGATCAGCAGCAGCGCCAGTCCGCGATAGCTCCACTCGTCCCAGCTCTGGCTGAAGGCAAGGGGCGGCACCAGCACCACCAGCAGGGCAACCAGCATCATGGCCGGGGTATACCAGCGGCTGAAGCGGTCGATAAAGCGCTCGATGGGGGCGCGCTGGCTTTCGGCCTCTTCGATTAGGTGCAGAATGCGGTCGATGGCGTTGTTGCCAGGCTCGGAGACGACTTCAAGGCGCAGCACTCGATCTGCAGCCAGACTGCCGGCCGGCACCTTGTCACCCTGACGGCGTTCCACCGGAATAGACTCACCGGTCAGGGCGCTCTCGTCAAACGCACCGAGTTCATCGAGCAGGCGGGCATCGGCAGGCAAGCGGGCTCCCGGGGCGATTTCGATAATGTCGCCGGGACGCAGCTCATCGGCGCCGACCTCTTCGCGCACCTCGCTCTCGGCAGTGGTACGGATGCGCAGCGCCTTGTCAGGCACCAGCGCCATCAGCGCGGTCACTCCGGCCCGGGCGCGTCCTGCGGCGTAGGCCTCCAGATGTTCACCCAGCATAAAGAGCAGCAGCACCATGGCCGCTTCGGCGGTTTCACCGAGGAACAGGGCGCCCAGGGCGGCCACCGTCATCAGGGTCTCGATGGCGAAGGGGGAGCCGCTTTTGGTCAGCGCCCACGCCTTGCGGGAGATGGGCCACAGACCCCAGAGGGTCGCCAGGGTAAAGAGTGGCTGACCGAGCTCTTTCGGCAGCAGGGCGGCGACCAGCATCAGGCCGGCCAGTGACAGGGGCTGCCAATATTTGCCCAGGGTGGTCAGCAGCGGGCTTTGGCGTGTTGCTTCCTTTGTGATTGTGTGGGCTGTATTGGCCTGAGCACCCTTGAGCTGGAAACCGGCGGCCAGCACGGCGGCGGTGACGGGATCGGGGGAGAGACCGGGGGCCAGATCCACCACCAGCTTCTCGGTGGTAAACAACACGCGTGCCTGTTGCACGCCGCTCACCCGGCTGACGGCGGTCTCGATCTTGCGGGCGCAGCTGGGGCAATCCATCCCCAACACCTGCCAGCTATGGCGACTGTTACCTTGCTCCGGCGCAACCAGCGGGTCGGCAGGGGGCATATCGTGCTCATGCTCATGCTCATGCTTATGATCGTGAGCTGGCGATAAGGGGGGGCTGCAGCACGCTTTATCGTGACAGCCCCCTCGGGGAGGCTCTTCATCCCCGGGGGATTCATTGCCGTCACGGGATGCGTGCTCATGAGGTGTCTGGGTTGAACAGCAACTGACGGGCGTGGTGTTGTCGCAGCAGTGGCTATCGTGGTGATGCTCACTCTGGCCGGAGGTCGCCTTGCTGACGGCCTTGATGGGGGCAGTGTGCTGATGATTGCAGCAGGATTTGCTCATGATGAGTCCCTCTTGATGGATCCCGCCCCTGCGAGATCCCTGATTACCGAGAAGGAGTCTAAACCTTGGTGTTAAGTCCAAGGTCAACCCCTTTATATCCCTTGTCTTCGCGGGTGTTTGTCTGGTCCCGCCGCCCCTATACTGATCACTCGGATTTTTACTACACCAATAAAGGACATAACACATGAGCAACTCAGTCACTCTGCAAGGCAACCCGGTTTCCGTCGCTGGTCACTTCCCGGTCGCCGGTGAGCAAGCCAAGCCCTTCTCCCTGGTGGCCAAGGATCTTTCCGACGTGACCCTGGCAAGCTTTGCCGGTCAGCGCAAAATCCTGAATATTTTCCCGAGCGTCGATACTCCCACCTGCGCGACCTCTGTGCGCAAGTTCAACGAGCAGGCCAGCGCGCTGGATAACACTGTCGTGCTGTGCATCTCCGCCGATCTGCCGTTCGCCCAGTCCCGCTTCTGCGGCGCCGAAGGTCTGGACAAGGTAGTGACCCTCTCCACCCTGCGCGGTGCGGCCTTTATGGAAGATTACGGCGTTGCCTTCTCTTCCGGCCCGCTGGTAGGTCTGACCGCTCGCGCCATCGTGGTACTGGATGGTGACAACAAGGTGCTGCACAGTGAGCTGGTCGCAGAAGTGGCCGACGAGCCGAACTATGCCGCTGCGCTGGCCGTGCTGTAAGGCTGCAAGCCATAAAAAATCCCGCTTCGGCGGGATTTTTTATGCGGGAATTGTCTGTTCAGGGTGTTGCGGGCGGGGTGGTCGCCGGTTCAGCCTTGGCGGGTGGGGAGGGTTGCCACTCCACATAGGGGCGGTGGATCTTCTCGTAGATCTCGGCCAGTTTGCCGGTGGCGGCGAGTTGCTCAATGGAACGACTTAAAAATTCGTCTATTTCATCCCCGCTCCCCCCTTTCTGGATGATGAAGACATCCTCGAAATCACCAAAGAATTCACGGCGAATATTGGTCAGCTTCAGATTTTTCAGCATCAGGTCCGCCTCTTCTTGTGCCCAGACAAAGGCGTCTATGCGACCCCGAGACAGTTTGCGCAGTGACTGCTCGATACTCATCGAGCGCTGTACCGAGAAGGGCATATAGTCGGGAACGGCTTCAATCAGCAGATCCCGTTTGGTGGGCACTATGCCATAGGCCATATCTGTGGTGACCGGATGGGCCGTATTGCTGTAAATCACATGGGCCACCTTGCCAAAGCTGCGGGTACTGAAACGGTAGGGGAGCATATCGACCTCCCTGAGATTGCGGATGGCGGGCAGACCGAGATCTGCCTTGCCAGCGATCACTCCGGCCATGGCCCGGGCGATGGGATAGATGGTGATCCTGATGGTCACATCGGGATGAAGATCGTCGATGGCGCGCACTAAATCAACGAAAGGTCCTGTCTTGTCGGCATTGATCAGTCCCGGCAGCTCACCGAGATGCGCGTTAAGAGTACGCACCGGTTTGGCCTGTTCGGCCGCACTGTCGCTCGCCGTGCTGCCGGACAGGCCGAGCGAGATGCTGCCAAGCAGCGCACTGGTCAGCAGCAGGATGGGGATGTGTCTGGTCATGACAGTTTTCTCTGTGATGGGTCAGCTCAAGTGTAGTCAGCCCGTTGCAATCCCCCCCTTGGCCTGGCCATCATTGATAGGGTTTTACTTCTCGGCCCCCGCTCACTAGACTTCGCCTCCCACTTCTCTTTGTTAACGTAGCGCCATGACCTTTCGCGAACTTGCCCTCCATCCCGCTCTGCTGGCCTCTTTGCCCGCCACCTTGCAGACGCCGACCCGCATCCAGCAGCTGGCGATTCCGGCGGCGTTGGCGGGGCAGGATCTGCTGGCACTGGCCCAGACCGGCAGCGGCAAGACGCTGGCGTTTGGTTTGCCGCTGCTGCAACGGCTGGATCCTGCCTCCAGCCAGGTGCAGGGTCTGGTGCTGGTGCCAACCCGCGAGCTGGCGATTCAGGTATCTGCCGCGCTTAAAGAGGGGGCCGAGGCGCTGGGATTGTGCATCGTGACGTTGTGTGGGGGCGTTGCGCAGGAGCGGCAACAGGCCGAACTGGCGCAGGGGCCACAGCTGCTGGTGGCTACACCTGGGCGGTTGCGGGATCTGCTGACCCAACAGTTGCTGGGGCTGGATGGTCTGCAGCTGCTGGTGCTGGATGAGGCGGATCGCCTGCTGGAGATGGGCTTTGCTCCCGACATCAAGGCGCTGCTCGGCTTTATTCCGGCGGATCGCCAGACCCTGTTCTTCTCCGCCACCTTGCCTGCCGAGCTGGAGGCGCTGGCCAACGGCCTGCTGCGTGAGCCAACCCGTATCGAGGCCACACCCCTCAACAGCGTGGTGAACGAGATCGAAGAGCGACTCTATCTGGTCAACAAGAGCAGCAAGGTGCCGGCGCTTATCAGCTTGCTCAAGGAGCAGGCGTGGCCGCAGGTGCTGGTCTTTATCAGTGCGCGGGATGATGCCGACGGGGTTGCCAGAAAGCTGGCCAAGGCGGGCATTGCGGTGGCTGCTCTCCATGGCGAGAAGGAGCAGGCGGTGCGCGAGCAGGCGCTCAATGATTTCAAGGAGGGTCGGGTGCGGGTGCTGGTGGCCACCGACCTGATGGCGCGCGGCATCCATGTGGAGGCGCTGCCGCTGGTGATCAATCTGGACTTGCCCGCCAGTGCCCCTGTCTACGTTCACCGCATCGGGCGTACCGCCAGGGCTGGCCGCGAGGGGTTGGCCATCTCGCTGGTTTGTCATGGCGAGAGTGACATGCTGCAAGCCATCCGCACCCTGACCGGCCGCGAGCTGCCGCTGGGAGATCTGGCGGGATTCCCGGTCACCGACCAGCCTGCCAGCGGGGAGGGCAAACGCCCCCCTCGTGACAAGCAGGCCAATCGCCGTACTCAGGCCAAACGCAGCGTCAAGCAGTTCAAGGGCAAGACGCCGCGCAGTTGACCGTCAGGCTCTGGCCAGCGGGTAGGTGAAGAGCACCAGATGGGCGAAGTTGAAGGCGAAGTGGATCAGGATGGCCACGGAGAGTCGCCCGCTGAGCTGGAATACCAAGCCGTAGCAGCAGCCTGCCAGGGTCGCAAACAGCGCCAGCAGTGGGCCACCGGGCAGGTGGATGGCTCCGAACAGTAGCGCGGCCACGATGATGCCAATCCAGGGGCGGTAACGCTCGGTCAGCCCCTGCTGAATAGCGCCTCGAAACAGCGCCTCTTCCGCCACGCAGGTGAACAGCAGGTTGTTGAGTGCAAACAGCCACCACCAGTGGGGCAGACCCACTTCCGGTTTCAGTGCCCCCAATTGCCAGGCGATGACCAGCAGGGCACCCAGCGGCAGCAGTAACAGAGCCAGCGGACGCCAGCGGATAGCGCCTCCCTTACCAAGCAGCGTCGGACAGGCCAGCAGCAGCCCAAAGAAGAGCAGTGGCTTGTCGAGGTTCAGATACATGTTGAATGGCACACTGGCGGGGCCTGCCAGTACCTGATCCAGCACCTTGAGATTGCTGAAACCGGGGATCAGGTGCAGGGTCAGTGCCACCGCCCATGCCAGCAGGGCTGACCATGCGAGGGGGCGGCTATGGCCGGAGAAGGTGGGCAGACGCCAGGCCAGCAGCAGGGCTGCCAGCGTCACCAGCAGTGCGGTCGTGGTGATGCGATCCAGCCAGAGCGCCAGCAGCAGAGCCACAGCAAGCAGCAGGAAACCTGGCAGGCGTTGGCGTGCCATACAGAGCAGGGTGGCCAGTGCCAGTGCTGCCCAGATCAGTATGTCAGGTAGGGGTAACATCGGAACTCCTCTGTAATAAAAGCGCTGCACCTTAGCAGGGGCGTTGGCGCAAAGGCAACCAGACCGGGTTATTTGGGTCAGCCTCCTATACTGAACTGGAGAGTAAAGAGAGGGATGGCGATGAAGCACTATGGCTGGTTGTTCTGTTGTTGGTGTGGATGGTTGTCATGCGCCCCCCTGTCGCTGGTAACCGGAGATTTTTCGCCCTATTCCGGGGCCGGGCTGCCTGATGGTGGGCAGAGCACCCGGCTGGTGACGACCCTGCTGCGCGAGGCTGGCTATGACGAGCTGAAGGTGGATTACCTGCCATGGAACCGGGGCTACGAGCTGGTTCGCAACGGCCTGGCATCCGCCACCTTCCCTTATGCCTGGACGCGTGAGCGAGCCAAGCTGTTCTATTACAGCGCCCCCATTCATATCGATCACCTCTCCTGGTTCACCTATCGTGGCAGTGATGCGGTACTCGATGGCAAGTGGCAGGGGTTGAGAGTCTGTATTCCTGCCAGCTGGAGCACCAGTCACGCAGATGAGGTGATTGCCCGTTTTTCATTGCGGCTCACTCGCCCCAAGAGTTTGGTGCAATGTCTGCAACTGCTTGAGCGGAAACGGGTTGATCTGATGCCGATGAATGATGCGGTGACGGCGGACGCCAGCATGCAGGTGTTCGGCGACCCGAACTATCTGCAACCGCTCCCCTATTTTCGCCAGCGGGATACCTTCTATTTGCTGGTGTCGCGCAAGATGCAAAATGGACGCGAACTGATAGAACGCTTCAACGAAGCCTTGGCTGCGGCACGTGCCAGTGGCCATTACGACCAACTGGTTCCCTGGGGACAGCCACGTCTGCTGCGCTGTGAGCAACCCTGAGTCAGAGCAGATTGGCACCAATTAAAAAGCCGGAGCAGTGGCTCCGGCTTTCTTTATGCCTTCAGGGGCGATTAGCGGCCTGATTCTGCGATCACGCGTGCGATGATATCGGCGCGCTTGCCGGCTTCCAGTTCGCCCAGGGCGATCAGGCCAGCCTTGAAGATGACGTTCTTCGGCAGGCTGACGTCGTCCAGCGTGGCGATCGCTTCAACGTGCATGCCGTTCAGACGGCTGGCATCGCGCGGGCTCAGGTTGACCTGAGTGTTCATCACCTGCTTGCCTTTCTTCTTGGCAGGTGCAGCCGCTTTCTTGGTGGATTCCTGTTCTTCGTCTTCCGGCAGTTCGTCATCAAAATCGTAAATAGACATAGTCAATCCTGTTGAGTTAGGCAAAAGGGCACATTTGCCCGACATTGGGTCAATCAGCCCATATCCTCGTTACGGATAAAGGCGCGCCAGGAGCCGAGCACCTGGGCAAAATCTTCCAGCCCGCACATGGCCAGCTGTTCATCATCGTAGTAGGCGAGATCGTCAAGATCCTCACCCAGCTCGATATTGAGGGCGTTGGCTTTCACCTCCGCCTCTTCATGGGTCAGCAGCAGGGAGTAGTCACCGCCGTTGAGCCGGTATTCGACTCGGGTGCGGTTGGAGAGCTGATCAATGATGGAGAAGAGCTCGTCGAGCTTCTCCTCATCCTTGCCAACCTCGTCGATCAGCCACTGACCGATGGCTTCATGGCCCATGGAGAACCGGGCGCGATAGCCACCAAACGGGTCGCGGCGAAATTCATAATCCATAGCACAGTCCAGATCGGAGGGATGGGCCAGCACGGGCAGGCGGGTGCAAGCACGCAATTCCTGCTCCATGGCGGGGCACACATCGGGTAAAGTGGCCTATTCTAGCGATCCCCCTCTCGCTTGTCTTGATGATGTGGCATCTTTGCGCCCATGTGCCCTGAATCGCCTCGTGGTGACGTAGCCAGATCAGCCCCTTGTCCGGAGATGTTATGCAGCTAAACGATAACCTTGCCCGCCAGATCGTCGCGCGGGCGATGAAGATCCTCTCCTTTTCGGTCAACGTGATGGACGAACACGGCCTCATCATTGCGTCCGGCAATCCGGAGCGGATCCATCAGCGTCACGAAGGGGCCGTGCTGGCGCTCACTGAAAACCGGGTGGTGGAGATTAGCGAAGCGACAGCCCTGCAGCTCAAAGGGGTGCGACCAGGCATCAATTTGCCCATCTCCTATCAGGGGGAGCTGATCGGGGTGATCGGCATCTCCGGCGATCCGGAGGAAGTGCGTGCTTACGCTGAGCTGGTGCGAATGACCGCCGAGCTGATCCTGGAACAGGCGGCGCTCACCGAGCAGCTGCAGTGGGACAAGCGCCACAAGGAGGAGCTGGTGTTGCAGCTCATTCGTGGTGAGGGGCGAGTCGATCAATTGCAGCAGGCGGCCCGTTTTCTCGGACTGGAGTTGGCCCAGCCTCGGGTGGTGGCCGTGCTTGCGCTGGAGGAGGCGGATCCGGCTCGTCTGCGAGAGCTGGTCCATCAGCTGGAAAATCCGGAGCGGGACAATCTGGTCGCCATCAACGGGCTCGACGAGATAGTGGTGCTCAAACCGGCGCAGTTGAGTGAGGGCGTCTGGCAATCGGCGCAGGAGCGCAGCCGGATCAAGCAGTTGCTGGCCCGCATTCCCCACTTCAAGGTGCATATCGCGGTGGGCGATTACTTCGCCGGGATCGACGGGCTGGCGCGCTCTTACCAGACGGCGCGGGATACCCTGCGCCGTGGCATGCGGCAGGCGCCGCGCAAACAGGTCTACTTCTTTGAGGACTACCGTTTGCCGGTGCTGCTGGGGAGTCTGGCGGACTCTTGGCAGGCGGATCAGCTGCGCACACCGCTGCAGAAACTAGCCCGGGAAGATGGCAAGGGGGCGCTGCAGAAGACCCTGCGCCACTATTTCTTGCAGGATTGTGATCTGCATCGCTGTGCCGAAGCGCTGTTCATTCACCCCAATACCCTGCGCTATCGGCTGGGGCGGATAGAGCAGATAACCGGGTTGAATTTCAACAAGTTAGACGAGAAATTTTTGCTCTATCTCGGCCTTAATCTCGACTTGTGATTGTGATTTTAGACAAAAAAATACATTTAAATGATGTAATTTTTGGCTATTCAGCCAAAGCATTCTGATTGCAGATCTCCATAATGGCGGCCATTCACTCCCATTGAAGGTGTCCGTCATGATCCCGGTTACAGCCCTTGGCGCCATCGCGGCGCTCTCCATCGCCATCATCCTCATTTTGAAGAAGGTGCCGCCCGCTTACGGCATGATCGTGGGTGCCCTAGCCGGTGGCCTGATTGGCGGTGCCGATCTGACCCAGACCGTCGCCCTGATGATCGGCGGTGCCCAGGGGATCACCACCGCGGTGATGCGGATCCTGGCGGCCGGTGTACTGGCCGGCGTACTGATCGAATCGGGCGCGGCTACCACTATCGCCGAGACCATCGTCAAGAAACTCGGTGAAACCCGCGCCCTGCTGGCGCTGGCACTGGCAACCCTGATCCTGACGGCGGTTGGAGTCTTCGTGGACGTGGCCGTCATCACGGTCGCCCCCATCGCGCTGGCCATCGCCCGCCGTGCCGACCTCTCCAAGGCGGCCATCCTGCTGGCGATGATCGGCGGCGGCAAGGCGGGTAACGTCATGTCCCCCAACCCCAACGCCATTGCCGCGGCTGATGCCTTCCATCTGCCCCTCACCTCTGTGATGGCGGCGGGCATCATCCCGGGTCTGTTCGGTCTGGTGATGGCCTACTGGCTGGCCAAGCGGCTGAACAACAAGGGCAGCAAGGTTGCCGCTGATGAGGTGGTGAGCTTTGCCGGTGCCAAGTTGCCAGGCTTTGCCGCCGCCATCAGTGCACCGCTGGTCGCCATCCTGCTGCTGGCTCTGCGTCCTGTTGCCGGTATCGTGGTGGATCCGCTGATTGCACTGCCGCTTGGTGGTCTGGTTGGTGCCCTGATGATGGGTAAATTCAGCAAGGTGAACCAGTTTGCGGTCTCCGGCCTCGCCCGCATGGCGCCGGTCGCCATCATGCTGCTGGGTACCGGTACTCTGGCAGGCATCATTGCCAACTCCGGTCTGAAAGATGTGCTGATCAGCGGCCTGACCGCTTCCGGTCTGCCTTCTTACCTGCTGGCGCCTATCTCCGGTGCTTTGATGTCGCTGGCGACCGCCTCGACCACCGCCGGTACCGTGGTGGCCTCCAACGTATTCAGCTCCACCCTGATTGAACTGGGGATCAGCGGTCTGGCCGGGGCGGCGATGATCCATGCCGGTGCCACCGTGTTTGACCACATGCCCCACGGCTCTTTTTTCCATGCCACCGGTGGCAGCGTCCACATGGGGGTGGGGGAGCGCCTGAAACTTATCCCTTACGAAACTGCAGTCGGTCTGACCATTGCCACTGTCTCCACCCTGATGTTTGGCGTGTTTGGCCTCGCCTAAGGAATTGATATGAAAATTGTTATTGCCCCCGATTCATTCAAGGAGAGTCTGAGCGCCATGGCGGTGGCTGATGCCATCGAGGCCGGTTTCAAGCAGGTGCTGCCGAACGCCACCTACGTCAAATTGCCGATGGCCGATGGCGGTGAAGGTACGGTGCAATCGCTGGTTGATGCCACCGGTGGCCGCATCCTGCCGGTCGAAGTGACCGCGCCTCTTGGCAACAAGGTGCAGGGCTTCGTCGGCCTGCTGGGTGATGGCGAGCGCGCCGTCATCGAGATGGCTGCCGCCTCCGGCATCCATCTGGTGGCGCCCGAGCAGCGCAATCCGCTGCTCACCTCCAGCTTCGGCACCGGCGAGCTGATCCTGGCCGCGCTGGAGATGGGGGTGAAGCACCTTATTCTCGGTATCGGCGGCAGCGCCACCAATGACGGCGGAGCCGGTATGATCCAGGCGCTCGGTGGCAAGCTGCTCAAAGCCGATGGCTCAGCCATCGAGTTGGGCGGCGCAGGTCTCAGTGAGCTCACGACCATCGATCTGAGCAGTCTGGATCCGCGTCTGGGTGAGCTGGTTATCGAGGTAGCGTGCGATGTGAACAACCCGCTGTGCGGCCCGAAAGGCGCCTCTGCGGTGTTTGGCCCGCAGAAGGGGGCGACCCCCGAGATGGTGGTGCAACTCGATGCCAACCTCTCCCGTTATGCCGACTGCATTGAGCAGGCCCTTGGCAAGCAGGTGAAGGATATTCCGGGGGCGGGCGCTGCCGGTGGCATGGGGGCCGCGCTGGTCGGTCTGCTTGGTGCCGAGCTCAAGCCCGGCATCCAGATCGTCATCGAAGCCCTGAAACTGGCCGAGGAAGTGGCCGATGCGGATCTGGTCATTACTGGTGAAGGTCGCATCGACAGCCAGACCATCCATGGCAAGACGCCAATCGGTGTCGCACGTTGCGCCAAGCAGTTCGGCAAGCCGGTGATCGGTATCTCCGGTTGCCTGACCGACGATTGCGGTGTGGTACATGATCACGGACTGGACGCGGTATTCGCCGTGGTCAACCGTGCCATGTCTCTGCCGGAGGCGCTGGAGAGCGCCAGCACCAACATTCAACTCACCGCGCGCAACGTAGCAGCGCTCTATCAGCTCAAGGGCTGATCCGGTTCGGCCGATGGGCGCCATCGGCCACTCAATATCCCCGTTTGGGGCATCTCCCATCCCGCGAGATGTCTGACTGCCCTGGCACTTATTTGCCGATCCATCGTGATCGGCTCTTTTCTTTCTGCTCCTTTGTCTTGCCACACTTTTGACTCCATGGGTCAGCACGGTTTTGATAGGCGCAAATCTCCCTTTACGGCATAGTGGTCGTACCAAGTACAAGGAGAGACTCATGTTCCTGCTGACCCTGGGGGTTGCGCTGTTTACCCTGATCCATCTCTACCCCTGTTTTGCGGTGGCCCATCGGGCGCGGCTGCGCGAGCGGCTGGGGGAGAATCGCTACAAGGGGCTCTTCTCCCTGTTGTTGTTTGTCGCCATCGCCTGCATCATCGCCGGTTGGCGCTCGGCCAGCTCGCTGCCGCTCTATTTCCTGCCGGAGTGGGGGCCGATGACCATGACGGTGATGATGCCCTTTGCGCTGATCCTCTTCTTCTCCGGCCAGGGGCCCAACCATCTGCGGCGCTGGCTGGTGCATCCCCAACTGCTCGGTACCCTGCTCTGGGCGGTGGCTCATCTGCTGGTCAACAGCGAGGCGCGCTCTCTGGTGTTGTTTGGCGGCATCGGGCTCTGGGCGCTGGTGAGCATGGTCTGGATTTCGGTGCGGGACTGGCAGCGATATCCCCGTCCGGCGGCCAACTGGACGGGCACGGGCATCAGCGTCGGGGCGGGCCTGGCTGCCACCGCACTGCTGGTGTTCTGGGGCCACGGCTGGCTGACCGGCATTCCATTGCATTGAGAGTGAACTGCGGCTCTGGTAACCGCGTATGATGGACAAAACAAAAGGAGTCTTGGCGATGAAATGGTTCACTCTGTTGCTGTTATTGGGGGCCGGCGCGGCCTCTGCGGCGTGCCCAGATTATTTCAATGTGGAGATGCGGGAACTCAACAATGCCCAGCGCCACAACCTCTGTCAGCTGACCGAGGGCAAGGTGGTGCTGGTGGTCAATACCGCCTCCTACTGCGGCTACAGCGGCCAGTTTCGCGATCTGGAGCAGCTCTACCAGAGCTACAAGGATAAAGGGCTGATTATTCTGGGTTTTCCCTCCAACGATTTCTGGCAGGAGGCGGGCAACGAGACCAAGACTGCCGAGGTGTGTCGCCGCGACTATGGCGTCACCTTCCCGATGTTCAATCGAGTGGCGGTGCGGGGCTCCGATGCTGTGCCACTGTTCAAGGGGCTGGCGGCGGCCGCTGACGGGGATGAGCCGAACTGGAACTTCCACAAGTATCTGGTGGGGCGCGATGGCAAGCTGATCGCCAGCTACGGCGCCAACCAGAATCCGGCTGACGACCCCCTCAAACTGCAGATCACCCGGGCGCTGGGGCTCTGACCCTACCCCTACCCCTACCCCTACCCCTACCCCTACCCCTACCCCTTGGCGGGCGGCTCTGGAATAATGGGCTCCCGCCACTCAATCTGGTTATCTTGTGCTGCAACGTCTTCCTCAAATGGTGATCTTCGATGCGCTGGTGCGTGAGCAGGGGATCTCTGCCGCCGCACGTCGTCTCGGGGTCTCCAAATCCCATATCAGCAAGCAGCTGGCGCTGCTGGAGACCACCCTTGGCGCCCAGCTGGTCCAGCGCACCACCCGCCGCTTTGTCCTGACCGAGCTGGGTCAGGAGTATGCCCGTCACTGTCATGCGCTGGTGGCGGTGGCGCAGGAGGCGGACTCCATGATCGCCGAGCGGCGCGGCAAGGTGAGTGGGGTGCTCCATCTCGGGGTGGGCCAATCGTTTGGTCGTCTGCACGTCATTCCTCATCTCAAGGCGTTTCAGGATCGCTATCCCGAGCTGGAGCTGGAAGTCTCGCTGTTCGACCACAGAACCAATCTGGTGGATGAAGGGCTGGATCTCTGGCTCACCACCTATGAGGACAAGCCGGAAGGGCTGGTGGGACAGCGGCTGGCCGACATCGGTTTCGTGGTGGCGGCTTCGCCGGATTACCTGCTGAGTCACGGCACGCCGCTTCATCCCAAGGATCTGGCCCAGCACAACTGCATCACTTACCAGAGTCGGGAGCGGCGCTATCACCAGTGGTCGTTTCGCCAGGGCAAGGAGCGCCAGACGGTGCAGGTGGCGGGCAACTATCGGGTGGATATGGCGGAGGCGGTGCGCGATGCGGCGCTGGCCGGGCTCGGCATCGCCTATATTGCCAACTACTTGCTGGACAAGGAGTTGCAGAGCGGCAAGCTGATCCCGGTGTTGCCAGGGTGGCGACCGAACCAGCAAATGGCGGTACACGCCGTTTACGCTCGTCGCGAACATCTGGATCCCAAGATCCGTCTCTTCATCGATTTCCTCAAAGCCCGCTTTGGCCCCGAACCCTATTGGGAGCAGCGACTGGCCCCCTGGCTCGGGGGTAAATTGTCCGGCGGTGAGGAATAATTGTTTCCATATAAGAACTCTCGATTTCTCCTGATACTAAAACCGAACCAAATCAGCCAGTTGGCGCAACCGATGTCGTGCAAACGTTTTTTCTAACAGGGTTGTAACCAAGCGGACTTGCAGTGACGGGGTGAGAGGCGCAGAATCCGCGCCCATCTTTTGCCCCACCTGATGGAGTCCCTATGATTGCCCTGCTCGGCATCCTGAGTATCCTGGCGCTTGCCGTCATCTGCTCTGATAATCGTCGTCGTATCCCGTTGCGAACAGTTGGCCTTGCCCTCTGCCTGCAAATCATGTTTGCCGCGCTGGTGCTCTGGCTGCCTGCCGGTCAGCATGTGCTGAACGGGGTCAGCGAGAGCGTAAGCAGCGTGATCAGTTATGGTCAGGAGGGGATCGCCTTCCTGTTCGGCGATCTGGCCAAGTTCAAGCTGGGCTTCATCTTTGCCTTCAACGTGTTGCCGGTCATCATCTTCTTCTCTGCGGTGATCGCCATTCTCTATCACATCGGCATCATGCCGCGGGTGATCGCCCTGCTGGGTGGTGGCTTGCAGAAGCTGCTGGGTACCGGCCGTGCCGAGAGTCTTTCCGCGACCGCCAACATCTTCGTTGGCATGGTGGAAGCGCCGCTGGTGGTCAAACCCTACCTCTCCAAGATGTCCGACTCCCAGTTCTTCGCGGTGATGAGTTGTGGTCTCGCCTCTGTCGCCGGTGGCACTCTGGTGGGCTATGCCAGCCTCGGGGTTGAGCTGAAATACCTGATCGCTGCCGCCTTCATGTCGGCCCCTGCCGGTCTGGCGATGGCCAAAATCCTGGTGCCGCCGGGAGCTGAAGAGGTCGATCACCATCAGGATGTGGAGATCCCCCGCGCTACCAACGTGATCGAAGCGGCTGCCGATGGCGCCATGTCCGGCCTCAATATCGCGGTGGCGGTCGGTGCCACCCTGCTGGCCTTCGTTGGCGTGATCGCCATGCTCAATGGCCTGCTCGGCTGGGCTGGCGGTCTGGTAGGGCTGGAGCTGAGCTTCCAGATCATTCTGGGCTGGCTGTTTGCCCCCGTCTCCTGGCTGATCGGGGTACCTTGGGATCAGGCGCAAGCTGCTGGCGCTCTGATCGGTACCAAGATCGTGGTCAACGAGTTCGTCGCCTTTATCGGTCTGGTGCAGGATCAGACCCTGAGCGAGTCGAGCAAGGCCATCGTGACCTTCGCCCTGTGTGGCTTTGCCAACATCTCCTCCATGGCGATCCTGATCGGCGGTCTGGGTTCCATGGTGCCGGAGCGCAAATCCTTCATCGCCCGTTACGGCATGCGCGCCATTCTCTCCGGCGTGCTGGCGAACCTGATGAGCGCCTGTCTGGCCGGTCTGTTCCTCGCCCTTTAATCGCTGCGGTACGGAATAGATGTAACAAGGGCGCAGCGATGGCGCCCTTGTCATTTTGGTACTTAGTCGACGTAGAAGGTCTGCTGGAAGCTGAGGTTCTGTTGCTGCCCGCCGCCCATGATCTTCAGGGTGAACTGATAGGTGTCTTCGTTGCGGTAGGGGAGGGTCGCCAGATAGTAGATGGCATCCCCCTCTTTTACCTCCTGAAAGCTCAGGGTGCGGATGGTGCCGGTCAGGTTCTTGGCCTCACCGGTGATCCCCACGGCTTGCGCCACTTTCTGCTTGTCCTGTACCGCGATATTGATGATGGCGTTGTAGCGACTGCGCTCCAGTCCATACGCCTTGGCGACCTCGGGGGTGAGGAAGCTGGAGTTGAAGGCGCTGTAGTGCACCAGCCAGGGCCCCAGCTCCTTCATCTGTTCTGCCTTGAGCGGCAGTGTCATCAGTAGTGCCAGCAGGCCACTCATCCAGGCTGTTTTCATCTGTCATCCCTCTCATATCTACGGTTGGCGCAGGCCGATTCATTCAGCCTTGCGTGTCATTCAGCAGTGCACTCACTTCTTGCGGCAACTGTTTGGGGCTGTCGATGGTGACGGTTTTGTGTCGCCCCAGCTCGCCCCGCACTATGGTGATCTGTCCCTTGGCCACCTTGAACTGCTTGGCCAGAAACTTGATCAGATGGCTGTTGGCTTGGCCATCGACGGGCGGCGCCGTGATGGCCACTTTCAGCTCTTCGCCATGCAATCCGATGATCTGATCCCGACTCGCCTTGGGCTGGATCACCAGATGCAGTACCAGTTCATCCCCTTGTTGCAGGACGGCTGGCATCAAATCATCCACCACAGCTGGCCGAACAGGTCACCCAGCAGGTAGTTGATGGCTTGCAGGCCGATAAAGGCGACCAGCACCGAGAGATCCAGTCCGCCCAGTGCCGGCAGTACGCGGCGGATAGGGGCGAGGAACGGCTCGGTCAGCTGATGCATCACGTATTCGATGGGGTTGCGGCCCTGGCTGACCCAGCTCAGGATGGCGCGGATCAGCAGTACCCAGAAGATCATCGAGCCCGCTTTCTTCAGCACGGTCAGCGCGGCGAACAGGCTGATGCTGAGCCAGTCCGCCAGCAGCACATTCATGCTCTTGAGCAGGGCCAGCTTGGCGAAGGCGATGACCAGCGCCAGCACCACGGAGGCGAGGTCGATGCCGCCAAAGCCCGGGATAACGCGGCGCAGCGGGATCACCAGCGGATTGGTCAGCTTGACCACCATCTGGCTCATCGGGTTGTAGAAGTCGGCACGGGCCCACTGCAGCCAGACGCGCAGCAGGATCACCATCAGGTAGAGATCGAAAACGGTGTTAATCAGAAAGTAAGCAGTGTTCATCTGGGCTCCTGTTAGAAGAGGGTTTCCATTTCGGTGGCACGAGCAACGGCCGCCTGCATGGCTTGCGCAGTCAGCGGCATCAGCCCCTGCTGCTGGAATGTCTTGATGGCTTCAGCTGTGGTGCCGCCCTTGCTGGTGACCTGCTCACGCAGGGTTTGCAGCGCCAGCTCAGGGTTCTGCTCCACCATGGCGGCTGCGCCCAGCGCGGTCTGCTGCACCAGCAGGCGTGCCTGATCGGGCGAGAAACCCATCGCCTCCGCCTCTTCGGCGATCGCCTGCATAAAGAGGAAGAAGTAGGCCGGAGCACTGCCCGCTGCGGCGATGACGCCGTTGATGCCGGACTCCTGCTCCACCCAGAGGGTCTTGCCGACCGCCTGCATCATCTGCTCGGCAAACGCGCGATCCGCGGCGGCAATATGCACGGGCGCGTAGAGACCGGTCATGCCCAGACCCAGCAGGGCAGGGGTATTGGGCATGGTGCGGATGATGCGGTCATGGCCACCGGCCATCTCGCCAAGGCGCGCCACCTTGATGCCAGCCGCGATGGAGATGAGCAGCTTGCCCTCAAGGGAGCCCAGCTCGGCAACCAGAGCGGCCAGCATGCCTGCCATCAGCTGCGGCTTGACTGCCAGCACGATCACTTCGGCGCCTCGGGCCGCCTCGGCATTACTCTGGGTGATGCGAATGCCATGTTCGCTCGCCAGCGTCTCCAGCTTGGGCAGACTGGGGTTGGCGGCCGTGATCTGCCCGGCGGGATAACCCGCCTTGACCAGTCCGGCGATGATGCTGCGGCTCATGTTGCCCGCGCCGATAAAGGCCAGCGTTCTATGCTGCATCAGATGCTCCTGTTGCACATGGGGTCGCGGCGGGGTTGGCGCTGCCTGCACCACCTGACGCCAGAATTCGGTGTTCCATCAAACGCTCCTGTTGATGAAGTCGCGGCAAGAGGCGGACGTATGGGTTATCCGCTGGCCTTGCCTATGAGTAGTCACGGGCGCCGAAGATGGCGGTGCCGACCCGCACCATGGTGCTGCCGTGGGCTATCGCCAGTTCAAGATCCTCGGTCATGCCCATCGAGAGGGTATCCACCGTGGGGTATTGTCGCGCAAGCTCGGTGAACAGAGTCTGCATGCGGGTCATTTGGGCGGCCAGTACGCGCTCGTCACTGGTGTGCTCTGGAATGGCCATCAGTCCCCGCAGCACCAGTCGCTCACTTTGAGAGACCTGCTCGGCAAGGCGGAAAATCTCTTGTTCCGACGTTCCGGATTTGCTGCTCTCTCCGCTAATATTGATTTGCAGACAAACATTTAGCGGTGCCATTGTAGTTGGGCGCTGGTTGTTGAGGCGGTCGATCAGCTTGTCCCGATCCACGCTCTGCACCCAGTCAAACCGTTCGGCGACCAGTTTGGATTTGTTCGATTGCAAAGGGCCGATAAAGTGCCACTCTATGTCGCTATATTCCGGCTGCTGGCGCAAGGTATCGATCTTGGCCGCTGCTTCCTGAGCGTAGGATTCGCCAAAGCAGCGCTGACCTGCGGCATGGGCGGCCATTATGGCCTCGACCGGCTTGGTCTTGCTCACGGCCAGCAGGCGGATCTGCTGCAGGTTGCGGCTAGCCCGTTCGGCGGCCTGGGCAATACGTTCCTTTACCTGAAACAGGTGCTGGGCAATCTGGTTCATATTTCGTTAGTGATCTTGTGATGGGAGAATGACAAGTCTATGGATATCACAGAGTTATTGGCTTTCAGTGTAAAGCATAAAGCCTCGGATCTACACCTCTCGGCCGGGGTTCCCCCGATGATCAGGGTTGATGGTGAGGTTCGCAAGATCAATTTGCCCGCCCTGGAACACCGGGAAGTGCATGCCCTCATTTACGACATCATGAACGACCATCAGCGCAAGGAGCTGGAGGAGAACTTCGAGGTCGACTTCTCGTTCGAGGTACCCAATTTGGCCCGTTTCCGGGTTAACGCCTTCCAGCAGGCGCGCGGCTCGGGTGCGGTATTTCGTACTATCCCCAGCACTGTGCTGAGCCTCGAGGATCTCGATGCGCCGGAGATCTTCCGCAAGATTGCCGAGTTCCCGCGGGGTCTGGTACTGGTGACCGGCCCGACCGGTTCGGGTAAATCGACCACCCTGGCGGCCATGGTCAACTACATCAACGAGAACTTCCATCACCACATCCTCACCATCGAGGACCCCATCGAATTCGTCCACGAGAACAAGCGCTGCCTGGTGAACCAGCGGGAAGTACACCGTGATACCAAGAGCTTCAGCAACGCCCTGCGCTCGGCCCTGCGGGAAGACCCGGACATCATTCTGGTTGGCGAGATGCGCGACCTTGAGACCATTCGTCTGGCCATGACTGCCGCCGAAACCGGTCACCTGGTGTTTGGCACCCTGCACACCTCGTCGGCGGCCAAAACCATCGACCGTATCATCGACGTCTTCCCCGGCGCGGAGAAGGACATGGTACGCTCTATGCTCTCCGAATCCCTGCGGGCGGTTATCTCCCAGACCCTGCTCAAGCGCATTGGTGGCGGTCGGGTGGCAGCTCACGAGATCATGATGGGCATTCCGGCGGTGCGTAACCTCATTCGGGAGGACAAGATTGCCCAGCTCTACTCGGTGATCCAGACCGGGATGACCCACGGCATGCAGACCATGGATCAGAGCCTCAAGCAGCTGGTGAGTCGCGGCGTGGTGGCATCCCTCGATGCCAAGGCCAAGGCCGTTGATCCCAACAGCATTTAAGCGACTTGTACCCAGGGAGGGATAAATGATGAATCTGGATGATCTGCTGAGCCAGCTGGTCGAGCGAAAGGGATCGGATCTGTTTGTGACGGTGGGATCGCCGCCCATTCTCAAGGTAAATGGCCATCTGGTGTCGCTGGGGGGAGACGCGCTCGACAAGAAAGGGGCGCTGACGCTGGTCAGGGATACCCTCAGCAGCGATCACTTCGAGCGCTATGTCCGCACCAAGGAGGCCAACTACGCGATTTACCGCGAGGCGCTGGGTCGTTTTCGGGTCAGCGCCTTCTGGCAGCAGGAGCTGCCCGGTATGGTGATTCGTCGTATCGAGACCCGCATTCCCACCTTTGAAGATCTGCAGCTCCCCAGGATCCTGCAGGAGGTGGCGATGGCCAAGCGCGGGCTGGTGCTGTTTGTCGGTGCCACCGGGGCGGGTAAATCGACCACTCAGGCGGCGATGATCGGCTATCGCAACCAGCATGCCGATGGTCATATCCTGACGGTGGAAGACCCGGTGGAGTTCGTCCATCAGCATGGCCGTAGCCTGGTGACCCAGCGGGAGGTGGGGATCGACACCGAGTCGTTCGATGTAGCACTGAAAAGCTCGCTGCGTCAGGCACCGGACGTGATCCTGATCGGCGAGATCCGAAGTCAGGAGACCATGGAGTTTGCCCTGCAGTTCGCCGAGACCGGCCATCTCTGTCTCGCCACTTTGCATGCCAACAACGCCAACCAGGCGCTGGATCGCATCCTCCATCTGGTGCCGCAGGAAAAACATCGCCAGTTTCTGTTCGATCTCTCCTTCAACCTCAGAGCTATTGTCGCCCAGCAACTGGTGCCGAGTGTCGATGGTTTGCGGCGCAGTGCGGCATTCGAGATCCTGCTCAATACCCCGCTCATCACCGACATAATCCGCAAGGGAGAGATGCACCGTCTCAAGGAGGTGATGACCAAATCTGCCGAACTGGGCATGCAGACCTTCGATCAGGCGCTTTTCAGCCTGTTCTGCGCCGGCCAGATTGGCTACAGTGAGGCCCTCGCCCATGCCGACTCGGCCAACGACCTGCGGCTGCTGATCAAGCTCTCCGGTCGCGAGCAGCTGGGGTCCGGCACACTGGAAAATGTGACGCTGGATGAATGAAACATGGGGCCGATCCGCTGTTCGGCCCCTAGCCAGAAAGGAACGTTATGCTGATTGTGGTTTCCCCGGCCAAGACGCTGGATTACGAGTCACCGCTGGTGACCCCCCGTTTCACCCAACCCGAGCTGCTGGATCACTCCGCCGAACTGATTAGCCGAGCCCGCCAACTGAGCCCTGACCAGATCGCCACTCTGATGAAGATCAGCGACAAGCTGGCCGGTCTCAATGCCGCCCGGTTTGCCGAGTGGCAGCCAGATTTCACCCCCGCCAATGCCCGTCAGGCGCTGCTGGCCTTCAAGGGGGATGTCTACACCGGTTTGGCGGTAGAGGATTTCAGCGAGGCCGATTTTGACTTCGCTCAGGCACACCTGCGGATGCTCTCCGGCCTCTATGGCGTGTTGCGTCCCCTCGACCTGATGATGCCCTATCGACTGGAGATGGGGACCAGGCTCGACAATAGTCGCGGCAAGGATCTCTACCAGTTCTGGGGGGAGGTGATCACTCATCACCTCAACGACGCGCTGGCAGCCCAGAGGGATGAGGTGCTGATCAATCTGGCCTCCGACGAGTATTTCAAGTCGGTACGACCCAAGAGCCTGAAAGGGCGGATCGTCACGCCGGTGTTCAAGGATGAGAAGAACGGTCAGTTCAAGATCATCAGCTTCTACGCCAAGAAGGCTCGCGGCATGATGGCCCGCCACATCATCAAGCACCGTCTGACCGAGGTGGAGCAGCTGACCGGCTTCAACGCCGAGGGCTACTACTTCGTGCCGGAAGAGTCGGACGCCAATACCCTGATGTTTAAACGCGCCGAAAATTAATTACAAAAAGAGGGAACCAATCTTTCGACCCGAGGGTCTGAATATGTGAATCCTCTGTTGTAAGCACTTTTTATTCGCCGACGTTTGATACGTCGGCTTTTTTATTGCCGTTTTTATTGTCCATCGATTGCCTTCGCCGGGACTATGTGGTTCAGATAGACTCAAGACAGGGAGCGAGTTGTCGTGAGGTGAATATGGAACAGAAAAATGCCATTCGGCAGGTTGCCGTCCCTTGGGCTCCGTCCCGCCAGCTACCGCCCGGTCTGGTTGTGGCCGAGTTGCATCAGGATCTCTGGAGCGACTCCCTGACCATCATGCTGGGGCGGGCGCGCAGCATCGATCTACCCCCGCAAATCCTCTGCCGGGTCTATTTTCGCCATATTTATGCCCTGCGGGTCATCGAGGATTGCGATCTGGCCGAGGGGAAGGATAGCCACGCCATCGAAGAGCAGATCCAGCTCATCACTCCATCCCGTTTTGCCAGCTGGTTCCATCAGGAGTCGGACGGCCTGCATCTGGATGAAGATCTGCAGCACTATCGCATCTCGACCTGGGATTATTGCGCCGATGTGCTGACCTCCTCGGCGCCGGAGCTGCAGTTCCTGCCCCAGAGCGAGTAGCCAGCTGTTACGTCAGAGGCGAAGGGTGATCCTTCGCCTCTTGGTTTTTGGGCGGGGCAGATTTTGTGGCATTCAGGCCATTCAGCCTGGGTGGTGGCCTGTTGTGTTGCCACAAAAAAAGCGCCTCAGAGGAGGCGCGGGGAAAAGACAGATTGGAAGCGTCACATGGGTGCTACTTGAATCAGCGAATGAGCCGTGCCATTCAAGTATGGAGCCATCATGCCAAGCTCAATCTGAAGTAGTTCTGAGGCGATTCTTCATTTTCTGTTCATCTTGTCAGCAAAGCGTGGCTACTGGCTGAAAGCCTTTTCATTTTGGCCACCATATTGTCCCGCCCTCTCCAAGGAGCTCATCGTCTCATGGGGCCAGCTCGAATGTTGTCCCTGTCTGTTCCAGAGCGAGCAACCAGCGCTTGATGGGAATGCCGCCAGCATAGCCGGTCAGCTCGCCGCTGCGTCCGATCACCCGATGGCAGGGCACTATGATGCTCAGCGGATTGCGGCCATTGGCAGCGCCTACCGCCCGCACCGCCTTGGGATTGCCGATAGCCTGGGCAATCTCGAGATAGCTCACGGTCTCGCCATAGGGGATATCACACAAAGCGTTCCACACCGTTTGCTGGAACGGGGTGCCCTTCGCTGCCATGGGCAGATCGAACTGCTGCAATTTTCCGGCAAAATAGGCGGTGAACTGCTCGACGAAAGGAGCAAGAGCCAGGTCATCACGCTGCCACTCATCGGTCGGAGTTACCGGCTGCTCCCCCCGCACGAACTCCACATAGCGCAGACCATCCTGATTGATGGCAATGAGCAGGGGGCCGCGGGCGCTGTCGCAAAAACTGTATCTCATCGGCTGACATCCTTTGGGGGCTGGGGGTTGGCTCAGTCCAGAACCGGTTTGCCGCGGGCGGATTTGATATCCCCCTTGCGCTTTTTGGCATCGACCCGCTTGCGTTGGGAGCTGCGGGTCGGCTTGGTGGCATGGCGGGCCTTGGGGCGCCAGGCTGCTTTCTTCAGCAACTCCACCAGACGGCTCATCGCCTCCTTGCGATTCATGTCCTGGCTGCGATGGCTCTCGACCCTGATCATGATAAAGCCGTCGTGTACCCGGCTGTCGCTCAGCTTGTCGAGACCCTCCTTGTAGAGGGGCGTCAGGCTGGGAGAGTTGCGGTAATCGAAGCGCAGCCAGACGGCGGAGTCGGTCTTGTTGACGTGCTGTCCACCGTTGCCCTGTGCCCGCATGGTCTGAAATTGGAGCTCATGCCAGGGAATCGTGACGCTGTTTGAGATAACTAACATGCTGTTTTGCTCTTGTTTGGTGCATACCCGCTGACCGCTGCAGCATGGTGCCTCATTATGGGGCGTGCTGGCCGGTTATGGGGATGTGCCTGGCGAATGGCGCGGGCATTAAACTCTATCTATATGAAATAAAACAATAAAAATACTTGGCATAAGAATTGAAACCCGATTCATGACACACCATGGATTGGGAGCAACCAGATGAAGCTGATTAGTGCGATTATCAAACCGTTCAAGTTGGACGATGTCCGCGAGGCTATTGCCAACCTGGGGGTGGAAGGGCTGACCGTGTCCGAGGTCAAGGGATTTGGCCGCCAGAAGGGACACACCGAATTATACCGGGGAGCCGAGTATCAGGTCGACTTCCTGCCCAAGGTGAAGCTGGAGATTGCTACCGCCGATGATAACGTGGAAGGGGTGATCGAGGCGATCTGCAAGGCGGCCTATACCGGCAAGATCGGCGACGGCAAGATTTTTGTCTACGACTTGCTGCAAGCGGTGCGCATCCGCACCGGCGAAAGTGACGACGAGGCGCTGTGATGAACCGCATCCGTGACGTACAGATCTGTTGACCTCCCGATCTCGGGGAATCCCGATGGAGTGAGCGCTTATTGAAGCCTGATCAACATAACGTTTTGCTCTGAAGAGGCCGAATGGGATTCCATCCGGCCCTTTTCATTTGTGGGCGATTAAATATGTGATGTGGCGACGGCGAGCTTTCTTGATCCGCTTATAAGATGTATGCAGAATGCAAACGGAAATCGTTATCACTCTGTATGGCTAATCAAGGAATGGATGATGAAAATGAAGATGTTGGCACTGGCTTTCTCTGCGTTGGCAGCTCAGTCGGCATTGGCGGCCGGGGAAGTGAATGTCTACTCCAACCGCCAGGATGAGCTGATCAAGCCCATCATCCAGCAGTTCGAGAAGGAATCTGGCATCAAGGTGAACGTGGTGTTCGCCAAAGAGGGGTTGAACGAGCGTCTGGAGCGGGAAGGCAAGCTCTCTCCGGCCGACCTGATGCTGACCGTCGATATCAGCCGTCTGACCGATCTGGTGGACAAGGGGCTGGTGCAGCCGGTGGATAGCAAGATCCTGCAGGAGAACATCCCCGCCATCTATCGTGATCCGGAGAATCGCTGGTTTGCGCTGACCACCCGGGTGCGCGCCATCTACTCCAGCAAGGATCGTCTCGGCAAGCTCGACACCATCAGCTACGAAGATCTGGCCAAGCCGGAATTCAAAGGGAAAATCTGCACCCGCAGCGGCAAGCATGAGTACAATGTGGCGCTGGTCTCCTCGATGATCGCCCATCACGGCATGGCCGAGACCAAAACCTGGCTGGAAGGGGTCAAGGCCAACCTGGCGCGCAAACCGCAGGGCAACGACCGGGATCAGGTCAAGGCGATCAAGGATGGTATCTGTGACGTGTCGCTCGGCAACAGTTACTATCTGGGCGCCATGTTGAAAGATCCGGCGCAGAAGTCCTGGGCGGATGCGGTTTATATCAACTTCCCGAATCAGGCTGACCGCGGTGCCCACGTCAACGTGAGCGGCGTGGCCATGACCAAGTATGCCAAGAACAAGGTCGAGGCCCAGAAGCTGATGGAGTTTCTGGCTGGTGACACCGCCCAGCACATGTATGCGGACGTGAACGCCGAGTATCCGGTCAAGGCCGGGGTCGAGCCTTCCGCCATGGTCAAGTCCTGGGGCAGTTTCAAGTCTGACGCACTACCGGTCAGCGATTACGCCAAGCACCGCAAGGACGCCTTGCAGTTGCTGGATGAAGTGAAGTTCGATTTGTAATCAGATGGGGCCAACGGCCCCATCAACATCTGTGGTCTCATGAAAAATTTTGGATGGATGACCGGCAGCTGGGCCATCGCCCTGCTGCTGGGTTTACCGGTTATAGCCCTGCTTTTCTCTGCCTTCTCGGCTGAGGGGGAGCTGTTTCGCCACCTCGCCAATACAGTGCTGCTCGACTATCTGGCCAATACTCTGGGGCTTGTGGTCGGCGTAGTATTGCTCAGCTTGCTGTTTGGCGTGCCTACAGGCTGGCTGGTGGCCATGTGTCAGGTACCGGGGCGGCGCGCCCTGCAGTGGGCCTTGATGCTGCCAATGGCGATGCCCTCCTATATCGTCGCCTACGTCTATACCGACCTGCTCGACTACTCGGGCCCCCTACAGGCCGGGTTGCGAGCACTCTTTGGCTGGAACAGTCCAGCCGATTACTGGTTTCCGGCCATTCGCTCCCTTGGCGGCGCCGCCTGGGTGCTGGCGCTGGTGCTGTTCCCCTATGTCTATCTGCTGACCCGCGCCTCTTTTCTCGAGCAGTCAGTCAGCCTCATTCATTCCAGCCGCCTGCTCGGCTGTACCCCGTGGCAGAGCTTTCGTCGTCTCAGTCTGCCGCTGGCGCGCCCCGCCATCATGGTGGCGGTATCGCTGGTGGCCATGGAAACGCTGGCCGATTTCGCCACCGTCCACTTCTTTGCCATCAACACCCTGACCACTGCGGTCTACGACACCTGGCTCGGCTATGGCAGTCTGGCCACCGCGGCTAAACTCTCCTGCCTGATGTTGCTGGCAGTGGTGCTGTTGATCGCGCTGGAGCGCCGCTCGCGCAGTCGGCAGCAGGTGTTCCAGAAGTCCATGGGCCATGAGCAGCCGCTGCGCTATCCGCTCAAGGGGATGAGTCGCGCTCTGGCCGCTTTTTGGTGCTGGGGGCTAGTGCTGGCCGGTTTCGGCCTGCCGTTTGTCATCCTGCTCGATTACGGGGTGCGCTACTTCGAATTGTCGTGGACGCCGGAGTTTGTCCGCTTCGCCGGCAACAGCTTGGCTATCTCGGCGCTGACCGCTCTGCTGGCGATGGGGATTGCCCTGCTGCTCGGCTTCTTCCGCCGTCTCGATGGCGGGATAAAGAGTCTGCTGCCTCTGCGCATCGCCGCCATGGGCTACGCCATGCCGGGTACCGTGCTCGCCATCGGGGTGCTGGTGCCGCTCACCGCCCTCGACTTTGCCATCAACGATCTGGCCGAGTGGCTCGGGCGTCAGGGGCCGGGCTTGCTGCTGACCGGCACCATTACCGCCATCGTGTTCGGCTATCTGGTGCGCTTCGTGGCCATCGCCATCGGCTCGGTTGAGAGCAGCATGGGCAAGATCTCCCCCAGTCTCGACATGGCAGCCCGCTCTCTTGGGCAAGGGGATGGCGGCATGCTGCGCCGGGTCCATCTGCCGCTGGTGCGCCGTGGCCTGTTTGCCGGTGCCATGCTGGTGTTCATCGAATCCATGAAGGAGCTGCCCGCCGCCCTGCTGCTGCGGCCGTTCAACTTCGATACTCTGGCGACCCACGTCTATCAGTTCGTCTCGGACGAGATGCTGGAGCGCGGCGCGCTGGGGGCTATCGTCATTGTGCTGGTGGGACTGTTGCCGCTGATCTGGGTCAACCGCACTCTGGACAGTCCGGGCCACTGAGTCGCCGCGTCGGTCAATTAAATTGCATACGGTGTGCGGAAAAAGGCCGCGCACCGCCAGAAACGAGAGGAAGTCAGCCTTGTCCTGTTTGCAGGTTGAAAATGTCAGCTGTCGTTACAACGGCCGCAATGTGCTGGAGCAGCTCTCCCTGACGGTGGCAGACAACGAGATCGTCTGCCTGCTGGGAGCCAGTGGCTGCGGCAAAACCACGTTGCTCAAGGCTATCGCCGGGCTGCTGCCGTTGGCAGAGGGCTCGATTCGCCTCGGCGATATCCTGCTCGACGGGCCGGGTGCCAGCGTGCCGCCCGAGGCGCGCAACATCGGGATGATCTTTCAGGATTACGCCCTCTTCCCCCACCTGACGGTGGCCGACAACGTCGGCTTCGGTCTGACCAAACTCGACCGCCGTGCTCGCCAGCAGCAGGTGGACGAGGCGCTGGCGCTGGTCAATCTGCAGGGGCTGGGGGATCGCTATCCGCACCAGCTCTCCGGTGGCCAGCAGCAGCGGGTGGCCATCGCCCGGGCGCTGGTGTGCAAGCCGCGGCTGATGTTGCTGGATGAACCCTTCTCCAACATCGACACCCAGGTGCGGATGAAGCTGATCCTCGAGATCCGCGCCCTGCTCAAGCAGCAGGGGATTGGCGCCATCTTCGTCAGCCACAGCAAGGAAGAGGCGTTCGCCTTCGCCGATCGGCTGGCGCTGTTTCGCGCTGGTCACATCGAACAGGTGGGCCAGCCGGAGCAGCTCTATCGCCGTCCGCAAAACCGCTTCGTGGCGGAGTTTCTCGGTGGGGTCAACTATCTGGCTGCCGAGGTGGTGGACAGCCACTGCGTGCAGACGGCGCTCGGGGTCATTTGTGGCAGTGAGCCTCATGGCCGGGCGGTGGGTGAGCAGTTGCAGCTGATGCTCCGCCCCCAGCAACTGCTGCTGGAGAGCGCCGCAGATGGCGAGCTTAAGGTGGTGGAGCAGCAGTTCCTCGGTCACCACTGCCGGGTGCTGTTCGAGTGTGGCGATCTGCAACTGGAGGCGAGCATTGGCGAGCCCCTTGATGGGATGCGGGCACGGATCAAGGTTGCCCCCCATGGGTTGGTGTTATTTGCCCCTTTGCCCTGAACGCGTGATATCGTCGTGAAATCAAAGAACTGGATCCACTCTGGTTTATAATCGCGCAACGCAAATAGCCCGTAACGCTAACGCCTATTCAGGGGAGAGATATATGAAAGCCCAAGCCGGGATCTGCGCAGAGCCGAATCTGCACGCCCTCTATCTGATGTTCAATCGTACCGGCGATGCCGCCGAACTGGTCGGCCGTCTGGCCAAACTGCCCGCCTTGTGGCAGGCGGTCGCCGCCGATTTCCCTGATGCCGGTTTCAGCGGTCTGGTTGCTGTTGGCTCCGACGCTTGGGATGGTCTCTACCCTGCCGCCCGTCCACCCCAGTTCCGCAGCTTTATGGCGCAATCCGCCAATGGTCAGGAAGCGCCCAACACCCCGTTTGATCTCTTTATCCAGCTGCGCGCCGATCGGGTGGATGTGCTGCACCACGCAGGTCACCGTGTGATGGCACTGCTGGCCGGACTGGTCGAGCTGGCCGAAGAGGTGCGCGGTTTCCGCAACCTGGATTGCCGTGACCTGACCGGTTTCGTCGATGGCACCGAGAACCCGCAGGATGAGCACCGTGCCGAAGTGGCGCTGGTGGCGGAAGGCGAGTTTGCCGGTGGCTCCTACATTCATGTCCAGCGCTGGGTCCATGCCATGAGCGACTGGGAGAAGCTGGCGCAAAAAGAGCAGGAAGACATTATCGGTCGCACCAAGCCCGATAACATCGAGTATGAGTCTGCCGCCAAACCGCTGACCGCCCACATCAAGCGGGTCAATCTCAAGACTCCGAAGGGAGAGTCCATGGAGATCCTGCGCCAGAGCATGCCCTGGGGCACCATGACCGAGCAGGGGCTCTACTTCATCTCCTGCTGCCGCACTCCTCAGCACTTCAACGCCATGCTGGCCAGCATGTACAAGGGGGAGGGCAGCCACTTCGACCACCTGCTGCGCTTTACCAAGGCGGTGACCGGCGCGGCTTTCTTCGCCCCATCGGAAGGTTTTTTGATGGCGCAGGGCAAATAAGCCCGCCTGACGAAGACTCAGAAAACAAAAATCCCGGCCTTGGCCGGGATTTTTCGTTCTGGCGTGACCGCTATGACGCGGTAGCGGCCATTACGGAGTCTGTTCGAACAGCTCGAGGGCGGAGAGGTAGAGCTCTTCGATATCGGTGTCGCTGGTCGGGGTGATGAAGATGGTGTCATCACCGGCGATGGTGCCGAGGATCCCCTCTGCCTTGCCGAGGGAGTCGAGCAGGCGGGCGATCAGCTGGGCTGCACCCGGGCTGGTGTGGATCACCACCAGTGCGCCGTTGTGATCGACGTCCAGTACCAGATTCTTGAGCGGGCTGGAGGTGGTGGGCACGCCCAGTTCCACCGGCAGGCAGTAGACCATCTCCATCTTGGCGTTGCGAGTGCGAACGGCGCCGAAGCGGCTCAGCATGCGCGATACCTTGGACTGGTTGATGTTCTCGAAGCCCAGCTCTTGCAGGGCGGTGACGATTTCTGCCTGGGAGCCAAAGCGCTCTTCTTTCAGCAAGGCTTTAAAGGCCTTGGCCAGTTTTTCTTGCTTGTCGTTGTGTTTCATCTTGGTCTCACGAATGAGGAGGTGTGGCGGCCTGCGCGATACAGGCGGCAGATACGAACAGCGGGGCCATTTTGCATTCATATGCCGTTTTTTGCAAGGAAGCGGCGCTTGTTCTGCATATTGATTCAAAAATGGCTTGCATCAACCTTTATTAGGGATAGAATCGGGATGAAATTTTGAAAACTTATTCAATTGGGCTGTATGGGTATTGAATTAATAGGTATCGAGAAGTCTTGGCACAAGGTGCCGGTTCTGCAACAGGTCAGCTTTCGGACATCCCCCGGTGAAACCTTGGTGTTGCTGGGCCCGAGCGGTGCTGGCAAGAGTTCCCTACTACGGATGATGAATCTGCTGGATACCCCGGATGCGGGTGTTCTGCGGATTGGCGAAAGTGAATTTTCTTTCCCGAACTCCCTCTCTGCTGCCGAATTCAACCGCCAGTCCCAACTGCTGCGCCGCAAGGTGGGCATGGTGTTCCAGCAGTACAATCTCTGGCCACATCTCACTGTGATGGAGAATCTGATTGAAGCGCCGGTCAAGGTGCTCGGCATGAGCAAGGAGGCCGCCATCGAGAAGGGGGCCTACCTGCTGGCCCAGCTGCAACTGGCCGACAAGCGCGATGCCTGGCCTGCCCGTCTCTCTGGCGGTCAGCAGCAGCGGGTGGCCATTGCCCGTACCCTGATGATGGACCCGGAAGTGCTGCTGTTTGACGAGCCGACAGCTGCCCTCGATCCCGAGATCACCAAAGAGGTGGCCGAGATCATCCGCAACCTGAGCCAGACCGGCATTACCCAGGTGGTGGTGACCCACGAGGTCGACTTTGCCCGCAAGGTGGCCAGCCAGGTGATTTATCTGGAGAAGGGGCGGATCATCGAATCCGGCACCGCCGCCATTTTCCAATCCCCGCAAACCAGCCGGTTTGCCGAATTCTTGATGCATTGATATTGAATCGATAAGGAAGCTGTCATGAAAAAGAGTCTGTTGTTGGTTGCTGCCATGGGCCTGTTGAGTACCTCCGTCATGGCCAAAGAGATCAAGTTCGCCACCGAGGCCACCTACGCACCGTTCGAATACCTGGATGACAAGAACGAGTTTCAGGGTTTTGACATCGATCTGGCGCGCGCCATCTGCGAGCAGGCCAAGCTGGAGTGCAGCTTCCACAACCAGGCCTTTGACAGCCTGATCCCCAGCCTCAAATTCCGTCGCTACGATGCCGCCATCGCCGCCATGGACGTGACCCCTGAGCGGGCCGCTCAGGTCGATTTCTCTGACATCTACTACGAGAACTCGGCCGTATTCGTCGCCAAGAAAGGGGCCTTCAAGGGGCCGGAAGAGATGGTCGACAAGACAGTCGGCGTGCAGAACGGTACCTCTCACCAGTCCTATCTGGTTGATAACTGGGTGAGCAAGGGTCTGCTGACCGTGCCGTACGCCAGCTACCAGAGCGCCTTCCTCGACATGATGAATGGCCGTACCGACGGTGTCTTTGCCGATACCGCCGTTGCTGCCGACTGGCTGAAGCAGCACAAGGAGTATGCGGTGGTGGGTGCGCCGGTGACGGATGCCAAGTACTTCGGTACCGGCTTTGGCATCGCGGTCGCCAAGGGCAATCAGGAGCTGCTGACCCAGCTGAACAAGGGGCTGGCCGAGATCAAGGCCAACGGCACCTATCAGAAAATCTTCGACAAATACTTCGCGCAGTAAGCCATGTTGAGCCTGTTGTTGGATGCAGCCTGGATGACCCTCGGGCTGGCCTTGGCATCACTGGTCGGGGGCATGGTATTGGCGCTGGCGTTCAGTGCCGCCGAGCTCAGCAAGCAGCGTGCATTGGTGTGGCCGGTGGCCACCCTGACCACGCTGATCCGTGGTCTGCCCGAGTTGCTGGTGGTGCTGTTCATCTACTTCGGCTCGACCCAGGTGCTGTTCCTCATCACTGGCGAGTATGTGGAGTTCAGCCCGTTCGCCTGTGGGGTGCTGGCGCTCTCCCTGCTGTTTGCCAGCTATGCGACCCAGACCCTGCGGGCGGCGCTCAATGCGGTGCCTTCAGGTCAACGGTTGGCGGCGCTGGCGTTGGGGTTGAGCAAGAGCCACATCTTCTTTCGCATCGTGTTGCCGCAGGCGTGGCGTTATGCCCTGCCGGGCCTCGGCAACCAGTGGCTGGTGTTGCTGAAAGATACCGCGCTGGTGTCGCTTATCGGGGTCAACGAGATGATGCGTCAGGCGCAGATGGCCTCGGCCAGTACCTATGAGCCTTTCACCTGGTATGCCGCCGCCGCCCTCATCTATCTGGCCATCAGTCTGGTGAGTGAATATGGCCTCGGGCTGGCTGCCCGCTACACCCGCCGCTACGGAGGCTAACTGATGCAAGAGTATCTCGTTACGTTGCTGGGCGGTCTGGTCACCACGCTGGAGCTGACCCTGTTCAGCCTGCTGCTGGGGATTGTGTTGGCAGCCCTGATGACCTGGGTGTTGGAGCTGCGCCTGCCGGTGGCGACCCAGCTGGTGCAGCTGTGGGTGCTGCTCTTTACCGGCACGCCGCTGCTCATTCAGATCTTCCTGATTTACTACGGGCCGGGCCAGTTCGAGTGGCTGAAAGCCGGCCCGCTCTGGCCGCTGCTCAAGCAGCCCTGGTTCTGCGCCGTGCTGGCGCTGGGTCTCAACACGGCGGCCTACTCCACCCGGTTGTTCAAGGGGGCGCTCGATGCCATCCCGGCTGGTGAGGTGGAGGCGTGCCGGGCGCTTGGTTTTAATGGCCGCCAGACCTTGTGGATGAAGGTGCGCCACGCCGCCCGTCATCTGGTGCCTGCCTACTCCAACGAGGTGATCCTGGTGCTCAAGGGGAGCTCCCTCGCCAGTACTATCACCATCATGGACATCATGGGGCTGGCGCAGGGGTTGAACGCCCAGACCTACGATACCCTGGCTGTGTTCGGGGTGGCTGGTGGGCTTTATCTGGCGATGAACGGATTGTTAACAATTGGTTTTCGCTGGTGTGAAAAACGGGCGCTGGCATTCCAATCCTGAGACCCTCAGATCTACCTCTTTATGGTAAGGAGAAGTGCAGAAAAACTGTGCTTCTCCTCCAACTTTTTGTATTTCCCTCCAATTTTTGCTCCCGCATGTTTCGTGGCTCACAGAACCCGTGACTGCAACTGTTATCAGATTGTTTTTTATGGGGGGATCCATTAAGGTTGGGCGCACAACAACAAACAACCTTAAACCTACGCTTAAACATGGAGTTGATCATGAAAGTTGCCGTTCTGGGTGCCGCTGGTGGCATCGGTCAAGCCCTCGCTCTGCTGTTGAAAAACCGTCTGCCGGCTGGCTCCGAGCTGAGCCTGTATGACATCGCCCCGGTTACCCCGGGTGTGGCCGTTGACCTCAGTCATATTCCTACCGACGTCGCCATCAAGGGCTTCTGCGGTGAAGATCCGACTCCTGCGCTGGTTGGGGCCGATGTGGTGCTGATCTCCGCCGGTGTGGCACGCAAGCCGGGGATGGATCGCTCCGACCTGTTCAATATCAACGCCGGTATCGTCAAGAATCTGGTCGAGAAGTGCGCGGCCACTTGCCCGAAAGCACTGATCGGCATCATCACCAACCCGGTCAACACCACTGTGGCTATCGCCGCCGAAGTGCTGAAGAAAGCCGGTGTCTATGACAAGCGTCGCCTGTTCGGTGTCACCACCCTGGACGTGATCCGCGCCGAGACCTTCGTGGCCGCTGCCAAAGGGTTGAACATCGACAAGGTACGCGTCAACGTGATCGGTGGTCACAGTGGCGTCACCATCCTGCCGCTGCTCTCCCAGATTGAAGGCGCTTCCTTCACCGCTGAAGAAGTGGCAGCCATGACCAAGCGCATCCAGAATGCCGGTACCGAAGTGGTGGAAGCCAAAGCCGGTGGCGGTTCTGCGACCCTCTCCATGGGTCAGGCGGCTTGCCGTTTCGGTCTCTCCCTCATCAAGGGTCTGCAGGGCGAAGCCAACGTTGTTGAGTGCGCCTACGTTGAAGGCAACGGCGAGCACGCCACCTTCTTCGCACAGCCGGTACTGCTGGGCAAGAATGGCGTCGAAACCGTACTGGATTACGGCAAGCTGAGCGCGTTCGAGCAGGAAGCGATGGAAGGCATGCTGGCTACCCTGAAAGCCGATATCCAGCTGGGTGTCGATTTCGTCAAGTAAGCGGGTCAACCGTGCCAACAAGGGAGCTTCGGCTCCCTTTTGTATTGATGAGATCCGCCCGGCAGGCTAAGGGGATGGGGCTTGGTGCCGATAACAGAGTGCAGCAGGAGATCCTTATGATGAAACCCCTTACCCTTCTCATTCTTGTCGGTACATTCACCGCGCCCCTCTATGGTGCCGAGGCGGTATCGGCTGCCGTATCGAGCGATGTGCCTGCAGCAAGTGCATCGGCACCGACCGCAAGCAGTGCTGCGGTGTCAACGGCCCCTGTCTCTGCTGCTACGCCAGCGCCCTCTGAGGCAGTCCCCGTCTTGCTCCCGGCCGAGCCGGTCACCCCCGTTACCAGCAGTGGCGAGGGGGCCGCGCCGCTGCCAAAACCGGTGGAACCTGCTGCTGTGGTGGCGCCTCCCGCACCTCTGGCCGCTGGCGAGTTGCAGGCGGTGCCACTCTATCGTCAGGACGAGTTGCTCAACTGGATTGAGCAGGGGCGTCACCTCACTCAGGTGAAGCAGGATCGCTGTCAGCTGACTCAGGATATCGAAGCGCGCGCCTCGGTGATGAAGATCCCGGCCTATCAATTCCTCTGGGGGGATATGCTGGCGTGGGGTGTCTGTACCAAATCCAATGCCGAACTCGGGGTGCAATATATGTGGGAGGCGGCCAATCAGGGGTTGGCGCCAGCGCTGGAGCAGCTGGGGCGCTACTACTGGAAAGGAACTTTGGTGCAGAAGGATTTGGTGCGAGCCGAAACTCTGATGCGCGAGGCGGCCAGCCTCGGTTTTCTGCGGGCTCGCATCGAGTGGGTCGAGATGCTGTTGCAGGGGATGGGCAGTCCGCTTGATTATGAGGACGCCTATCGCTGGCTCCATGGCTCCGTCATAGGTGACAAGGCGCTGCACCAGAAGGCGGCGAGTCTGCTCAGCCGTCTTGGCAACCGGATGCCGGCCAACGTGGTGGCCCGCGCCAAGGCGATGCACTGATCCAAAAAAATGACCCACAGATCTGCACCTGTGGGTCCGGTTCCAGCCGCCGTGCCATGACAAGCCGGAACCTCCCTCTGTTATATGGCTGCCTGCGCCTTAGAGATCTTGGTGGGGGCCAAAAACTTCGTAATGGAGCTGCCCCGTTGGTACCCCAGCAGCCAGCAGCTGCCGCTTGATCTCTTGCATGAAGCCGACAGGGCCACAGAAGTAGTAGTGGGCCTCTGGCGTGATGCGCTCCTTCACGGCAGTCAGATCCATGGTGCCGGCCAGATCGTAATCTTGCCCCTGCACATCACTGGCCTCCGGCTCCCGATACCAGATCCGGCTCAGCAAGTTGGGATGCTGGCGGGATTTTTGCTGAATATCCTCCCGGAAGGCGTGTACAGCACCCTGTTCGCAGGCGTGCAGCCAGGTGACATCAGCCTGATGGCCGTTCGCCAGCAACTGGTTGAGCATGCTCATCATCGGCGTCACGCCGACACCGGCGGAGAGCAGTACCACCGGGGTCTGGCTGTCGGCTTTCAGATAGAAATCGCCGGTAGGGGGCATCACCTCGATCTTGTCACCCACCTGCAGGTGATCGTGCAGCAGGTTGGAGACCTGACCCTGCGGCTCACGCTTGACGCTGATGCGGTAATCCTGCCCGTTGGGGGCATCGGAGAGGGAGTATTGGCGGATCTCCTGATATTCCAGCTCGGGGTGAACCAGCTTGATGCTGAGGTATTGGCCCGGTTTGAAGGTCAGTACCGGCTTGCCATCTTCCGGCGCCAGCAGGAAGGAGGTGATGAGGTCGCTCTCGGCTCGCTTCTCCTTGATGATGAAGGTGCGGGTACCTTGCCAGCCACCATCCTGATTGGCCTTCTCCTGATAGATCTCCTGCTCGCGGCCGATGAAGATGTCGGCCAGCACGCCATACGCCTTGCCCCATGCCTCCAGCACCTCGTCGGTGACCGCACTTCCGCCCAATTCTTTGAGCGTGGCCAAGAGATGACTACCTACAATGTGATATTGTTCCGGCTGGATCAGGAATCCGGTATGTTTGTGCGCAATCCGCTCGACCGCACCGGCGAGCGCTCCCAGATTGTCGATATTCTTTGCATACGCGGCGACTGCATTGAACAGGGCCAGCGGCTGGCCGCCACTGCGTTGATGGGCCAGGTTGAAGATATCTTTCAGCTCCGGGTTATGGCTGAACATCCGCTGGTAGAAGTGCTGGGTGAGGGCAGGGCCTGCCGATTCGAGCAGCGGAATGGTGCTTTTGATGACGGCAACGGTGGTTTGATCTAGCATAGGGGCCTCGTTCTAATTAAACATATAAAATGTCATTTAATAAGTGGCATCCTAGATGTTTATTTGATTTGAATCAATACTCCACTTTTCGCATCGCGCTAATCAGGTTTTATGAGACTAACCAGTTATACAGATTTTGGATTGAGAGCCCTGCTCTATCTTGCCACCCTGCCGGAAGGGGAGTTGTCGAGCGTTGCCAAGGTATCGGCCCTGTATGGCGTTTCCCGCAACCACATGGTGAAGGTGGTCAATCAGCTGGTGAAGCTGGGCTATCTGCAATCCCAGCGGGGCAAGAATGGCGGTATTCGCATGGCTTGCGATCCCGCCACCATCAATATCGGGCAGGTGATCAGGGCGCTGGAAGGCAATCTGGACGGCATTGACTGCGGCTCGCCCGCTTGCCACATCGTCTCTGTCTGTTTGCTCAAGAGTGCGCTGAAAGAGGCGATGGATGCGTTTCTGGCGGTGATGGACAGCTATACGCTGCAAGACCTGCTGGCCAACCGTGACGAGCTGCAACGGGTGTTCGGCGAGTTGATCCCGACGCTGGTGCTGGAGCCGGATGATGAAGATGAACAGTGACGATGAGCAACAGAAAAGGGCTGCCACTGGCAGCCCTTTTTCAATCTTGCGGATCCGACTCCGCCCGATACGATGCCGGCATGATCCGCGCCATCTTCACCATGTTGTTCTCCACATCGAGGATCTCGATAGGATAACCGGCCAGCCGGATCCCGATGTTGGGCTGGGGGAGCTCCTCTAGATATTCGAGGATCAGACCGTTGAGGGTACGCGGGCCGTCGATGGGCAGGTGCCAGTTCATCTCCTTGTTCAGCTCACGAATATTGGCTGAGCCTTCGACCAGATAAGAACCATCTGACTGGGGATGGATCTCGTCGCTCGGCGCTGGCGTCATGGAGGTGGTGAAGTCGCCGACGATCTCTTCCAGAATGTCGTCCAGAGTGATTAGACCCTGAATATCGCCGTATTCGTCGACGATCAGGCCAATTCGCTCCTTGTTACGCTGGAATTTGGCCAGCTGCACGTTGAGCGGCGTTCCTTCCGGAATGAAGTAGATCTCGTCCACTTCTCGCAACAGACTCGATTTGTTGAACTGGTCCCTGGCTACCAGTCTAAGGGCATCGCGTGCGTGTAAAAATCCGACAACGTCGTCGATATTGTCGCGATAGAGGAGGATCTTGGTGTGAGCGCAGTGGGCCAGCTGGCGCTGGATGCTCTTCCAGTCATCGTTGATGTCGATGGCGTAGATATCGCTGCGTGGCACCATGATGTCCTCGACCAGCATCTTGTCGAGATCCAGAATGCTCAGCAGCATCTCCTGATGACGCTGGGGGATCAGGTTACCCGCCTCATTGACTATGGTGCGCAGCTCCTCGGTGTTGAGGGAGTCATCCTTGCTGGGATTGATCTTCAGCATCTTGAGCAGGCCGCTGGTGATGCCGTTGATCAGCCAGACCAGCGGTGAGAGCGGCCCCATCAGCCCCTTGAGGATCCAGGAGGCGGGATAGGCGATCTTCTCCGGAAACATGGCGGCCAGGGTCTTGGGGGTCACTTCACCGAATACCAGTACCACCAGGGTCAGCCCGAAGGTGGCGATGGCGACCCCGAGATCACCAAACAGCCGGATACAGACGATGGTGGCGATGGCGGAGGCGAGGATATTGACCAGATTGTTGCCGATCAGGATCAGCCCCAGCAGGCGATCGGGGCGGGCGAGCAGTTGCTCGACGCGACGTGCGGCTTTGTGTTTGGTCTGTGCCAGATGCCGCAGTTTGTAGCGGTTAATGGACATCAGGCCGGTTTCGGAACTGGAGAAAAAGGCGGAAAGAAGGATCAAGATAACGAGAACAATCAGTAATGTACTCGTTGAGATGCTGTCCAAAAAGGGCTCCTGTTGGATGGTATGGCTAAAAGAGTATAGGTGTCAGCTCAACAGCACTTCTTTGACGAAGCGACTGCCAAAGTAGGCAAGAGTCAGGATGAAGCTGCCGATCAGACTGAGTGTGATGACTTTACGGCCGCGCCAGCCATAGGTGTGATGACCCCACAGCAGCAACACGTAGACACACCATGCCAGGATGGAGAGCACTGCCTTGTGAGACTTGCCCTGGGCGAACATATCTTCGAGGAAGAAGAGGCCGGAGGCGATGGAGAGTGTCAGCAGCAGCACCCCTGCAGAGATCAACTGAAACAGTCGTTTTTCCACTGTCATCAGTGGCGGCATGGCTGGCAGATTGCTGATTTTTCGAGATTTAAGCTGCTTGTCCAGACAGGCGAGCTGCAGCGCAAACAGACAGGCGATCATCAATACCGAGTAGGCCATCAGGGCGAGGCCGATGTGCAGCAACAGCTGGGGATGGGCCTCCAGATGGGTTATGTAGCGACCCGGGATCAAGGCGCTGGCAGCCAGCAACAGGGCCGAGAAGCTATAGACTACCGGCAGCAGGATCCAGCCGTTGAAGCGACGGGTGACGCAGGTCATGAAGCAACTAATGATCAGGCTCACCAGCGAGGCGACGTTGAGCATGCTCAGGTTTTGACCGGAATGGGTCACCATTACTTCGCTGGCAACAGATGCACCATGGGCTACCAGTGCCAGTCCCACGCAAGCGAACAGGGGGGCGTACCCGACTTGTTTGGCATTGAGCAGCAGGTGCAGTGAGGCGATGATGGCCAGCAGATAAAACGCCAGGGCCAGAACAGAGATCACGATCATAACCAGGTCGTTGTTACACAAGCATTTAGGGATATAAGAGGAGCAGTATACCTTGCACAAGATGTGCTCGCCAGTTGTGCAATGGCCGATCCGCCCATATATAGGGACGAAGCATAGATGAGCGACGGTGCGGTGAATAATCGTCCTCGCGGCTGCTCTGGGTTATAATGCCCCCATTTATTACGCCAAGAACCGGAATGCGTCATGTTTGAGAATTTGACTGAAAGACTCTCGCGCACCTTGCGCAATGTCAGTGGCCGTGGTCGGCTGACCGAAGAGAACATCAAAGAGACCCTGCGCGAAGTCCGCATGGCGCTGCTTGAGGCGGACGTCGCCCTGCCGGTCGTGCGTGATTTCGTGGCGCGCGTCAAGGAGCGTGCCGTCGGGCAGGAAGTGGCCAAATCCCTGAGCCCGGGTCAGGCATTCATCAAGATAGTGCACGGCGAGCTGGTCACCGTGATGGGGGAGGCCAATGAACAGCTCAATCTGGCTGCCCAGCCGCCCGCCATTATCCTGATGGCCGGTTTGCAGGGGGCCGGTAAGACCACCACGGTCGGCAAACTGGCCAAACTGCTCAAAGAGCGCAACAAGAAGAAGGTGTTGGTGGTCAGTGCCGACGTCTATCGCCCTGCGGCGATCAAACAGCTGGAGACCCTGGCGGGTGACATCGGCGTCGACTTCTTCCCGAGCGATGCAAGCCAGAAGCCGGTTGCCATCGCGACTGCCGCTATCGATCAGGCGCGCAAGAAATTCTATGACGTGGTGATCGTCGATACCGCCGGCCGTCTGCATGTTGATAGCGAAATGATGGCCGAGATCCAGGATCTGCACGCCACCATCAAGCCTGTCGAGACCCTGTTCGTGGTCGATGCCATGACCGGTCAGGATGCCGCCAACACCGCCAAGGCGTTCAACGAAGCGCTGCCCCTTACCGGCGTGATCCTCACCAAGGCGGACGGCGATGCCCGCGGTGGTGCCGCCCTGTCGGTGCGCCACATCACCGGTAAACCGGTCAAGTTCATCGGTATGGGCGAGAAGACCGATGCGCTGGAGCCGTTCCACCCTGATCGCCTCGCCTCTCGCATCCTCGGCATGGGCGATGTGCTCTCTCTGATCGAAGAGGTGGAGCGTAACGTCGATAAAGAGAAAGCGGCCAAGCTGGCCAGCAAGGTCAAGAGCGGTAAAGGCTTCGATCTCGAGGACTTCCGCGAGCAGTTGGCCCAGATGCGCAACATGGGCGGCATGATGGGTATGCTCGACAAGCTGCCGGGCATGTCCGGCCTGCCGGACAACATCAAGGATCAGATGGATGACAAACTCACCGTGCGGATGGAGGCCATCATCAGCTCCATGACGCCGAAAGAGCGTGCCCATCCCGACCTCATCAAGGGCTCTCGCAAGCGTCGCATCGCTGCAGGTTCCGGCATGCAGGTGCAGGACGTGAACAAGCTGCTCAAGCAGTTCACAGAGATGCAGCGCATGATGAAGAAGATGTCCGGCAAGGGCGGCATGCGTAAAATGATGAGCCAGATGAAGAACATGCTGCCACCGGGATTTGGTGGCGGTCGCGGTCCGTTCTGATTATCCGGAGTTAGGTATTGAGCGAGGGTCTGCGAGTTGCAGGCCCTTTTCATTGCAGCCCTGCGCAAAAAATGGCTGGCTTGGTTGCAATTATTACGAATCCAAGTAGAATTATGCGGCTTATTTTAAGCTAGGGTCCGCGTGTTTGCGGGCCTTGTTCATTAGATGTTAATGAGGACGATATGGTAACCATTCGTTTACAACGTGGTGGCGCGAAAAAGCGTCCGTTCTACCAGGTAGTAGTTGCTGACAGCCGTAACGCCCGCGACGGTCGTTTCATCGAGCGCGTTGGTTTCTTCAACCCGGTTGCTTCTGGTCAGGCTGAAAAGCTGAACCTGGACCTGGCTCGTATCGAGCATTGGGTTGCTACTGGTGCCGCTGTTTCTGAGCGCGTTGCCAAGCTGATCAAAGACGCTGCCAAAGCTGCTTAATCAGCCAAACGGTAAGGAGTTAAGGTGGAAAAACCTGTAGTTCTGGGCACCCTGGGGACCGTTTACGGCATCAAGGGCTGGCTTAAAGTGAACTCCTTCACCGATGTTGCCGAAGCGATTTTCGATTACAACCCCTGGCTGATTAATCAGAACGGGGCGTGGCGTGAAATTCGGGTTTCATCCTGGAAACGTCACAACAAGGGTCTGATCTGCAAACTCGATGGTATCGATGTGCGCGAAGATGCCCTGGCATTGACCAATGTCGAGATCGGCGTACCCGCTGATCTATTGCCTGCGTTGCCTGAGGGCGAGTTCTACTGGCGTGACCTGATTGGTTGCTCGGTAGTGACCACCAAGGGATATGACCTAGGCAAGGTGACCGAATTGATGGAAACCGGCTCCAACGATGTGTTGGTGGTTGAGGCCAATGTAAAAGATGCCTTTGGTGCAAAGGAGCGGTTGATTCCGTTCCTGGAAGAGCAGGTGATCAAGAACATTGATCTGACTGCTCGAACAATCGAAGTTGATTGGGATCCTGGTTTCTAGTTTCCCGCGCTAACACGGGTGCCGGAGGTTTCTTATGTGGATTGGGGTAATTAGCCTCTTCCCTGAAATGTTCCGAGCCATTACCGAGCACGGGGTAACGGGTCGGGCCGTCAAGAGTGGCCTGCTGCAGATTGAGTGCTGGAACCCCCGGGACTTTACCCACGACAAACACCGTACGGTCGATGATCGTCCTTATGGTGGTGGGCCCGGCATGTTAATGATGGTTCAGCCGCTGCGTGACGCGATTCATGCAGCCAAGCAAGCGGCGGGAGACGGGGCGAAAGTCATCTATCTCTCCCCTCAGGGACGCAAGCTGACTCAAGCGGGCGTAACCGAGTTGGCGACGAATCAGAAACTGATTCTGGTAGCCGGTCGATACGAAGGTATCGATGAACGCGTGATACAAACCGAAGTCGACGAAGAGTGGTCTATCGGGGATTACGTGTTAAGTGGTGGCGAGTTGCCTGCCATGACCCTGATCGATGCGGTTTCGCGTCTGGTCCCTGGGGTTTTGGGCGATCAGGCCAGTGCCGAGCAAGACTCCTTTACGGATGGCTTGCTGGATCATCCCCACTATACTCGGCCGGAGGTGTTGGATGGATTGGCGGTGCCCGAGGCGCTGACAAGCGGCAATCACGAAGTGATTCGACGCTGGCGTCTCAAGCAGTCGCTCGGACGAACCTGGCAAAGAAGGCCGGAACTTATTAACAACCTAGCTCTGACTGACGAGCAAGAATCACTTCTTGCCGAGTATGTCCGCGAAGTGCGTGACAGCGTTAAGTAGAGTTTTCAGTTTATCCTAGGTAAGGAAAGACAATGAGCAAGATTATTCAGCAGCTTGAACAAGAGCAACTGCGTACCGACATCCCGGCTTTTGCCCAGGGCGACACTGTACGTGTTCAAGTTCGTGTTAAAGAAGGTGGTAAAGAGCGTCTGCAGGCTTTCGAAGGCATCGTTATTGCCAAGCGTAACCGCGGTCTGCACTCTGCTTTCACCGTTCGCAAGATCTCCAACGGCGAAGGTGTTGAGCGTGTATTCCAGACTCACTCTCCGCTGATCCACAGTGTAGAACTGAAGCGTCGTGGTGATGTTCGCCGCGCCAAACTGTACTACCTGCGCAACCTGTCCGGCAAAGCTGCTCGTATCAAAGAGAAGCTCAACTAATTCGATTCGAATTGGTGTCGGTATGTCGGCAAATAGCTCGACAGGTAGTGAAAAGGCTCGCCAATGGCGAGCCTTTTTTGTATCTGTCTATTGGCTCTCTGGGGGCCGTTACTGGATGACCCGAACTACCGAGTTGTCTCGCCCGAAGGGGCCTGGCACATAGTCATCCGCTGCCCAGTCATTCTCGTAGAGGGTTTCCCCTGCCGGTGTGATGAGCTGGTAGCAGTATTCGAAGTACCCCGGGCCGTCGGTCGGCAGATTGAGGGTGGCTTTGAACTCGCCGCTCTTCATGCGTTTCAGCTCGACCGGTTGCCACTGGGTGAACTCGCCGATCAGCATCACCTGTTCCGCCCCTGCAGCCGCCTCTTTCTCTACTGCAAAGGTCACCTTGACCTCGGGCTTGGACTTCAAAAACTGTTTGATCAGTGGCATGACGCCTCCTTGTCTGTGAGTTAAAAATGGCTCCTGTCTATTTTTATACCACCATATGACAAAGATGTTGATAAGGCAGATCAAGTCGGCAAGGCAAAATAGCGTTGCAGTAGACTGTGGGTGAAGTCGATCTTGAGATAGAAGCCGCGGGGCAGGGTCATGATGGGTTGACCATCGCGGCCGATGGCGCGAGTCAGCGCCTTGTTGTTGGCCGCCTTGGGCCGCAGTTGCATCACCTGGCCGTGGCGTGCGCTGATCTGCTCCACTTCTCCCAGCACTATCATGTCCATTAGCTCCTCCCAGTCCTGACGCAGTAGCCGCTCTTCCTCTTCATTCGGGCTCCACATCAGCGGCATGCCGACCCGCCGCTCGCCAACCGGGATCTCCCGACAGCCTTCCACCGGGATCCAGAGCACCCGGGATAGCTTGTTGCGCACGTTGGACTCCTCCCAGCGCTGGCCGCTGACGCCGATCAGCGGGGCGACGCAGACGAAGGTGGTCTCCAGCGGTTTGCCTTGAGGATCCACGGGGATCGTCTTGAGTTCGATCCCCAGCTCCGGGAAGTCCTGCTCCGGCTTGCTCCCTGCGCTGGCACCCAGTTGCAGCTCGATCAACTGACCGACCCACCCCTTGTCACGGCGCAGGTCTTTGGGCACTGCGACACCAGCCTCGGCGGCCAGCTGCGCCAGCGTGAAGCCAGCCATGGCATAGGCGCGGCTCAATAACTCCTGCTCGGATTGGGGATTGCTTGGCATAGTTGGCTCCATCTTGCTCGCCATATTCTAACAGGGGAGGATCCCGAGAAGGATCGCTGTTTTTATAACCGATCCTGAGTGGGTAAGATCAAATGCAGAGAATTTGGGCGCTGTCAGTTCATCATTATGATTTTAAAGGATTTTGTCTGTTTTATCGAGCAGTAAGCCAGGTCTGGTTTGACCTCTAAATAGTTGTCCAAGGGTTTGTGCATGATGTTACACACAGTTATCCACAGAAATCTTGGATAAGTGGATGAAAGTGGGTGGAGTCGCTGATATGTTACAAAAAATTGTGAATGCCACCCCATTTTTACAGGGTAAACGGGGTAGATATTGTGCCACTCCTGTGGATAATTTCGCCATGGTGGATCTTTGAGCAGTTAAACTTGTTCACAATCCGGATCATGGATCTGGCTCTTGGGGGGACATGGATCTAGATCCAGTTATTTTGCCTCAAGCTTATAAAAAATAATGATTTTTTATATTTTATGTCGCGTGGTAATACGGAGAGGCACTTTTCGCGTACAGTTAAAAAGTACTGTATATACCCGTTTGCTAACAGCTTTATGCACAGCCTGGGTGGGCAACTTGGGGAAGCGGATCCTTGGATTTGTTTATAAGTATGTTTGAAATTGAAAGTTATTCATGAAACAGGGGATTCACTCCTTGTTTGCTGCCACGGAGTGAATGTGGAACAATCTCCTTATAGATTCAGCCTTTATAAGGTGATCACGTGATTGATGGCGACGGATTTCGTCCCAATGTCGGTATCGTGATCTGTAACCGTGAAGGACAAGTGTTGTGGGCTAAACGCTATGGGCAGCACTCCTGGCAGTTTCCGCAGGGGGGGGTTGATGATGGTGAAACGCCAGAGCAGGCCATGTATCGAGAGCTGTATGAGGAGATTGGCCTCAAGCCCGAAGATGTGACCATCATGGCCACCAGTCGTAACTGGCTAAAGTACCGTTTACCCAAACGTCTTGTCCGCTGGGACAGTTCACCGGTCTGTATTGGCCAAAAACAAAAATGGTTCCTGTTACAGCTGAATTCGGGCAAGGAGTCGCGGATCCAGTTCGGCTGTCATGGCCATCCCGAATTTGACGACTGGCGTTGGGTCAGCTTCTGGTATCCGGTGCGTCAGGTCGTTTCGTTCAAGCGGGAGGTTTACCGCCGGGTCATGAAAGAGTTTGCCCCGCTGGCGATGCCAGTGCCGGCAGTGCAGGTCAACAAGAAGGATGGGCGGCGCAACCGCGCCCGTTAAGGAGCACAGATTAGTTGTTAACGGAACTGAGACGTATCGTCGAGAGCATGGCCGAGGCCAATACCCTCGAGCAGGCCTTGCAGGCATTGGTGAGCCAGACCCGGCACGCCATGGCAGTGGACTGCTGCTCCGTCTATGTCTCGGAACCCGAGGTGCGCCGCTATCGCCTGGCGGCTACCGACGGCTTGGCCCCGTCCGCAGTCGGCAAGGTGACCCTGCCCTACGAGCAGGGCATCGTCGGTCTGGTGGGTCAGCGGGAAGAGCTGATCAACCTGGCTGATGCCCCCGCGCACCCCAGTTTCAAATTCCTGCCCGATGTGGCCGAAGAGGCGTTCCGCTCCTTCCTCGGCGCACCCATCATGCATCAGCGTCAGGTGGTCGGCATTCTGGTGGTGCAGCAGAAGGAGAGTCGCCGCTTCGATGAGGGGGAAGAGTCCTTCATGGTCACCCTGGCGGCCCAGCTGGCGGCGCGGATCGCCCAGGCACAAGCCAAGGGGTGGTTGCAGAAGACCGACTGGAGCAAGCCGCTGCGCGGTATTGCCGGTGCCAGCGGCATTGCCATGGCCAAGGCCTGGGTGTGGCGGCCCCGCAAAGCGCTCTCGTCCATTACCCCGCGCAAGGATGAAGACCATGCCAGCCAGCTGGCGCGGCTGGAGCTGGCGGTTGAGGAAGTGCGGCACGACTTGGAGAGTCTGGCGCTGCGCTTTCGCGAGAGCTACAGCCAGGATTCGGTGGCGATTTTCGATATCTACCTCCATCTGCTGAACGATCCAGGCTATATCAAGCCCATTCGCAACAAGGTGAGCAAGGAGCACTGGACTGCGGTCTCTGCAGTCAAGCTCATCAGCGATCGCTTGATCGAGCAGTTCAAGGGGATGAAGGATCCCTACTTGCAGGAGCGCTCCACCGACGTGAAGGATATTGCCCAGCGGCTGATCAGCCGGCTGGTGCAGAATGAACCTGAACATATCTCCATCGGCGAGCCGGTGGTGCTGGTTGCCGACGAGGTGACTGCTACCATTCTGGCGGAAGTGCCCCGCGAGTATCTGACCGGGGTAGTCTCGCTCAAGGGGGGAACCAACTCCCACGCGGCCATTTTGGCCCGCGCCATGGGGGTGGCTGCCATCATGGGGGTTGATCTGCCCCTTGGTGACATCGGTGGTCGCATGCTGGTCGTCGATGGCTATAGTGGTGATCTCTTCATCGAGCCCAATCAGGTGATCCTGACCGAGTATCGTCAGCTGCTGAGCGAAGAGCGGGCCCTCGATACCCTGGTGCGCAGCGTCGACAACCTGCCATCTGAAACCGCCGATGGCACCAAGGTCTCTCTGCTGCTCAACGCCGGGCTCAGTGCCGATACCGAGATCTCCCTCAATCAGCTGGCGGACGGGGTGGGCCTCTATCGCACCGAGATCCCCTTCATGCTGCAGGAGAGCTTCCCCTCCGAGTGGGAGCAGACTGCCCGCTATCGCGGCATTCTGGAGACCTACCGCAACCGGCCGGTCTGCATGCGGACGCTGGATGTGGGCGGCGACAAGCCGCTACCCTATTTCCCCATCGTCGAGGAAAACCCCTTCCTTGGCTGGCGGGGGATCCGGATTACGCTGGATCACCCCGAACTGTTTCTGGTGCAGCTCAAGGCGATGCTGCGGGCCAGCGAAGGGCTGGACAATCTGGCCATCATGCTGCCGATGATCAGCAGCGTCAGCGAAATCAAAGCCTCCCGTCGTCTGCTGGATCAGGCGTGGCGAGAAGTGTCGGAAGAGGCGGCGAGCCGCGATGCGGTGATCCGCTACCCCAGCCTCGGGGTGATGATCGAGGTGCCCTCCGCCCTCTTTATCTTGCCGGAGATGGCGCCGCTCATCGACTTCTGGTCGGTGGGCAGTAACGATCTGACCCAGTACCTGCTGGCGGTGGATCGCAACAACTCTCGGGTTGCCAACATCTACGATGCCTTCCATCCTGCGGTGATCCGCGCCCTGCAACAGCTGGTTGATGCTTCCCACCGCTACCAGAAGCCGGTGTCGGTGTGTGGCGAGCTGGCCGGTGATCCGGTCGGTGTATTGCTGCTGCTGGCCATGGGTTATCGCCGCTTCAGTATGAACACCCACAACATCGCCCGGATCAAGTACGTGCTGCGTCAATCCACCCTGAGCGAGTTGACGGAACTGATGGCTGATGGCCTCAAACATGACAATCCCCACGTGCTGCGCGGCCTGTTTGCCCGTTATCTGGAAGAGCATGGTTTGGGCGGTTTGCTGCGAGCCGGTCATAAATCGAAACAGAGTGATTGATAATCATGCCTTGTCCCTGCTGACGAATGATCGGAAAATGCGGCTTTTATTTTGACTGGGGCCGCATATGCAGCACGATGGATATTGGGTTTTCTCGCAGATTGATCCCGTAGCATTCAGTTTGGGACCACTATCGGTACGCTGGTATGGTCTCATGTACCTGTTCGGTTTCGCGTTTGCCATGTGGCTTGCCGGCCGTCGTGCCGATGCACCGAACAGCGGTTGGACCCGCAACGAGGTGTCGGATCTGCTGTTTTACGGCTTCCTCGGGGTGATCCTCGGTGGCCGTGTCGGTTACGTGCTGTTCTACAACTTCGATCTCTTCCTCGCGGATCCCACCTACCTGTTCAAGATCTGGACCGGCGGTATGTCGTTCCACGGTGGTCTGATCGGGGTGATCACCGCGATGGTCTGGTTTGCCCACAAGACCAAGCGCCACTTCTTCACCGTGGCCGACTTTGTGGCACCGCTCATTCCGTTTGGTCTCGGCGTTGGCCGGATCGGCAACTTCCTCAACGGCGAGCTGTGGGGCCGGGTCACCGATGTGCCCTGGGCCATCATCTTCCCGGAGGCGGGTCCCGAGCCGCGTCATCCCTCCCAGCTCTACCAGTTCGCCCTGGAAGGGGTGGTGTTGTTCATCATCCTCAATCTCTTCTGGCGCAAGAATCCGCCGCGCGGCGCCATCTCCGGCATGTTCCTGCTGTTCTACGGCCTGTTCCGCTTCCTGGTGGAGTTTGTGCGCCAGCCGGACAGCCAGCTCGGTCTCTACTTCCAGGAGATCAGCATGGGCCAGATCCTCTCCACCCCGATGATTATCGTCGGTGCCCTGATGATTTGGGCCGCCTACAAGCGTCCGCAGTTGTTCGGTAATGCCGTGAAGGAGGCGAAATAATGCGAGCTTATCTCGACTTGATGCAGAAAATCCTCGATGAGGGCACCGTCAAGTCAGACCGTACCGGCACCGGTACTGTCTCCCTGTTCGGCCATCAGATGCGCTTCAATCTGGCGGAAGGTTTCCCGCTGGTGACCACCAAGAAGTGCCACCTGCGCTCCATCATTCACGAGCTGCTCTGGTTCCTCAATGGCGATACCAATACCGCCTATCTGAAGGAAAACGGCGTCAGCATCTGGGATGAGTGGGCCGACGAGAATGGCGATCTGGGGCCGGTTTACGGCGCTCAGTGGCGCTCCTGGCCTGCCGCTGACGGGTCTGTCATCGACCAGATCCAGAAAGCGGTGGATGACATCAAGCACAACCCGGATTCGCGCCGCATCATCGTATCCGCCTGGAACGTGGGAGAGCTGGACAAGATGGCGCTGGCCCCCTGCCACGCCTTCTTCCAGTTTTATGTGGCGGGCGGCAAGCTCTCCTGCCAGCTCTACCAGCGCAGCTGTGATGTGTTCCTCGGCTTGCCGTTCAACATTGCCAGCTACGCCCTGCTGACCCACATGATGGCCCAGCAGTGCAATCTGGAAGTGGGTGACTTCGTCTGGACTGGCGGTGATGTGCACCTCTACTCCAACCACATGGAGCAGACAGCCCTGCAGCTCTCCCGCGAGCCGCGCCCGCTGCCGACCCTAGTGATCAAGCGCAAACCTGACTCCATCTTCGATTACAAGTTCGAGGATTTCGAGATCGAGGGTTATGACCCCCACCCAGGCATCAAGGCGCCCGTCGCCATCTGATAGCAAGGCGCCTCAGGGCGCCTTTTTTATGCAGTTAAATAATTGAAAATTCATTTTATTGATTAATAAGACGGTAACCAGAGACGAGGAAAAACCTGCTTATAGCAGGTATGTTCTATTTTGCCTTCGGTTTTTTCGTTGTATTGAGCAGCAAGAAACGATTTTCCATTGGTTGTTGCAAGAGATAGACTCAAACCAAAGCAATACGGTGGAAAATTTAACCATGAGTGATGTAATCAAAAAGTTCCTGAAGCTGGAGGCCGCCTCCGGAATTATTCTGATCATGGCTGCCATGCTGGCAATGATTTTAGCCAATACCGCGCTGGCTGGCGGGTACCAGGCGTTTCTCGACACGCCGGTGCAGGTGCGCATCGCGGCTCTCGACATCAACAAGCCGCTGCTGCTCTGGATCAACGATGGCTTTATGGCGATCTTCTTCCTGCTGGTTGGCCTGGAAGTGAAGCGTGAAATGCTGGAGGGGGCGCTCTCCTCCCGGGTGCAAGCGACTTTTCCGGCCATCGCGGCGGTGGGCGGCATGCTGGCTCCAGCCTTGATCTACGCCTTTTTCAACTATTCGGACGAAGTGGCGCGTGCTGGCTGGGCGATCCCGGCTGCGACCGACATCGCCTTTGCCCTCGGGGTGATGGCGCTGCTCGGCAAGCGGGTGCCGGTGAGCCTCAAGGTATTCCTGCTGGCGCTGGCCATCATGGATGACCTCGGCGTCATCATCATCATCGCACTCTTCTATACCCAGCAGTTGTCGCTTGAGGCGCTGGCGATCGGTCTTCTGGCTACCTTTACCCTGTTCTGGATGAACCGTCGTGGCGAGGACAGGATCAGCCTCTACATGCTGGTTGGTCTGGTGCTCTGGGTTGCGGTGCTCAAGTCTGGCGTCCATGCGACCTTGGCGGGTGTAGTGGTGGGCTTTATGGTTCCGCTTAACGGCAAGCGTTACGCCTCGCCGCTCAAGTATCTGGAGCATCAACTGCACCCCTGGAGTGCCTATCTGATCCTGCCGCTGTTTGCCTTTGCCAACGCAGGGGTATCCCTTGAGGGGATAGGTCTCTCCTCCCTGTTGAATCCGGTGCCCATGGGCATCATGCTGGGGCTGTTTATCGGCAAGCCGCTCGGGGTGTTTACCATCAGCTGGCTGTCGGTCAAACTGGGTATCGCCCAGTTGCCGCCCGGGGTTAACTTCAAGCAGATTTTTGCGGTCAGCATCCTCTGTGGTATCGGATTCACCATGTCGATGTTTATCGCGTCACTGGCCTTTGAGCATGGTGGGCTAGATTACGGCAGCTACTCGCGCCTCGGGATCCTCGTTGGATCCAGCATTGCAGCGCTGGTTGGCTATCTGGCCTTGCGATTGTCACTCCCCAAGAGTGATGGGGACCAGAATGCGGAGGGTTTATGAGAAAACAGGCATGGTTACTGCTCTTCTTGGTCAGTCCTATGGGATTAGCTGGCGGGTTTGAAGAGTGTCGACAGGAGGCTGGTTCGGCCAGCTGTTCGGCCTATCTCAACGGGGTGGTGGAGAGTGCTCTGATGTTGGGGGACAAGCAGGCTAAGGCTCGTTTCGGCGAGACCTTCTCCGAGCGGGCGTTGAGCAGTCGGGCAGGGGAGATGGTCAAGCGTTCCAACAAGCGTTATTGCGCTGACCGAATGCCGGACAAAGCACGCCTCAAGGCCAGTCTGATGGAGCAGTTTGGCGCGAACAAGGTTGACTCGGTTAGCGACATGTATGACATTCTGGCGGTTGAACTCAGCTGCTACCGGAGTCCGCGTCAAGCGGGAACCCCATCGGATGTCACACCTTAATTACAACCATCTCTACTATTTCTGGATGACTCAGAAGAAGGGCTCCGTTACCCAGGCTGCGGAAGCCCTTTTTTTGACCCCGCAAACCGTCACCGGTCAGATCAAGCTGCTGGAGCAGCGCCTCGGGGGCAAGCTACTCAAACGCAAGGGGCGCTCTCTTGAGGCGACCGAGCTGGGCCAGCTGGTGTTTCGCTATGCCGACAAGATGTTCAGCCTCTCCTACGAGATGCTCGATATCGTCAACTACCGCAAGGAGAGCCAGATCCTGTTCGACGTCGGCATCGCCGATGCCCTCTCCAAGCGCCTTGCCAGCCGCGTGCTGCTCTCTGTCATCCCCAATGATGGTTCCATCCATCTGCGCTGTTTCGAATCGACCCACGAACTGCTGCTGGAGCAGCTGAGCGAGCACAAGCTCGATATGATCCTCTCCGACTGTCCGGTGGACTCCAGCCAGCATGCGGGCCTGCTCTCCAAACGGTTGGGCGGCTGTGGCGTCAGCTTCTTCTGCAAGGCGCCGTTGCCTGAAAAGCCCTTTCCCGCCTGTCTGGAAGAGCGCAAGCTGCTGATCCCCGGTCGCCGTACCGCCATGGGGCGTCAGCTGACCCAGTGGTTCGAACAGCAAGGTGTCTCCCCCAGCATTCTTGGCGAGTTTGATGATGCCGCCTTGATGAAGGCGTTTGGCTTCTTCAATCAGGGCATCTTCATGGCGCCGACCATCTATCGGGAGGAGATCCTCGAGGGGGAGGGGGTGATGCTGATCGGGGAAACCCAGGATCTGATGGAGGAGTATTACGTCATCTTCGCCGAGCGGATGATCCAGCATCCGGCGGTGAAGCGGGTCTGCGAGAGCGATTTTACCTTTCTCTTTTCCGGCCAGGAGAACTTCTCCGCCATCCAGCCGGCCACCCTGTCGTTTTAAAACGACCCGTCACCACGTATCATCGGCGATGAGTGGTAGAGGAGAGATGTGATGCAACTTGAAGAGATGGAAGCCAATGCGAGTAAAGCGGTGGCCTTGCTCAAGGCGCTGGCCAACGAACGGCGGCTGTTTATTCTGTGCCAGTTGCTGGAGCGCGAACTGTCAGTGGGGGAGCTCAACGAGCGATTGGGATTGAGTCAGTCGGCCTTGTCACAGCATCTTGCGCTGCTGCGGCGGGATGAGCTGGTGATGACTCGCAAAGAGGCCCAGACGGTCTACTATTCGCTGCGCAGCCATGAGGTGCGTGAAATGATCAGTTTGCTGCATCGACTTTATTGCAGCGCAGATAAATAAAAAACCGGCACTAAGGCCGGTTTTTTCAGCTTTGATCAGCAGAAGCTGATTAAGCCATAGCTTTGATCTGGGCAGACAGGCGGCTCTTGTGACGAGCAGCTTTGTTCTTGTGGATCAGGCCTTTGGTCGCCATACGATCCATGATCGGCTGAGCAACAGCGAAAGCGGCAGTCGCAGCAGCTTTGTCGCCAGAGGCGATAGCAGCAATGACTTTCTTCAGGTAGGTACGGGTCATGGAACGACGGCTGGCGTTGTGCTGACGGCGTTTTTCTGACTGAAGAGCGCGCTTCTTAGCAGATTTGATGTTAGCCAAGGTAAAACTCCTAAAACTGTCTTAGCGAGTGTATTGAAAAGGCCCGGAAATATGCCCTTCCAACCACATATTGTCAAATGATTTGTGCAAATAAACACCGCCTCCCGGTGGTGTGTCAGTAGGGAGACGGTTAAACTGTCGGCCGATTCTAGCAGCATTCTTTTCATTCTGACAGTTCCAGAGGCCTCGTCTTGAGTAAGAAATTGATCAAATCCGGCATGATAGTGTCCGGAATGACGCTGGCATCCCGCGTAATGGGCTTGGTTCGCGATGTGGTCATCGCCAATCTGCTTGGTGCCGGGGTGGCCGCCGACGTCTTCTTTTTTGCCAATCGCATTCCCAACTTTCTGCGTCGTCTGTTCGCCGAAGGTGCCTTCAACCAGGCCTTTGTTCCCGTGATGACGGAGTACAAGAAAAATGGCGACGAGGGGGAAGTGCGTGAATTGCTGGCTGCAGTGGCGGGCACGCTGGGGGGGATAGTGACGGTAGTCACCCTGCTTGGTGTGCTGGGGTCGGGTGTGCTGACCGCGCTGTTTGGCTGGGGCTGGTTCTGGGACTGGCTGCATGGCGGCCCTGCGGCCGAGAAGTTCGAGCTCGCCAGTCTGATGCTCAAAATCACCTTCCCCTACCTCTGGTTTATCACTTTTACCGCCATGGCGGGGGCCATCCTCAACACCTTCGGCCGCTTTGCTGTCTCGTCGTTTACGCCGGTGTTTCTCAACATCACAATGATTGCCGCGGCCTGGTGGATTGCACCGCTGATGGACAAACCTGAGATCTCGCTGGCGATTGGTGTCTTTTTGGGCGGTTTGGTGCAGTTTTTGTTCCAATACCCCTTTTTGCGCCAAATCAACATGCTGGTATGGCCCAAGTGGGGATGGAATCACCCTGGGGTAGTGAAGATCCGCACACTGATGATCCCGGCCCTGTTCGGGGTCTCGGTCAGCCAGATCAACCTGCTGGTCAACACCATGCTGGCTTCCTTCCTGGCGACTGGTGCCATCAGCTATCTCTACTACTCGGATCGCCTGCTGGAGTTCCCCCTCGGGCTGTTTGCGGTGGCCATCAGTACCGTGATCCTGCCAGCGCTGGCCAAGAAGCATGTGGATGCCGATCCGGCGGACTTCTCCCGCACTATGGATTGGGGGGTGCGGATGGTGATGCTGCTCGGCCTGCCCGCCATGATAGGCATTGCGGTCATGCGCGAGCCCATTTTGCGAGTGCTGTTCATGCGCGGCGAATTTGGCCTGCATGAAGTGAGCATGTCGAGCGCCAGCCTGCTGGCCTCCACTACCGGTCTGCTCTCCCTGATGCTGATCAAGGTGCTGGCCCCCGGTTATTACGCCCGTCAGGATACCAAGACGCCGGTGCGGATCGGGGTGATGTCGATGATTGCCAACATGGTCTGCAACCTCATCTTCATCTACCCGCTCGGTTACGTGGGGCTGGCGCTCTCGACCGCCTGCTCGGGCACTCTGAATGCGGCCTTGCTGTTCAAGGGGTTGTACCAGCAGTGCGTCTATCGTCCCTCCCGCCATACTGGCGTGTTCTGCCTCAAGTTGCTGGTCGCCAGCGTGCTGATGGGCTGTGTGCTCGCCTATCTGTCGCCGGATTTGGCCCAGTGGGGGGCGTGGAGCATGGGCAAGGCCAGTTTGCAGCTGACCATGCTGCTGTCGCTGGGGGCTGCGGTCTATGCCGTGGTGTTGCTGCTGCTGGGCATTCGGCCGCGTCACCTTAAATCGGGGCAGCAGTAGCCGTGATCCTGCGGCGCCATGGGGATAGTGCCTCATGGCGCCGCAGGGGGGCGTGATTGGGCCCGGATAGTTGAAATCAGGCTATGAGGGCTGACCCTGCCTGCTGCCTGATATATAATCCGCCGATTTCCATGGCAGCAACGCACAAGGCACTGATGGAGCTTATTCGCGGCATTCACAATCTCAAGCCCCGTCACCGGGGATGTGTATTAACCATTGGCAACTTTGATGGGGTTCATCAGGGTCACCATGCGGTATTGGCACGTCTCAAGGAGAAAGCGGCCCAGCTGGGATTGCCCGCCTGCGTCATGCTGTTTGAGCCGCAGCCGCTGGAACTGTTTGCCGGCACGGCAGCGCCCGCCCGGCTGAGCCGGTTGCGGGAAAAGTACGAAGCGCTGCAGGGGCTGCATATCGATCGCATGCTCTGCGTGCGCTTCAGCCACCGTTTTGCCGAGCAGGCGGCCTCGACCTTCATCGAGCAGTTGCTGGTGGAGAAGCTCGGGGTGCGCTATCTGGTGGTCGGCGATGATTTTCGCTTCGGCAAGGGGCGGGAAGGGGATTTCCACCTGCTGGAGGAGGCGGGCCATCGCTTCGGCTTCGAGGTGATCAGCACCCAGAGCTTCCAGCTCGAACGGCAGCGGGTCAGCAGCACCCTGGTGCGTGAAGCCCTTAAGGCGGGCCGGATGGCTGAGGTGGAGCTGATGCTTGGCCGCCCCTACACCATCAGCGGCCGGGTGGCCCACGGCGACAAGCTAGGGCGCACCATAGGTTTTCCCACCGCCAATCTGGCCCTCAAACGCCAGGTTGTCCCGGTCGGTGGCGTGTTTGCGGTGGAAGTGATATGTTCCGGCAAGACCTTCCCCGGTGTCGCCAATGTGGGTGTACGGCCGACCTTGAGCGGTACACAAGCCAGATTGGAAGTACATCTATTTGATTTTTCTGGTGATCTATATGGTCAGCAGGTCAAGGTGCTGCTTCGCCACAAGCTGCGCGAAGAGCAGAAGTTTGACTCTTTCTCCGCCTTGAAAGAGCAGATCGAACGAGATGCCCTGGCGGCCCGAGCCTGGTTCGGGCTGCCACAATTCAATTTACCCAGCACTCTTTTAGAAAAGAAGGGAACCCAGGACTGATGAGCGACTATAAACACACCCTGAATCTTCCGGAAACCGAGTTTCCGATGCGTGGCGATCTGGCCAAGCGCGAACCCAACATGCTGAAACGTTGGTACGATCAGGATCTCTACGGCGCTATTCGCCGCGCCAAAGCGGGCAAGCCTTCTTTCATTCTGCATGATGGCCCCCCCTATGCGAACGGCAACATTCACATCGGTCACTCGGTCAACAAGATCCTCAAAGACATCATCATCAAGTCCAAGGGCCTCTCCGGTTTCGATTCCCCCTATGTGCCGGGTTGGGATTGCCACGGTCTGCCTATCGAACTGAAAGTGGAAGGCATGGTCGGCAAGCCGGGCGAGAAGGTTTCCGCTGCCGAATTCCGCGCCGAGTGCCGCAAATACGCCAAGACCCAGATCGAAGCGCAGAAGACCGACTTCATCCGTCTGGGTGTGCTGGGTGACTGGGAACATCCCTACCTGACCATGGATTTTGGCACCGAAGCCAACATCATCCGCTCCATGGCCAAGATCGTTGAAAACGGCCACCTGCACAAAGGTTCCAAACCGGTGCACTGGTGTACCGATTGTGGCTCTGCGCTGGCTGAAGCCGAAGTGGAGTACTACGACAAGAACTCCCCCTCCATCGACGTGCGCTTCAAGGCCGTTGACGAGGCTGCCGTTGCCGCCAAGTTTGACTGCGCCGAAGGCCACACCGGCAAGGGCCTGATCTCTGCGGTGATCTGGACCACCACTCCGTGGACCCTGCCAGCCAACCGCGCCATCGCTATGCACGCCGATCTGGACTACGCACTGGTGCAGGTTGAAGGTGAGCACCCCGAGCGTCTGATCCTGGCCGCAGAGCTGGTCAAGGATGTGATGGATCGCGCCGGTATCGAGAAGTTCCACAATCTGGGCTATGCCAAGGGTGCCGCGCTTGAGCTGCTGCGCTTCAACCACCCCTTCTACAGCTTCGATGTGCCTGTGGTACTGGGTGATCACGTTACCCTGGATGCCGGTACCGGCGCCGTACACACCGCCCCTGGCCACGGTCAGGAAGACTTCGTGGTCGGCCAGAAATACGGTCTGGAAGTGGCCAACCCGGTTGGCAGCAATGGCGTTTACCTGCCTGATACCGAACTGTTTGCCGGCCAGCATGTGTTCAAGGCCAATGCTTCCGTGATCGAAGTGCTGACCGAACGCGGTGCCCTACTGCATCACAAGGTGTTCAACCACTCCTATCCGCACTGCTGGCGTCACAAGACCCCGATCATCTTCCGTGCTACTCCGCAGTGGTTCATCAGCATGGAGCAGAAGGGTCTGCGCAAGCGCGCGCTGGAAGAGATCGAGCGCATCGAGAAGGACGGTATTGCCCAGCAAGGCCAGAGCGGCTGGGTACCGGCCTGGGGTAAAAACCGTATTCAGGCGATGGTTGAGAACCGTCCTGACTGGTGTATCTCCCGTCAGCGCACCTGGGGTGTGCCTATCTCCCTGTTCGTCCACAAAGAGACCCAGGAACTGCATCCGGAATCCGTGCGCCTGATGCACGAAGTAGCCAAGCGGGTCGAGCAGTCCGGCATTCAGGCATGGTGGGATCTGGACAAGGCCGAGCTGCTGGGTAGCGACGCCGACATGTTCGACAAGGTGCCTGACACTCTGGATGTCTGGTTTGACTCCGGTTCTACCCACGCTTCCGTGGTTGATGCCCGTCCCGAGTTCAACGGCAAGCCGGCCGACATGTATCTGGAAGGTTCTGACCAGCACCGTGGCTGGTTCATGTCCTCCCTGATGATCGGTGTGGCCATGAAAGACAAGGCTCCCTACAACCAGGTGCTGACTCACGGCTTCACCGTGGATGGTCAGGGTCGCAAGATGTCCAAGTCCATCGGCAACGTGGTGAGCCCGCAAGACGTAATGAACAAGCTGGGTGCCGACATCCTGCGTCTGTGGGTAGCGAGCACTGACTACACCGGCGAGATGACTGTCTCCGATGAGATCCTCAAGCGCTCTGCCGATGCTTATCGCCGTATTCGCAATACAGCCCGCTTCCTGCTGGCCAACCTGAACGGCTTCAATCCGGCGACCGACATGGTGGCACCTGCCGACATGGTGGTGGTGGATCGCTGGGCTGTGGGTCGTGCCAAAGCGGTACAGGCCGAGATCATGGCGGCATTCGACGAGTACAACTTCCACGGTGTAACCCAGAAGCTGATGCAGTTCTGCTCCATCGAGATGGGCTCCTTCTATCTGGATGTCATCAAGGATCGCCAGTACACCGCCAAGGCTGACAGCCTGGCCCGTCGCTCCTGCCAGACCGCCCTTTATCACATCGCCGAGGCCATGGTGCGCTGGATGGCGCCAATCATGAGCTTCACCGCTGATGAAATCTGGGCCCTGCTGCCGGGTGAGCGCGGCGAGTTCGTCTTCACCGAAGAGTGGTACGACGGCCTGTTCGGTCTGGAAGCGGGTGAATCCCTCAACGACGAGTTCTGGGCCGAGATCCTCACCGTGCGTGGTGAAGTGAACAAGGCGCTGGAAGTGGCCCGTGGCGAGAAGCGTATCGGCGGCTCCCTGCAGGCCGAACTGACCCTGTTCGCCAAGCCGGAGCTGGCTGCACGCCTGAATGCCCTGGCCGATGAGCTGCGTTTCGTGCTGCTCACCTCCAAAGCCAAGGTTGTGGAGGCTGACACTGCGCCGGAAGGCTCTGTGGCGACCGAGCGTGATGACCTGTGGCTGAGCGTGGCCCAGTCTGCTGCCGCCAAGTGCGACCGCTGCTGGCACCATGTAGAAGATGTGGGCACTATCGCGGGTCACGAAGAGATCTGTGGTCGCTGTGTGACCAACGTTGAGGGTGACGGCGAAACTCGTCAATTTGCCTGATGAACATGACTCAACATAAAAGCGGCCTGCGTTGGCTGTGGCTGGCAGTGCTGGCCTTTGTACTGGACCAGGCGAGCAAGCTCGCCGTGGTCAAGTTGCTGCCATTTGGCTACCCGGGGGTGGAGATCACCCCCTTCTTCAATCTGGTTCACGTCTACAACAAGGGCGCCGCATTCAGCTTTCTGGCTGATCAGGGGGGCTGGCAGCGCTGGTTCTTCGCGGTGCTGGCTTTTGCCATCTGTGGATTGCTGATCCACTGGCTGCGCAAGCAGTCGGTGACCCAGCGTTGGAGCGGTATCGCCTATTCACTCATCATCGGCGGCGCCCTCGGCAACGTCTTTGATCGACTGGTGTTGGGCCATGTGGTCGATTTCCTCGACTTCTACTGGCAGCGTGCGCACTGGCCGGCATTCAATCTGGCCGACAGCTTTATCTTTATCGGGGCCGCCATGATCGTGCTGGACGGTTTCCGTGGTGAGAAAAAGGAGCAGGCATGAGCCAGCAGATCACCGCTAACAGCAGCGTGCTGTTCCACTTCTCCATCAAGCTGGAAGATGGCTCGGTTGCCGACAGCACGGCGCTGCACGGCAAACCTGCCCGCCTGCGGATGGGCGATGGCAGCCTGACCCCCACCTTCGAGCAGTGTCTGCTGGGCCTGTGCGAAGGGGAGAGCAAGAGTTTTACTCTGGCGCCGGAAGAGGCCTTTGGTCTCTCCAATCCCGACAACATCTACCATCTCGACCGTGCCAAATTTGGCGCCGATGTGGAGCCAAAAGTCGGCACTATCATCCTGTTCGACCAGCCCAACGGCAGCGAGTTGCCGGGCATCATCCGGGCGGTAGCCGGGATGTCGGTGACGGTCGATTTCAACCACCCGCTGGCCGGTCATACCGTCACCTTCGAGGTGGAGATCCTGGGCGTTGATGATGAGGAGAAGGTGCATTAATGGATATTCTGCTCGCTAACCCTCGCGGTTTTTGCGCCGGTGTCGATCGCGCCATCAGCATTGTCGAGAGCGCGCTGGAGAAGTTTGGGGCCCCCATCTATGTCCGCCACGAAGTGGTGCATAACCGTTATGTGGTGAACAAGCTGAAAGATGCGGGCGCCGTCTTCGTCGAGGAGCTCGACGAGGTGCCGGACGACAGCATCGTCATCTTCTCTGCTCACGGCGTGGCCAAAACAGTGCGCGAGATGGCCAAGTCCCGCGCCCTCAAGGTATTCGATGCCACCTGTCCGCTGGTGACCAAGGTGCATATGGAGGTGCATCGTGCCAGCCGCAAGGGCTCCGAGGCTGTGCTCATCGGCCACGCCGGTCACCCCGAGGTGATCGGGACCATGGGGCAGTACGAGAATCGCGAAGGCGGCATGTATCTGGTGGAGACGCCTGAAGATGTCGCCAAGCTCAAGGTGAAGAATCCGGATGACCTCTGCTTCGTCACCCAGACTACCCTGAGCGTGGATGAGACCTCTGACGTGATCGATGCGCTGCGCAAGCACTTCCCCAAGATCCAGGGGCCGCGCAAGGATGATATCTGCTACGCCACCCAGAACCGTCAGGATGCGGTGCGGGAGATGGCAGGGCTGGTGGACGCCATGTTGGTGGTGGGGTCTCGCAACTCCTCCAACTCCAACCGGCTGCGCGAGCTGGCCGAGAAGGTGGGCGCCAGAGCCTATCTTATCGACGATGCGTCGATGATCGAGGCGAGCTGGTTGGAAGGGGTGAAGGCGATCGGCGTCACTGCTGGCGCATCTGCTCCCGAGGTGCTGGTGCAGTCTGTGATTGCACGCCTGCGGGAGTTGGGTGGCAAGGTGGTCGCCGAGCATCCAGGCCGTGAAGAGAACGTGGTGTTTGAAGTGCCGCCAGAGCTGCGGATCCTCTGATCCCTCTCATCTCGCTGGATGTCGGTTTATTGCCAGAGCCACCTCGTTGAGGTGGCTTTGTTTTTTTTGGCTCTAACGAGTCCTATTTTCATGTTCGCAACCAGATTGCAGCGAAAATTGATGATGCAGCTCGAACTTTTGCATTGCCGGGATTGAAACACCAAGTGCCCGGCATAGACTGCCAGCAAGCCCTTACTCTGGCTTAGCACACATGGAGTGTGTCTGTCCTCCTGGAACAAATCAGAGCGAAACAGGATGTTTTTGCGTTCAGGTTTTAGCCTTATCGAGCTTATGGTCACCATAGCGCTCGTTTCTTTGTTACTCACGTTGGGGGTTCCTTCCTTCAACGCTTTGCTGCGCACTATTTCTCTCAATACTCAGGCTAACAACTTTGTTGCGGCCATCAACCTTGCCCGCTCAGAAGCCATTCGCCGCAACACGGTAGTGACCCTCTCCGCCTCTGCCGATAACCTGACCCAGCATCACTGGGAGGCTGGCTGGCAGATCTGGGTCGATGGCAACGGTAACGGCATACTGGATAATGGTGAGTTGTTGCGAGGCTTTCCCGACATGGGGGGCGGGGTATTGAGCAGCAATACCTCCCTGCTGCGTTTTAATAGCGAGGGTTTTCTTGATGGCCGCACTCCGTTGGCACGGGTATTTTCCCTGCGTCCTGATGAGTGTCGGAATGAGCCCTCCCGTGATATCAACATCACAGTGGCTGGTCGCCCTTCCATTACCGAGGCTAGCTGCCCATGATGCGAGAACGGGGTTTGTCACTGCTTGAAATCATGATCTCGGTACTGGTGCTCTCCATCGGTATTCTGGGCATGGCGACTCTGCAACTGCAGGCTCTCAAGAGTAACCAGTCGGCGCTGACGCGTACCGAGGCGACCCAGTATGCATACATGATCAACGACATGATGCGGGCTAATCGCAGCGCGGCTCTGAACGGGCAATACAATATCGACTTGGGCGAAACTGTCTCGGGTAGCTCTATGGCGGTTCAGGATCTGCAACACTGGAAGCGGGTCGTGGCCGAGCTACCAGGTGGCGATGGCGCCGTATCGGTCAGTGCCGGAAGGGCCACCATCACTATTCAGTGGGATAGCAGTCGGCTGTCGACTGATCCTGCGTCGCGCAGCATGATCCTGAGGACGGACCTATGAGCAGGAGCGGTTTGCCGCTACACCAGCACGGGATCGGCTTGGTCGAGGTGATGATCGCCCTGGTGCTCTCGCTGATAACGGTGGGTGTCATGATTCAGGTGTTTCTCGGCAATCACAAAACCTATCTCACCGGCGAGGCCATTGCCCGGGTGCGGGAAGATAGCGGATTTGCCACCAATCTGCTGCAAAAAGAGCTGCGTATGGTGGGCTATCAGGGGTGTCTCAGCAAACAGGGGGTCAATATCACCAATACCCTCAATAACAGTACGGCACAGCCCTACAACTTCACCACCTTTTTGCGTGGTTACGACAATGTGACGTCCACTTTGCCAGCCGAGCTGTCTGCTCTGTTCAGCGGTTCCGAGCCCAGACCCATGCCGGGTAGCGATATCCTGTTGGTTCAGGGGCCGGTTGGGGTTGGGGTTCCGCTCAGTCGTGATAATCATAACAGTGCCGCCCAGCTGTTTGTGCAGCAGCTATCCAGCAAGGCCGACTATTGTGGTTCCGGCGCACAGGGTTATAGCGATCTGTGCGAGGGAGATATTGTCATGGTCTCCGACTGTCAGAAGGCCAGAATATTTCAGGTCACCAAAGTACAGGGCGTGGCAGGGGGGCGTGAGGTCAATATCGTCCACTCCAATGACAACAAATATACGCCAGGCAATGCCAGCAGTTCCTGGGGGGGGGCCAGCAGCCCACCCGAGGAGCGATTCGGTCTTGGCTCGGTCGTGAACAGGGTGGAAACCCGTCTCTACTATATCGCCCGCCCCTCTGCCAACAGCCCCTACGCGCTTTATCGCAAGAACGGGGTGGCTGCAGGTATGCCCCTTATCGAAGGGGTGGCCAATATGCAACTTACATTCGGCGAGGATCAGAACCGGGATCGGGCGGCAGATCGCTATGTGAGCGCCGCCAGCAATCCAAACTGGAACAATGTACTGGGGATTGGAGTACAGCTTCTTATGCGCAGTAACCAAGGCAATGTGGTGTCGTCTCCGCAGGCCCTTAGCTTTGCCGGAGCCACCTTCCGGGCGACCGATCGCAACTGGTACTGGGTCGCCGAAACCACAGTTGCGCTGCGCAACCGGCTACCTTGAGGAGCCCAGTCATGATGGATCGACAGCAGGGGATGGCGCTGGTGATCAGCCTGATTTTTCTGGTCATGGTGAGCCTGCTGGGTATGGCCAGTATGCGTGGGGCGCAGTTGCAAGAGAAGATGGCGGGTAACCAGAAAGAGGCGCTGCAGGCATTGCAGGCGGCAGAAGCGGGCCTGCGCGCTGCCGAGCGCTATATCGAGGCTGGCAACTCGGGTCCCTATGACAACAGCGCGGGCCTGTATGAATTTATCGACACCGCGGTGGATCCTGCCTCCCCTTCGACCGCTTGGCGTACCTATACCAACAGTGGTCTGGCGGGGCGCGCTCCCGAATACTTTATCGAACGGTTGCCCTATACCCAGGGGGGGAGCGAGGATCTGGCAGTCGATGAGCCCATCAGTGAGCGTCGTCTATATCGTATTACTGCAAGGGGATTTGGTCTCTCTGACGAGAGCCGGGTGCTGTTGCAATCGACCTATAGTCGCTAGGAGGCGGTGTATGGGCAAACTTGGTTTTGGCCTTTCGGTGATGCTCTGCTGTGCTTCGGCACAGGCGGCGCTCGATATTGCCCAGGTTCCCCTCTATCTCGGCACCCGGGCCGATCCCAATATCATGTTTACCCTAGATGATTCGGGTTCGATGCATTTCGAGATCATGCCCGAGTCCTTGATCGAGAACGATGCGCGTTATGTCTACCCACGTGCTAACAAGGTCTATGGTAGCGATGATTACGATAATCGTACCGTGACCTTTGCTGCGGGCAGTAATCGTAATGCCTACACCCGTTCCAGCCATAACAACAAGCTTTATTACAATCCGCAGTTGACCTATCGCCCTTGGGTCAAGGCGGATGGCACCTTGATGAGTAATGCCAAAATTACCTGCGCCCCGCACAATCCATTGAAGAATCCCGATAGGTCGTGCCGTGATTTGACCAATGAAGGTACGGAGTACGCAAATGCCGATAACGCTACTTTCTATAAAAAATTTAATGATGATGAAGTAAATAAAACGGAAGAGTTCTGGCCTGCCGTCTATTTCGACTACAAAGGTAGCGGTGATGTCAAGAAGGTGAGTAGCTATAACAGGGTGGAGATAAGTAAAAGCACGTCAAGTTACCTTGGGCGGCCCAATCGCAGCGACTGCAAGAGCGCGCCTGCCTGTAGCTATGACGAGGAGATCCAGAACTTTGCCAACTGGTATACCTATTACCGTTCGCGGATCCTGGCAGCACGAGCTGGCATTGGGCGTGCCTTTGCCAGTCAGGGGCAATCGCTGCGAGTCGGTTTTGCCACCATCAACGCCAGCGGTAGTGTGATCCGTGATGTAGCCGCTTTTTCGGGTACTAATCGCAGTGACTTTTTCAAAGATCTCTATAGCCGAGATATTCCAGCTGCCGGTACTCCACTGCGGACCAGCCTCCAGCATGTGGGAAACTACTTTTCCAAGACGGGTGGCGATGGCCCCTGGGCCGTCAGTGCCGGTAGCACGCTTCCTCATCTTACCTGTCGCCAGAGTTATAACATCCTGATGACCGATGGTTACTGGAGTGAGGGACGAGCTTATGATCCTGACCCTGCGGTCGGTGACCAAGACAATGATGGAACCGCTGATACCTTGGCTGATGTGGCTTACCATTACTGGAAAACGGATCTGCGTCCCGATCTCGCAAACAAGGTTCCGACCAGCACGGAGGATCCCGCTAATTGGCAGCATCTGGTCAACTTCACGGTCGGATTGGGGGTCAACGGCACCTTGAACCCTGCCAGCGGGAAGCCTGTGAGTTGGCCCAGCCCCTACGGCTCCGATGCAAAGAAAATTGATGATCTGTGGCATGCGGCCGTCAACAGCAAAGGGAATTTCTTCAGCGCGGCAGATCCCGATACCTTTGCCGCAGCTCTGAGCAGTACCCTTGCCCAGATCGCAGCGCGCAACAGCTCCGCCAGCTCGGTAACCGCCAACGCAACCCGGCTGGACAGCAATACCCACATCTACCAGGCCCGCTACAACAGCGGCGACTGGTCGGGGCAACTGGTCTCGATCCCGCTTAACAGCGATGGCACCCTTGGGGAGATCGCCTGGGATGCCGCTACCTTGATCCCCGAGCCTTCGGCACGCAATATCTTCACCCGGCAAGATGGTGTCGGCATCCCCTTCCATTGGGATACGCTGAATGTGACCAACCGGGCTCTATTCAATGTCGCTGGTGACAACCAGGGAGAAAGCCGGGTCGCCTATCTGCGCGGTGAGCGCAGTGGCGAGCAGCGCAATGGCGGTGCGTTTCGCAATCGCAGTGATCTGCTCGGCGACATCATCAATTCTGATCCCGTCTACGTGGGCAAGCGTGATTACGGTTACAGCAGTGCAACCGGTCTGACCCAGACCGAGCGGGAGGGTTACCAGGCTTTTCTAGGCTCGACGGCGATTACCCGGCGCCCACCCATGCTCTATGTCGGTGCCAATGACGGTATGCTGCACGGATTTCGAGTCGCCGACGGTGTCGAGCGACTGGCCTATATCCCGTCCAGCCTGCTGGGCGAGCTGAATCAGTTGACCAGACCGAATTACAGCCATCGCTACTATGTGGATGGGACGCCCAAGGTGGGCGATGCCTATCTGGGCAGTCGCTGGAAGAGCATCTTGCTGGGATCCACCGGTGCCGGTGGCAAGGCGGTATTTGCCATAGATGTGACGGCCCCGGATAACTTCACCGCCGACAAGATGCTGTGGGAGTTCACCGATAGCGAAATGGGGGTTGCACTGGCGGCACCCACTCTGGTGCGGGTCAAAGCCGACAACAAATGGGTTGCTCTTGTTGCGAATGGTTACAACAGCACCAGTCAGACTGCGAGGCTGTTTGTGCTGGATCTGGCGACTGGCGCCATCATCAAAGAGATCGATACCGAGGTAGGGTCTTCCAGCGAGCCCAACGGTCTATCTTCCCCCTTGCCGGTAGATCAAGACGGGGACAGGGTTGTCGACTATGTCTATGCCGGTGACCTGCACGGCAATTTGTGGAAATTCGATCTGACTGACAAAAACAGTGCCCAGTGGGGAAGTGCTTTGAAAACGGGCAACAAGCCCAAGCCGCTGTTCCAGGCCTGTAATGGCAGCTGCAGTGCCGGTACGCGTCAGCCGATCACCATGCGTCCTTTGGCTATTCGGCACCCTAAAGGGGGGGTTATGGTGATGATGGGGACTGGCAGTTATTTTACCAATGATGACAAACTGGTCCCCGCCACGCCGAGGCTGGAAGCGGTGTACGGTATCTGGGATACGGGGGCTACCGTACTCAGTAGCCAGCTGTTGCAGCAGAGCATCACCCATGAGTTTGTGGCCAACGGCACCACTATCAAGTTCAACGTGAGGGTTGTCTCCAACCGGAATATCAATTACACCAGCCAAAAGGGTTGGTATCTGCTATTGAAATCGCCAAGCTTGAGCAGGGGGGTCGGTGAGCGGGCCGTCTCAGAGATGCTCTATCGACATAAGCGACTGATCTTCAATACCTTGATCCCGTCGGCGGATGCCTGTGACTTTGGTGGCCGCTCCTGGCTGATGGAGCTGGATCCCATCTCGGGGGCCAGACTCACCTACTCGGTGTTTGACGTTAACGGCGACGGGGCTGTCAACGATGATGATTACGTCGCGATCGAGGATGAAGCCGGCAATGACATCAAGGTGCCGGTAAGCGGCAAGCAATTTGATGAGCTCACCACGACGCCAAGCGTAGTGGAAGATGCCGAGATGGAGCGCAAATATATCAGCGGCTCCAGCGGAAATATCTCGGTCACGCTGGAAGAGGGGGCAGGCGATCTGGGTGGCCGCCAGTCCTGGTTGCAACTGGAGTAGAGGTTGGCATGGAACGTGGTTTTACCCTGATTGAGTTGATGATAGTGGTCGCAGTGGTCGCCATTCTGGCCGCGATCGCGTATCCCAGTTACAACAACTACATGGCGGCTGCCAAGCGGGCCGAAGCCAAGGCAGTGTTGCTGGAAGCGGCGCAATATCTGGAGCGGGAGTTTACTGCCAATGGCAATTACGACGCCGGTAACCTAGCCTCTGCCGGCTTGGCGACCCTGCCGAGGGATGGGGGGGCTGCGTATTACAATGTAGCGCTCAATGCCAGTGGGGCCCGTTATACCCTGACCGCCATTCCGACCGGTGTGATGAATGGCGATCCCTGTGGATTGTTGACTCTCGATCAGAGCGGACTGCAGGGGGTATCACGAGCCACCATGACAGCCACCGAATGCTGGTAGCGTTCAGTTCCAGCACTCGGCAGGCGTCTTGATGTCGGCCTTGTTGATAGTCAGGGTATCACAGGCCGTATTGCCGGCCTTGTCGCCGACCTGGGCCCCCTTGCTGGTGGCCACCAGTGTGTAGGCGGTGGCGCTGGCGCCAGAAATGCTAAAGGTGTAGTAATCGCTGGTTGGGTTGCCCACACTGGCTATCGCACTGCTGTAACTGGCATTGGAGATGCGAAATTCTTCTTGTTTGAGCTGCATGGTCAGCAAGCCCTTGATGGCATCGGCTCGACGAGATTTACGCAGACCGTCAGTAAAGCTCGGGTAGGCGACAGCGGCAATGATGGCAACGATGGCAACGACCACCATCAATTCCAGCAGGGTGATTCCGGATTGTTTGATTCTCATGGGCGCGGCAGGGTTCGTTAAACAGATAGATACTATAGGATAGTACTGACATCATACTCTACTGGCATGTGCGAAAAGAAAGGAGTCTTTAGCCAATGGAATTCGCAGAGGGGCGCTCAGCCGGTTTTACCATGATTGAATTGATGATCGCCATGGCTCTGGTCGCCCTGCTGCTAACCGTAGCCATCCCCAGTTATCAGTCATTGCGCCAGGAGCAGATAGTCAAGGCGGCTACCCAAGCCGTTTACACGGATATCATGCTGCTCAAGTCTGAGGCTATCAAACGTAATAAACCGATAATCTTCAAGATATTCAATGCGGGGCAGGCCAATTGGTGCTATCGCATCGCTCTTGATTCGGCATGTAATAGCTGCTCGGATTCATGTTCTGCTATTGAAGGTCGCAAGGGCGTTGATGCCAGCGAGTTTAACGGCATTACTCTGACGACAAACTATGAATTATCCGGTTCTGAAAATGCTCTTGAAATCAATAACCGTAGAGGCTCATTCAAAGATCTTCACGGCAGTGGCGGTTTGGGCAATGGTTCTATTTGTCTGAAGAACGGGACCTCTGAGCACAGGGTTATTATTGCCACAAATGGGCGAGTGAGAACCGAGCCAGTCACGGGGAGCTCTCCATGCGATTAGGTCTGGCACGAGGCTTTAACATCGTCGAGTTAATGGTGGCCATGGTCGCAGGTCTGTTTTTGGTTGCAGCCGTAACATCCTTGTTCGCCACTATTCTCAAGGCCAATCAAACATCGATGCAGGTAAGTCGTCTAAATCAGGAGTTGCAAAGTATCACGGACATGATTGCCCGTGATGTACAGCGAACTGGTTACGATCAGGGAGCTACTGTGTTTCTCAATGCTGCATCAGGCTCCAGATCCCCCTTCTATTTTGATACTGGCAGCGACCTGATGAATGAGACGATCACTGGTTCCAAGATTTATCGCTGTATCCGGCTGAAATACGATGATGATAACAATGGAACCCTCGGTGCCAATGAGATCTTTATTTACAGCTACGACAGTACCGACAAAGGGGTGCAGCTCGGTACCAGTTGCAGCACGGGGAATTTACTCAGTACCGATGACACCATTGAGGTGACTGACCTCACTTTTTCGCTGCTTGGAAGCAGTGCGTCGGCTGGCGCGAGAACGGTGCGCTTGGCCATATCGGGTCAGTTAAAGGCAAATAGTGCACTTAAACTCACCTTGCAGCGTGATATCAAGCTGCGTAACGACGGGTATTGATGCCATGAAACGTTATCTTGGCTTTACCACATTCACTATTACGCTGCTGCTTATTGTGATCCTGCTTGGCATCTCTTTGCTGGTGGGCAAGCTGATGGTTGCTGACCGTCGTGTCAGTCTTAATGAAGTACAGTACCGGCAGGCGTTGGCACTGGCCGAGCTGGGTCTCTCGGATGGGGTCGGACGGCTTGCGCAGGATGCAGCTTGGCGCACCCCCAGTAGCGGTATATCTATCACTGTTTCGGCTGGCAATTATACCCTGTGGGCTCTGGATGAACCGACCGTGATTGTCGGTGGGGCGAACGTAGTTCCGGTTAAAGTGCGCACTATGGCAACCCTGGTGGACAGTACCGCCAATGCAGAGGTTGAGGTGAAGGCCATCAAGATAAGCGTGTTGGCCGGCACTCCCGCAGCTCCCCTGACAGTTGCCGGTGGTATGGCAGTATCCGGCAACTTCACTGTGGTGGCCAACCCTAACGGTGGGGGGCCAGGGGTTCCGTTATCTGTCTGGACGAATGGCAATGTGGATTTGACCAATGGTTCTGGTCAGACTTGCCACCAGGGAGACTACAGCGGCGGGTGCAGTACCTACATTAGCCAGAAGGGTGATAAGCAGTCGGACATCAAAGATAATGATACGGCATTCCCCACAGACCTGGTCTGGTATCTGTTTAACGAGAATGATGACGCTACGGGGTGGGCCAATCTGGAGTCACGAGCAGTACAACGGTTGAATAATTGCGACTCGCTCTCGACCGCCTCAAGCGGCCTTATTATCGTCGATGGAGACTGCAAACCGGGTGGGTCTATCGGCTCGGTTGCTGCGCCCGTGGTACTCATCGTTCGCAATGGCAATCTGATGGTCAATGGGAGCGCTACCCTCTATGGGCTGGTGTTTGCCTATTCATCCACGCCTGCTACGGCGACTACTGATATCAGCTTGAAGGGGGGGGCTATCGTCAACGGTGCCGTGGTGGCCAACTATCAACTGGGCAAAACGGCTAACGGTACCTTTGATGCCAAGTATGATCAGGCGGTGTTGAGCAATATCGAAAATGGGGCTGCGTTTCAGAGCATCAATCTGGTGCCTGGTAGCTGGCGCGACTGGTAGGAGCATGTATGAAACCGCACAAGGGATTTGGGCTGTTAGAGATTTTGATCACTCTGGTTCTGCTGGGAGTGGGGGTCGCAGGATTGGTGGCTATGTCTCGTTCGTTGCTCAATACCTCCCAGGATAGCCGCCGTTATGAGGTAGCCATGCGTCTGGCGGAGTCAAAACTGGATGCGTTTCGTACCTTCAATGGAGTGGTAAGCGCGGTTTCACCGCTTACTGCTTATAACAGTATCGCGGCAGGTTCCAGTTCGGCAACACCTCCTGATGGCGGTGGGACTTATGCCCTTAGTTGGAGCGTCAGTAATCAGTACTGGAATGGCTCTGGCTGGCAGACGGCTATCCCGGCGGGTTATTTGCATGCCTATCCTGGCCGAAAGGTGGTCAATGTCACTGTCAGTTGGAGCGACAGCGTCGGGCAGTCCCATTCCTTGTTGCTTTCCGGTGCGGTATCGCCTGTTGAGTCATTAACCCAGAATCAGTTTAACGGGGGGTTGGATACCAGTCGTGAACCGCCCCATGTGGTTTATACCCCCGGGGTCGCGCCCGATGTCATTTCCATCCAGATTGACCAGGAAGGGCGCAAGCAAGAGACCAGCAAGCCATTGCCCACCGTGACCTCCAAGGATGGTTCTGTTGGCAAACTGGTGCAATTCGAGACTGTTACCTATAAGCCAGACAATGGTGGCAATACTCAACAGGTGCTGCAGGATCTGGCATCGGTCTCCTGTTCCTGCAGTTATGGCTCGAGTGTCAATGCCTACCTGCCCGGTAAGGCCATTTTGACCAGCAGCAACCTGTTGTACTGGAATGTGGGCTCCCAGGTTACCAAGCAGACCGGGGTACTCAACAGCAGTGTCAGAGATCAACCGAGTCTCTGCACCAGTTGCTGCAAGGATCATTTCGATGGCAGCGGCAGCAGTTTCGAACAGTTTTACGCTCCACTCAATACCAGTCGACTGCGTTACAACAGTGGCCTCTCATCGGTCAATAGTGGCGATTATGTGGATGCCTGCCGCTTTGTCAGACTTGATGGTTACTATCGCCCGCTGCCTGACTGGAACCTGATCAAAGTTGTCGTGACCAGCGCTGATTTTCTTGCCAAGCCCGCAAACCAGACCAGCTATCAGAACTACATCAAGTACGTAGTTACTACCTACATCACCTGGCAGAAAAACACCCTCAACTGGACCGCAAACCCTACGGCCACGCCGCCGACGATCACCGAATTTGCGGATTGGTTGCCTGCCAATGCTGCGACAGGGGGAGATACCAGCACCAAGATCACCATGAATACGGGGACCGCCCAGTTGATTGCTAGAGGTATCTACGTGGATCTGCTCTCGCCGGACAGTCTCTCGAAGCTCGATCTGACCTCTCAGGATCTGTTGGCCAAGGTTCCGTTTCAGGATATCAATCTGACCATGCTGGCGGAGTGGAGCTTGGTGCCATTGAGTGGCCAGTTGACTGGCAGTGCCTCTGACTATGTCGGTGTGACCAACGAGCCTGTCAAGACAGTCGTTGATCTTGGCAGCTATTATTTTGGTAGCTACAGCCGTGGTTATTTGTCCGCCAAGAAGAGCACCAAGGATGCATCCAACGTGTTGCAAAGTGCATCGATCAAGGTGACGGCCTACCAAGGTAACTCGGGGATCACAGCTTCACTTATCTCACCGGTAGATCGAAGTGAGGCCAAGGTCGCCACCATGCCTATCTCGATCGATACCAGCTCCCAGACTGTGCCAACTCTCACGGTATCGGGACGGATCGAGTGTCTTGAGCAGGGGAATGGCAACAATACTGCGCCAGTATCTTGCAGCAAAAATACCTTCGGTGGCTTGAATGTCAGTACCACAACTACGGGGGCTACTTGCCGTATTGATAAACCCCAGGCTAACAACCAGCCGGCTACCTATGTCTGTACGGCAGCGCAAAATAGTAGCTTGGTGGTGAACTTCTCCTACAGTGCACAGGGAAATAAAACTTACTTGTTGAAACCAGCTTCCCTCAGCATCGCCATGACGCCACCCGCCAACGGTCAGGTGATTAGTGGTCCTTGTGCCCTGCTGGTGGATAATGGTGTAACCAATGCGGCCAATCTAAGTTGTACCCCTTGAATCCGGGGCGCTGGCACAGCCAGCGCCTTTTCTTTATCATTCCCCATCATTTTCGAATACAAGATGCATCGCCATGGCAAAAGCCCTCTCTCTGATGCTTGCCCAGTTGAATCTGACGGTAGGCGCCATCGAAGATAACACTGACAAAGTGCTCGCTGCGGCGGCTCAGGCCGAGCAGCAAGGTGCCGATCTGCTGGTCTGCTCCGAGCTGGCCCTGACCGGTTATCCACCGGAAGATCTGCTGCTGCGCGCCGATCTGATGATGCGGGTCGATGCCGCGCTGGCTCGCATTGCCGAATGGCAGGGCAACTGCGCCATTTTGGTCGGGCATCCCTGGCGTGAAGGTGAGGCTCTTTATAACGCAGCCTCCCTCTATGAGCGAGGCAAGTTGATTGCCCGTTACTTCAAGCAGGACCTGCCCAACTACGGGGTATTCGACGAGAAGCGCTACTTCACCGCCGCGGCCGAGACTTGTGTGGTTCCCTTCCGTGGTCACAATCTGGGTCTACTCATCTGCGAAGACCTGTGGCAGCCTGGCCCGGCGCTGGCCGCCAAGGCTGCGGGGGCCGAGCTGCTGCTCACCATCAACGCCTCGCCCTATGATCAGGAAAAACCCTGGATCCGCCGCGAGCTGATGGCCGAGCGCTGCGATCAGACCGGTCTGCCGCTGGTCTACCTCAATCAGGTCTGCGGTCAGGACGAGCTGATTTTCGACGGCTGCTCCAAGGTGTTCAGCAGCCAGGGCGAGTTGACTCACAAGCTGGCCCCGTTTGCCGAAGAGCTGGCGCTGGTACGTTTTGCCGATGGCCAGCCAGTGAAGGCGCGGGAACCCGCTGCACCGCTGGAGCCGTTGGCCGAGACCTATAAGGCGTTGGTGCTGGCAGTGCGCGACTACGTTACCAAAAACGGCTTCCACGGCGCTGTGCTGGGCCTCTCCGGCGGCATCGACTCGGCGCTGACGCTGGCCATTGCAGCCGATGCCATCGGTGCCGACAAGGTGCAGGCGGTGATGATGCCGTTCCGCTACACCGCCCAGATGAGCGTGGAGGATGCCAAGGAGCAGGCCGAGCGGATGGGGGTCGAGTTCAACATCATCTCCATCGAGCCGATGTTCGAAGGGTTTATGACCCAGCTGGCGCCGCTGTTTGAAGGTACCGCTCGCGATACAACCGAAGAGAACCTGCAGGCGCGCTGCCGTGGTGTGCTGCTGATGGCGCTCTCCAACAAGCGTCGCCGTATCGTGCTGACCACCGGCAACAAGAGCGAGATGGCTGTCGGCTATGCGACTCTTTATGGCGACATGGCCGGTGGCTTCGATGTGCTGAAAGATGTGCCCAAGACGCTGGTCTTCAAGCTGTGCGAATATCGCAACTCGGTCGACTACGTGATCCCGCAGCGGGTTATTGACCGCCCGCCTTCGGCAGAATTGGCGCCGGATCAGGTGGATCAGGACAGTCTGCCGCCGTACGACATCCTGGATGCCATCCTCAAGCGCTACGTGGAAGAGGATGCTTCCGTGGCCGATATGGTAGCGGAGGGTTTCGAAGAGGCGGTGGTACGCAAGGTGATCCGGCTGGTGGATCTCAACGAATACAAGCGCCGTCAGGCGGCGGTTGGGCCCCGCATCACGGCCCGCAACTTTGGTAAGGATCGCCGTTACCCCATTACTTCCGGGTTTGGCAAACAGAACTGGTAAGGAGACACCATGAAGAAGATTGAAGCCATCATCAAACCGTTCAAGCTGGACGATGTGCGCGAGGCCTTGGCCGAGATCGGCATCAACGGCATGACCGTCTCCGAAGTCAAAGGCTTCGGTCGCCAGAAGGGGCACACCGAGCTCTATCGCGGTGCCGAGTATATGGTCGACTTCCTGCCGAAAGTGAAGGTGGAGCTGGTAGTGCAGGACGAGGAGCTCGATGCCTGTCTGGAAGCGATCCAGAACACCGCCCGCACCGGCAAGATTGGTGACGGCAAGATCTTCGTTTGCGAGGTGGAGCGCGTCATTCGTATCCGTACCGGCGAAGAGAACGAAGACGCTATCTGATGTCGTTTTTGCCTCGTTATGTTCAGGAGAGCAAAACAAGTTCTGCTCTGATGTCCCGAAAGCGCATCGCGGCGGTGGCCGGCCTGCTGGCAGTACTCACTGCGTGCAGTACCCGCCCGCCAGCCCAGCCGGAAAACTTGTGCCAGATCTTTCGCGAGAAGCCGGAATGGCACAAGGCTGCGCTCAAGATGAACGAGAAGTGGGGGACGCCGATCCATGTGGTGATGGCCATGATGTATCAGGAGTCCTCCTTCGTACACGATGCCCAGCCGCCGATGGAGTATTTCCTCTTTATTCCAACCGGGCGGGCGAGCTCGGCTTATGGTTACGCTCAGGTGAAAGACGAGACCTGGGCCGATTACCAGCGAGAGACCGGCAATAGCTGGAGCGATCGCGATGACTTTGCCGACGCCATCGATTTTATGGGCTGGTACACTAACAAGGCCCAGCGGCTCAATGGCACCTCCAAGTGGGATGCCTATGGCCAGTATCTCAACTATCACGAAGGGTGGGGTGGCTATCGGCGTGGCAGCTATCGCAGCAAGGGGTGGTTGATGAAAACCTCGCGCAAGGTGGAAGCTCGCGCCCAGCGCTACGGCGCCCAGTATCGACAATGCAAGGATCAGCTCTCCCGTGGGGGCTGGTTCTGGTAACCCAATCAGGAGTCAGAAATGCCGTTATTGGACAGTTTTACCGTTGACCACACCCGTATGGAAGCGCCAGCGGTGCGTGTGGCCAAGACCATGCAGACCCCGAACAAGGACACCATTACCGTGTTCGACCTGCGTTTCTGCGTGCCGAACCAGGAGATCCTCTCCGAGCGCGGTATCCATACCCTTGAGCACCTGTTTGCTGGTTTCATGCGTGATCATCTGAACGGCAATGGCGTGGAGATCATCGACATCTCCCCCATGGGTTGCCGTACCGGCTTCTACATGAGCCTGATCGGTGCGCCGGACGAGGCCCGTGTCGGTGCCGCCTGGCAAGCAGCCATGAGCGATGTGCTGACCGTGCAGGAGCAGGGCAAGATCCCCGAGCTGAACGAGTATCAGTGCGGTACCTACAGCATGCACTCGCTGGAAGAAGCGCACGCCATCGCCCGTCATGTTCTGGAGCGTGGCATCGGTGTTAACCACAACGACGAGCTGGCACTGCCGGAAGAGAAACTGAAGAGCCTGTGAGGCGGATGTGCTGTCGCTCATCTGGTGACCTCTTCGGGGAATGTTAAAAGAGCCGGTCAGCCATGCTGACCGGCTCTTTTTTATTCCGCCCGATCGCGGTTATGGGGATGACTTGCTCCCCTTGCCGACTCTGAGTAGGATGGTTTTTGACCTGAACCTGTTGGCGGAGGTGTGACTATGAAGGGGATATTGCTGCGTTGGCTGGCCCGTTACGACGCGTGGTGCGAGGAGTGGGGCCTCACCCAGGAGAACCGGCGCTGCTGTACGCCGGTTCGTTATGATGATGATTCAAGCAAAGAGCGAGCTTGCACAGAAGAGGCTGAGCTCAATCAAAATTGCGGGTCACGGCACCGGTAACGCTGTTGTACTCGAAGCCGAGGCCATTCGGGTGATCTTGGAAACGGCCGATAGAATCACGCAGAATATAGCTGCAATTGTTGTGAGTTTGGCCATGCTCGTCGGTTGTATAACTGTCGCTAACAGTCGATAGGTAGTCGGCTTTGTCTTGCAACGTTTGGCTTTTATTGCTGGCTTCAACCGTGTATTCAGTTTCGAGTAGCTCCTCGAAGACAAGCTTGCAGTCATCATTGCCGGAAATTGAAATATAGTCAGATGGCAATTTGCTCAGGTCATACGTCTCGTTTATACCTTTTCCTCTGGCTTCTTCGGAGCCTACTGGCCAGCCATAGAGATTGATGTCCATATTCTTGGCACCAAAACTTCCCAGATTATATAGAGCGAGTGCTTGTCCTTGTGTGGCTACTGCCCAGCCAGCATGAGCCAGCTGAACTGCGCTGGCAAAGCTGCCTGCGGTCGCCGAGACCGTGCTTTTCAGGGCATCATCCTTGATATTGATAAAGCGGGGCAGGGCGGTGACGGCCAGGATCCCCAGCACTATGATCACCAGCACCAGTTCAATCAGGGTAAAGCCGTTGTTTCTGTTGTTCATCATGTTCAATGACCCATTAAATACCGCAAACAGGTGTGAGTGATATGCAGCTGATAGATACCCATTGCCATCTCGACTTTCCGGTGTTTGACCAGGACAGGGAGGCACTGCTGGCCCGTTGTCGGGCATTGGGGGTGACGGAGTATATCATTCCTGCCATCGCAGAAGATAACTGGACTCGTGTGATGGCACTGGCAGAGCAACATGACGGCCTCTTTTATGGTCTGGGCGTTCATCCCTGGTATGCCGGTGAGCAGCGGGAGGGGGTGATGGAGCGGTTGCGAATGCTGGTGATAAGCCAGCCTGCCGGGCTGGTGGCCATTGGCGAGTGCGGGCTGGACCTCCGTTCACACGTGCCTCAGGAGGGGCAGCTTGCGCTGTTTGAGGCTCAGATCCGGCTGGCTGCCGATGTCGGGCTTCCCCTGATGATCCACTCGGTGCGTGCCAATGACACTGTGGCCAAGCTGTTGCGCCGCTTCAAGCCGCCACGTGGCGGGGTGATCCATGCTTTCAGCGGTTCGTTGCAGCAGGCGGAGGCCTTCTGGCAACTGGGCTTTCGACTCGGGGTGGGCGGGGTAATCAGTTTTGAACGGGCGAACAAGACGCGAGAGGTATTTCGGGCCATGCCGCTCGAGGCCCTGGTGCTGGAAACCGATTCGCCCGATATGCCCTTACAAGGTGAGCAAGGCACCCGGAATACCCCGGAAGCGCTGCCGAAACTAGCGGAAATATTGATGACCTTGCGGGAGGAATCATCGGCAGATGTTGCCAAGGTGTTATTTGAAACTGCCCGACATATTTTCCATCACGACCAATAGCCATGAAACAAATTCGCAACACCTGATTTAGTTGTCAGGAAAAAAATGAGCGTAAAAATCGTTTGCTGTCTAATTTTGTGACACTTGGACATTTTGATAACGATAAAATGTGACCAGCATTCTATTTTATCGGACTTTAATTAGTATAATGCGCTCCCCTTGATTAGTTGGGTTTAATAACAACTCACTAACAAGCCAGGTGCTACTAGAGGAAGATAATAATGAATTTGTTCATGGGTCTGGTAGGGATGGCGACGCTCGTCCTTATCGCGGTGCTGTTCTCCAGCAATCGCAAGGCAATCAACGTCCGTACCGTTGTCGGTGCGTTCGCAATTCAAGCCGGTCTGGGAGCGTTTGTTCTCTATGTTCCGGTTGGTCGCGATATCCTGGTCGGCGTGTCCGACGCGGTATCCAGCGTGATCAGCTACGGCCAGAACGGGATCGACTTCCTGTTTGGCGGTCTGGTCAGCAACAAGATGTTTGAAGTGTTCGGTGGCGGCGGCTTTGTCTTTGCCTTCCGTGTTCTGCCGGTCATCATCTTCTTCTCTTCCCTGATTGCAGTGCTCTACTACCTGGGCATCATGCAGATGGTCATCAAGTTGCTGGGCGGCGGTCTGCAGAAAGTACTGGGTACTTCCCGCACCGAATCCCTCTCTGCAACTGCCAACATCTTCGTAGGTCAGACCGAAGCGCCGCTGGTGGTTCGTCCCTACATCGCCAAGATGACTGACTCCGAGCTGTTCGCCGTCATGTGTGGTGGTCTGGCTTCCGTTGCCGGTTCCGTACTGGCCGGTTACGCCTCCATGGGCGTGAAGATGGAGTACCTGATTGCTGCCTCCTTCATGGCTGCACCGGGTGGTCTTCTGTTCGCCAAGCTGCTGGTTCCCGAGACCGAGACCCCGAACTACGACGAAAGCTCTGCCGATGCCGAGCTGGATGACAAGCCTGCCAACGTCATTGACGCTGCTGCTGCTGGCGCCTCTGCCGGTATGCAACTGGCCCTGAACGTCGGCGCCATGCTGCTGGCCTTCATCGGTCTGATTGCCATGATCAACGGCATCTTCTCCGGTGTGGGTGGCTGGTTCGGTTATCCGCAACTCTCTCTGGAACTGCTGCTGGGCTGGATCTTCTCCCCGCTGGCCTTCCTGATCGGTGTGCCCTGGAATGAAGCAGTGGTTGCCGGTTCCTTCATCGGTCAGAAGCTGGTAGTGAACGAGTTCGTGGCTTACCTGAACTTCGCTCCGTACCTGAAAGACGAAGTGCTGATCAACGGTGTGGCCATGTCCGATCACACCAAGGCGATCATCTCCTTCGCGCTGTGTGGTTTTGCCAACCTCTCCTCTGTTGCCATCCTGCTGGGTGGTCTGGGGTCCATGGCGCCGAACCGCCGCGGCACCATTGCACGCTTTGGCCTGAAAGCCGTATTGGCTGGCTCTCTGTCCAACCTGATGTCTGCCACTATCGCAGGCTTCTTCCTGGCACTGTCCGGCATGTAATCGCCGCCTGACTGACAGGGTATAAACACGAACGCCACGGCATCTGCCGTGGCGTTCGCGTATGGAGCGGTGACAACCGTTTTCCTATCTAAACTAATAATAAAATGAGTCAAATCGGAGGTTATATGAATGAAGTGCTACTGGCGATGGTGGCCGGCTTTATAGTTGGTTTGTTGTTTTCTTTCCTCAAATTGCCGATCCCTGCGCCTCCCGTTTTGTCCGGGGTAATGGGGATCGTCGGGGTCTATTTGGGGGGATTGGCCTACTCCTGGATCCTGACTCGTTTCTTTTCATAAGGCTTTTTTAGACCTGGATTTGCCAGATGTGAGGTACCTCTGAAATTGGCAAATCCGGCTTGCAAACAGGGGGTATCTCGGCTGAAATAGGCGTTGCCAGCAGGGTGCTGGCAATGACTAATACTCGATGAAATCGGGTGTTGGCGGTCAAATGGAATTGATTGGGAAGTCGGGTCAGATGTTGTCGGCCTTTCTCAAGTCTTCATGGAACCAAGTCCGCACTTTTGTAAGAAAGTGACAGGGCTCTTGCCTTATTTACAGTCGCAGTGCCTGCAGGGTGTTTTGAATAGCATCCCGATAGTGCCGGTGCCTTCGCACTGTAATTCCATTCCCGTATAGCTGGGGATTACTGCCTGTGCATCCATCGCTGGATGGTATGGTGGTGCCCGGTTATCTGGATTAAATCGAGACTTTGGAGAACAGAATGACTGATCTGAAAGTGGCCGCTCAGCGCGCTCTGAACCTGATGGACCTGACCACCCTGAACGATGACGACACCGATCAGAAGGTGATCGACCTGTGCCATAAGGCCAAGTCACCGGCTGGCCTGACCGCCGCCGTCTGCATCTACCCCCGTTTTATCCCTATCGCTCGCAAGACCCTGCGTGAGATCGGCGCTGCCGACGTACGCATTGCGACCGTGACCAACTTCCCGCACGGCAACGACGACATCGAGATCGCCGTGGCCGAGACCCGTGCCGCGGTCGCCTACGGTGCCGACGAAGTGGACGTAGTGTTCCCGTACCGCGCCTTCATGGCTGGTAATGAACAGATCGGTTTTGATCTGGTCAAAGCCTGTAAAGAGGCCTGCGGTGCCAACGTGCTGCTGAAAGTGATCATCGAAACCGGCGAGCTGAAAGAAGAGGCGCTGATCCGTCGCGCTTCCGAAATCTGTATCGATGCCGGTGCCGACTTCATCAAGACCTCCACCGGCAAGGTGCCGGTCAATGCGACCCCAGAAGCGGCACGCATCATGATGGAAGTGATCAAGGCCAAGAATCCGAAAGTCGGCTTCAAGCCTGCCGGTGGCGTGAAAGATGCCGCCGTTGCCGGTCAGTATCTGGCCATGGCCGAAGAGATCCTCGGCAACGACTGGGTATCTGCCCGTACCTTCCGCTTTGGTGCATCCAGCCTGCTGGCCAGTCTGCTGGCCACTCTGGGGCATGGCGACAAGCCGGCCAACACCAGCGGTTACTAATAGGTTGATGAGAGGGCGGACTGCTGTCCGCCCTGTTAGCCCCCACCATGCGGTGTGCGGGCAAGGATTCAGGCTTGTGTAACGCCAGCAATGGCGGAGGGAATGAAAGATGTTTTTGCCTCAAGAAATTATTCGCAAGAAGCGCAACGGTGAAGCGCTCAGTACCCAAGAAATTCAATTCTTCGTCCAGGGCATTACCAATAACACCATCGGCGAGGGGCAGATCGCTGCACTGGCGATGGCGGTCTACTTCAAAGACATGACCATGGATGAGCGGGTCGCCCTGACCTGCGCCATGCGCGACTCCGGCATGGTGCTAACCTGGGATCACCTCAATCTGGGTGGCCCGATTGTCGACAAACACTCCACCGGCGGTGTGGGTGATGTGGTCTCTCTGATGCTTGGCCCGATGGTCGCTGCCTGTGGCGGTTTCGTGCCGATGATCTCCGGTCGTGGTCTGGGCCATACCGGCGGTACCCTCGACAAGCTGGATGCCATTCCCGGCTACCAGACCTCGGTCGACAACGACCGTTTCCTGAAAGTGGTGAAAGAGGCGGGTGTCGCCATCATCGGCCAGACCGGCGATCTGGCCCCCGCTGACAAGCGTATCTATGCAGTACGTGACATTACTGCAACCGTCGAATCCATCGCCATGATCACCGGCTCCATCCTCTCCAAGAAGCTCGCCTCCGGGCTCGAAGCGCTGGTGATGGATGTGAAAGTGGGCTCCGGCGCCTTTATGCCAACCTTCGAAGCCTCCGAAGAGCTGGCCAAGAGCATTGTGGCCGTGGCCAACGGTGCCGGTTGCCGCACCTCTGCGCTCTTGACCGATATGAACCAGGTGCTGGCCTCCAGCGCCGGTAACGCGGTGGAAGTACGTGAAGCGGTGCGTTACCTGACAGGTGAATACCGCAACCCGCGGATCCACGAAGTGACCATGGCGCTGTGCGCCGAGATGCTGATCTCCGCCGGTCTTGCCAGCGACGAGCGCGATGCCCGCACCAAGCTGCAGGCGGTGCTGGATAACGGCAAGGCAGCCGAGATCTTCGGTCGCATGGTGACTGGTCTCGGTGGCCCGGCCGATTTTATGGAGCGTTATGACGCTTACCTGCCCAAGGCTGCCATCGTGCGCCCGGTCTTCGCGGCCAACAGCGGTTTCGTGACCGCCATGGATACACGCGAGCTGGGTCTGGCCGTGGTGGCGATGGGCGGTGGTCGCCGCGCTGCCGGTGACAAACTTGATTATGCGGTCGGTCTGACCGACTTTATCCGCCTGGGTCAAAGTGTTGATGCTGACAAGCCGATCGCGATGATCCACGCTCAGACTGAAGAGCAATATGCTCAGGCTGCCAGCATGGTGCAGGCGGCTGTCCGGATTGGTGGCGAGCGGCCGGAAGCACTGCCTGAAGTGTACCGCCGTATCACCCTGGCCGATTTGTAACAAGGGGAAGACCCATGAAACGTACCTTTATTCTGATGATGGACTCTTTCGGTATTGGCGCTGCTGCCGATGCCGACAAGTTCGGAGATGTGGGCGCCAACACCCTTGGCCATATCGCCAAGGCGTGTGCGGCAGGTGAAATTGAAGGCCGTGGTGCCCTCAATCTACCCAACCTCAACAAGCTGGGTCTGGGCCACGCTTGCGAGCAGGCTTCCGGCTACTTCCCGGAAGGGCTGAAGAAAGATATCGAGGTGGTCGGTGCCTACGGCTTTGCGCAGGAGCTCTCCTCCGGCAAGGACACCCCGTCCGGTCACTGGGAGATCGCCGGTGTGCCCGTGCTGTTCGAGTGGGGCTACTTCAAGGATCACCACAACAGCTTCCCGCAGGAGCTGCTGGACGCCATCGTCGAGAAGGCTGGTCTGCCGGGCTATCTCGGTAACTGCCACGCTTCCGGTACCCAGGTGCTGGACGATCTGGGCGAAGAGCACATGAAGACCGGCAAGCCGATCCTCTACACCTCTGCCGACTCCGTATTCCAGATTGCCTGCCACGAAGAGACCTACGGCCTCGAGAAGCTCTATGAGCTGTGCCACATCGTGCGCGAGCTGCTGGAGCCCTACAACATCGGCCGCGTGATTGCGCGTCCGTTCGTGGGTACTGGCAAGGGCAACTTCAAGCGCACCGGCAACCGTCACGACTACTCAGTGCTGCCGCCGGCGCCGACCGTGCTGGATTACATGAAAGATGCGGGCGGTCAGGTGGTCTCCATCGGCAAGATTGCCGACATCTATGCCCAACAGGGCATCACCAAGCAGGTGAAAGGGACCGGTCTGACCGAGTTGTGGGATCGCACGCTGGAAGAGGTGAAAGCGGCCGGTGACAACACCATCGTCTTCACCAACTTTGTGGACTTCGACTCCTCCTACGGCCACCGCCGTGATGTTGCCGGTTATGCCGGTGCGCTGGAGTATTTCGATTCCCGCCTGCCGGAGCTGTTTGAGCTGCTGCAAGATGGCGACGTGGTGGTGCTGACTGCCGACCACGGCTGCGACCCGACCTGGGGTGGTACCGACCACACCCGCGAATACATTCCTGTGCTGTTCTTCGGCAAGCCGGTCAAGGCCGGCTCCGTTGGTCGTCGCGAGACCTTTGCCGATATCGGCCAGAGCATCGCTGCTTACCACGGTCTGCCGAAACTGGCGTACGGTACCAGCTTCCTGTAATTTACCCGCCCGCCACTTCGGCGGCGGGCAATTTATAAAACAATAAAACTCAACCTAGTGTGAAGGAATCAAGAGAATGGCAACTCCTCATATCAATGCGAAAGATGGCGCCTTTGCTGATACCGTGCTGATGCCGGGCGATCCCCTGCGCGCCAAGTACATCGCTGAAACTTTCCTGGAGAACGTCGAGCAAATCTGCGACGTGCGCAACATGTTCGGCTTTACTGGTACCTACAAGGGCCGTCGTATCTCTGTAATGGGCCACGGTATGGGTATCCCCTCCTGCTCCATCTACGCAAAAGAGCTGATCACCGATTACGGTGTGAAGACCCTGATCCGTGTGGGCTCCTGTGGCGCCGTGCGTGAAGACGTGAAACTGCGTGACGTGGTGATCGGTATGGGTGCCTGCACCGATTCCAAAGTAAACCGTCTGCGCTTCAAGGATCACGATTTCGCTGCCATCGCCGACTTCGACCTGGTTGCCAATGCCGTGCAGGCCGCCAAGAACAAGGGCGTTGCCGTGCGCGTCGGTAACATCTTCTCCGCCGACCTGTTCTACACCCCGGACCCCTCCATGTTCGACGTCATGGAAAAATACGGCATCCTGGGTGTCGAGATGGAAGCCGCCGGTATCTACGGCGTGGCCGCAGAGTACGGTGCCAAGGCGCTGACCATCTGCACCGTCTCCGACCATATCCGTACCGGTGAGCAGACCACCTCTGAAGAGCGTCAGCTGACCTTCAACGATATGATCGAAATCGCGCTGGATTCCGTCCTGTTGGGCGACAACTAATCCCGCAGCCTCTGGAACCATGCAAAAACGGCGACCTCTGGTCGCCGTTTCTTTATCCGTTTACTGCGCCGCATCATTGTTGGTTGGCGGCGGGGAGGGTGGAGGACTTCGTTTTTTGTGCTTGCGCACTCGCATATAGTTGCGACGAATGCCATAGGAGATAAGCAGACCTGCCAGCAGCGCAATCAGCAATATCAGCCGCTGTTTCTCCTGAATCGTTTTGAGTCTGGTGTCCTTGTCCGCCAGCATCTGCTGCTCTTCCAGGGTGATGCGCAGGTAGCCCAGTGTCTGATCGCCATCCAGGACCTCATGTACGAACTGGATCCGCCCCTTGCCTTGTTCCGGCAGCGATTTGTTATTGTCACCGATGGGTAGCAGGCTCTCCAGCGGTACGGCCTGTTCCGACTGGGCGAGGGGAATGCCGCGTCCATCATAGAGTGTGACATCGAGGATCTCCGGCTCGGTCGCCAGATCCCGGGCCAGCCGTTCCAGCTCACTGCTGTTCTCCTCCTTGAGCCAGCGCTTCATGTCGCGGGCAGCATAGGCGACCAGTGCCTGGGCGCGGTTGCGTGCTTCGGTGTGCAGCGCAGCCTGGCTCTCTCCCTGCATATGAAGGAGAACAACCAGTACCCAGCAGCCGAGCAGCAGGCCGGCTACCAGACTGAGCACACGTTTGATGGGAAGATGACGCTGCAAGCGCGAGACCTCATGCTGACAAGGAGTGCCGGATCTTGGCGCTTGCCTGCGCAAAAAGCAATACGCTACTCTGGGTCAGCATTGTTAACCCCCTGATCACCAAGGAAGGCGTATCTCTTATGTTGTTGTCCCGGCTCCCCCCTCTGTTATCCGATTGGCCTGCGTTGTTATCCGGCTCACCCTGTTGGCAGCTCAACGCCGATGCGTTGCAACCGACAGAGACCCCGCAGGCGGGCGGCTGGTTGGTACTGTTTGGCAAGGGGCTGGGCGCCTCCCATCTGACGCATCTGTCACCACTGTTGGCTGCGCAGGGGCTGGTGGCCACCCTCTATCCTCCCACCGAGGTGACGGAGGTGCCGCTGCTGCTGCTTGGCTGCGATCGCTTCTCTTCCGAGTTGGTGGCCGAGCTCAAGAGCGGTGAGTGGGAGATCGATCTCTGCCACCTGCCGGCACTACCCACCCTGAGCGAACCCGGCCTGTTGGTGATGGACATGGATTCCACCGCGATCCGTATCGAGTGCATCGACGAGATCGCGCGGCTGGCGGGGGTCGGCGATCAGGTGGCGGCGGTAACAGCTGCTGCCATGCAGGGCAAACTGGAGTTCTCCGACAGTCTGCGTAACCGGGTGGCCCTGCTGGCTGGAGCGCCGGTCACCATTCTCGACGAGGTGGCCGCCAACATGCCGTGGATGCCCGGCTTGCAACTGATGGTCGATACCCTCAAAGAGGCTGGCTGGAAGGTGGCCATCGCCTCCGGCGGTTTTACCCGTTTTGCCGGCGAGTTGCAGCAGGCGCTGGGGCTCGATGCCATCTTCGCCAACGAGCTGGCGGTGGAAGGGGGTCAGCTGACTGGCAAGGTGAGCGGGCGCATCGTTGATGCCAGCGTCAAGGCCGAGGTGTTACAGCAGCTTGCTCAGGAGTACGGCATTGCTGCCGCCCAGACCGTGGCCATCGGCGATGGTGCCAACGATCTCAAGATGATGGGCGTGGCAGGTCTTGGGATTGCTATTCATGCCAAGCCGCTGGTGCGGGCGCAGGCTGCGGCCACCCTCAATCATCACGATCTGGAGGGGGTGATCTGCCTGCTGGCGGCGCGGGCCTGCAGCGAACAACGCTGGGACAAGCGCTGACTGTGTTTCAAGGAGGAAACCAATAAAAATGGAATTGTTGCAGCAGTCTCTGTTTATCCCCTGTGGCGCCCATCAACTGCATGTTCGCCACATCAAACCCCGGGTCGCCGTGCATGGCGAGCCGATCCTGATGGTGCACGGCGCCATCGAGAACGGCCGCATCTTTTACACCGAATCGGGCAAGGGGCTGGCCTGTTTTTTGGCCCGCCACGGCTATCAGGTCTATGTGGCTGATTTGCGGGGACGGGGGCTCAGCACTCCGGCCATCGCCGAGCAGGCGGAGCACGGCCAGCACGAGCTAATCACCGAGGACTTGCCCGCCCTGCATCGCTGGATTGCCGAGCACCATCATGGCTTCAAGGTGCACTGGGTGGCCCACTCCTGGGGTGGCGTCATCATGGCCTCGACCCTGGTGCGCTTTCCCGAGCTGGCGGAGCAGGTGGCCAGTCTGCTGTTTTTTGGTACCAAACGGGGCGTGTCGGTGCACAATCCCGAGCGCTGGCTGAAGGTGGATCTGATCTGGAATCGGCTGGCCCCCTGGCTGGCTCGCCGCCGCGGTTTTCTGGCTGCTCGCACTCTGAAGATAGGTGCTGACGACGAGCCGCTGCGCTATCTGCAGGAGACCATCCCCTGGGTCAAGTGTGGCCCCTGGCGGGATCCTCACGACGGTTTTGCCTATGACGAGGGGGCGGCACGGGTCAACTGGCCGCCACTCTGGATGATCTCGGCCAAGGCCGACAAGGTATTGGGCCATCCGACCGATGTGCGCCGTTTCAGCGACGAGATAGGCTCGGCTGCTCGTCACACCCGCCTGGGGCGTGATAATGGCAACCGGCTTGACTATGACCACATCAATATGCTGACCGCCCCGCAGGCGCAGGAGGATCACTTTCCCCGGATCCTGGAATGGCTGCTCAATCCGCAGGCAGCATGACAAAAAACAGGGCACATAGTGCGCCCGTGTCGATGGGATCAGCGGGGCGGCTGCGTGATGCCGAGCCGGAACAGGGTCGCCTGGGTGGTGTCGGTCAGCTCGCCAACCCCCACGACACTCCACAACTCCTCTTCCAGCCGCTTTGCCTTGTGAATGGCGAACTTGGCGATGTAGTCCAGCTCATTGGCAATGAAGTTGGTGTCGGGGCGTCCGGTGCGGGAGATGCCGACCAGCACCGAGTAGAATTCTCCCTGCTGCAGTGCCAGCTCGATGAACTGGCGTTTATCTTTGAGGTTGCTAAAGCTGCTGGCGAGGCGGCTGGTGAAGATGGGGAGGCCCGCCTTGGTCTGGATGCTGGCAATATAGACCTCATCTTCCCGCGGTTTGTCCTCCCGCTCGATGGCGCGCAACGGATTCATCAGCAGCTCCTTGAACAGCTCCCCCTGAAACAGCGGATAGAGATTCTCCTGCTCAGGTTGCTCGGCACAGGCGGTTAACAGTCGTTGCAGGCTGCGCGGAGTGAGTGACTTGCCGATGGCGGCTGGCTTGGGGGCACCCTTCAGTTTGTTGATATAGACCGGTGAGTTGAACAGGTGGTGGGTGTAAATATTGCGCAGGGCTCGCGCCAGTCCGCGATAACGGCGCTGCTCCTGCGCCGCCTTGAGCTTGTTCTGGTTGCTCTCGATCAGCAGGCTGAAGAACTGACGACCTGTATGACGATCGGAATCCCCGTCGATACAGAGGTGCAGCACGGTGCGAGTCATGTTGAGACTAACCAGCCGGTAGGAGAGATGCTGCAGATCCATGCTCTTGGATAACTCCTGCAGACGGGGCAGGGCGATGGTCACCACATCGTTTTTATCACCGGCAAACGCCTCTTCCAGCTCGACCTGCAGGCCATGGGCAGAAATATCTCGGGTCCAGCCAAGCCATGACTTGCCGTTGTGATGGATGGCAACGGCTGTTTTGTGGATATAGCGCAGCTCCTTGCGCAGCTGGACATAGTGCAGGGATTCAATCTCGAAGGGGGCAACGCCCAGCTCGTGACCAAAACGTTGCAATTCATTGGCATTATTGCCCAGCTCGCCCTCCGGGCGGAACTCCTCCCGTTGGGACTCCAGACTGATCTCTTGCAGCAGGCCGCAATACCCAATCAGTTTGAGACGTTCGAGTAACAGAATATCCTGCAGTTGCGAATTTTCGACCCCCTGCAACTGCCCTACATCTGCCTCCAGTGATTCACACGCCTCCAGTGAAAACTTGTAGACACGCCAGCTGGGACGCCGGGAGCCCACCTGGAAGAAGAGGGCGGTGAGGCCACTCTGGCGCAGCTCTTCAGCAGTGGCAGAGAAGAAATAGATATGGCTGCGTACCGTGTGGGTAAAGCAGTAGATGAGGGTTTCGGTCGTGGTGCCGGGTGCAGGGCAGAGGCGTTTCATCCGTTTTGCTGAGAAGAGTCCCGCGAGGGCATCGCGGTTTTTCTCGTCGCGCCAATACTCCAGCAGGTGCTGGTTGTTCTCGGTGCGCAGTGCTATCTCGAGTGAGGGACTGTCTCCTGTGCTGAAGAAAAGCGGCATGCCGGTCATCCGTGGCAGGTAGAACTGCTCATATCCCTTGATGATGGCGGCGGAGAGCAGATAGTCGACGCTGACCCGATAGCGGATCTTGTTGGCTTCGATAAAGTCGCTGAGGAAGGCATCGAAGGCGGGCTGCTCACCGGAGCGTACCAGCCTCAGCCAATACTTCCCTTCCTTGCTCTCTTCACCGAGGATCTGGTAACCGACCGGCTGATGCAGCACCGGATTGGGGTGATCCCGCTCCAGCCCGGTAAAGAAGACCTCGACCTGAGCGCCGGTCTGGTAATTGGGCAAATAGGGGACCGAGACTCTCATGCCGCCGAGGGAAAGATCGGAACTTTTGGCGAACAACTTCTCCCCGTCATGAAGTTTGATGAGCAATGGCGAGCTGAAGTGCATCCGCTCTTGTCGTCGCCCGTAGTAACTGGCAAAGACGATGGTGTTGACGTCGTATTGCCGGAAGGGGCTGACAGGGGGTTGCAGCAGGCCATCCACCCGGGCGTGGTGATGGTTCTTTTGCCATTGTTGCAGCGCTTCGTAAACGCCAAGGGTATAGGCGTCACGGTAGAGATAGCACTGGGACTGAAACAGTCCGATGGCCTCGGCCGGCATAAAGTGGGTGATACCGTCGAACTCGTGCACCAGGCACTCGTCCTCCAGTTCATCGCGCATGTCGATAATCCTGCGGCAAGGGGAGCATTTGCGATTGAGCTCCATCTTGATCAGAAAACGGCCGTTACTGTTTTCGTCCTGGGTCAGACGGTTGAAGATCTCTTCGAAATCTTTCTCCCGCAGCAGGGGTACAAGTTGTTCAATCAGATGTTGTTGGTGTACTGAATCCATGTGTTCCTGCCACGGAAAGTCACTTTTCCGATTCTGGGTTTGATCTGTCGGTCGCAAACAAGTATATCAAGCAGGAATTCATCCTGTCCCCGAGTTATCAATGGCTAAAAATAAAACTGCTTATGTTTGTTCCGAATGTGGTGCCGACTTCACACGCTGGCAAGGTCAATGCAGCGAGTGCAAGGAGTGGAATACCATCACCGAGGTACGCCTTGGCTCCGTCACTCCCGCAGGCAAGAGTGCCCGTTACACCGGTTATGCCGGCGCGGTCGGCAGTCAGGTACAGACACTGGCAGAGATCGCCACCACCGAAATCCCCCGTTTTACTTCCGGTTTCAAGGAGTTGGATCGGGTGCTTGGTGGCGGTGTGGTGCCCGGCTCGGCGATTCTGATCGGTGGTAACCCGGGGGCGGGTAAATCGACCCTGCTGCTGCAGACCATGTGTGGTCTGGCAGAGCGGATGAAAACTCTCTATGTCACCGGTGAGGAGTCGCTCCAGCAGGTGGCAATGCGGGCCAACCGCCTTGGTTTGCCTACCGACAAGCTACGGATGCTCTCCGAGACCAGCGTTGAGCAGATCTGCCTGATTGCCCAGCAGGAGCAGCCGCAGATCATGGTGATCGACTCCATTCAGGTGATGCATGTGGCGGATGTCCAATCTTCTCCCGGTTCGGTCTCACAGGTGCGTGAGGCAGCAGCGTTACTGACCCGTTACGCCAAGCAGAACCATGTGGCCATCTTCATGGTGGGTCATGTGACCAAGGATGGCAGTCTGGCTGGCCCCAAGGTGCTGGAACACTGCATCGACTGCTCTGTGCTGCTTGACGGTGGCCATGACTCCCGTTTTCGGACTCTGCGCTCTCACAAGAACCGCTTCGGGGCGGTCAACGAGCTGGGGGTCTTTGCCATGACTGAACAGGGGATGCGCGAGGTGAGCAATCCCTCCGCCATCTTCCTCAGTCGGGGGCAGGAGCAGGCGCCCGGTTCCATCGTCATGGTGATCTGGGAGGGCACCCGGCCGCTGCTGGTGGAGTTGCAGGCGCTGGTGGATTACTCCCAGCTCTCTAACCCGCGTCGGGTAGCGGTGGGGATGGATCACAACCGGCTCGCCATGTTGCTGGCGGTGCTGCACCGTCACGGTGGGCTGCAGATGGCGGATCAGGATGTCTTCATAAACGTGGTTGGCGGGGTCAAGGTCGAGGAGACCAGTGCGGATCTGGCGCTGCTACTGGCGATGGTCTCCAGTTTCCGGGATCAGGCGCTGCCCAAGGATCTGGTGGTGTTTGGCGAAGTGGGGCTCTCAGGGGAGATCCGTCCTGTCCCCTCTGGTCAGGAGCGGCTGCAGGAAGCAGCCAAACACGGTTTTCGTCGTGCCATCGTGCCGCACGCCAATGCCCCCAAGCATCCTATCGAGGGGATGGAAGTGGTGCCGGTCAAGAAGCTATCAGAGGCGCTCGAGGCGTTATAACCGTAGCAATAGAGGCTGAATGAACAGAAAAGAGCACCATGTCTGGCCGGGCGTCGTTACGACTGGTTGTGCTCCTGATGCTCGTTCAACAGCTGTTCCAGCTCCCGATGCAGCAGCTCTTCGTCACCTACGTTGAGCTCTATCATCCGCTTGAGGTGGGTGGCACTGTCGATGTCGATGTGGTGGCAGTAGAACCCCAGCTTCTTGCTGGCTTCATGGGTTAGCTCGACCTGCATCTTGATCTCGATGTCGCTGCCACCCAGGACAAAACTGAGCTGGTACTCCTTGTTGTCACGGCTCTCCCAATCATCCGGTCGGATTAACAGGGCGCCCTGCAGGGATATGTCGACAAGCTGAGTCTGCCACTTGTGCTCCCCCTGGGTGAGTTCGGCCGTGGTCAAATAGAGGATCCGTGCAAAACGGCGGCGCTCAGACATGCTCATCTCCTAGTTTGGAATCAGCTGGACACAGGGAATCATTGCTCTGAGTGTAATGCACCTTGGCTGCCAGTATCTTGAACTTGCTCCGAAAATAGCAATCAGGCTTGCTGGGCACTGAGGAACTCCACCACATGGAGTGCCTTGACCAGACGATCTTCCTGTTTGAAGCGATCCTCCAGTACCGGACCCAATTCGTTGAGGTCATCATCGAGCAGTAGCAGTTGGGCCTCGTCGGCATCACTGTATTTGTCGTTGAATTCGAGGGCAAACTCGGTAGTGGCACGAATATGGGGATAAATGCGCTTGGCCAGCTCCAGTGTTTCGCCGCTGGCTTGCTCGAAGGCGGTGACGACGTGGTGGTAGATCTCGAAATGGCCCGCGCTGACATAGTCGACTAGGCGGTCGCAAAACTGATGCAGCTCTTCTGTTTTGGGCAGGCTGCGTTGCTTGGTCCGCGCCGGAGTAAGGCCTGCCAGCTGCATGTATCCAACCAGCAACGCTTGCCTTGCATCCAGCCAGTCGTCGATAGCTTTATGCTTGCCTGCCAGCGCCTGCTTGGTCTGTTCCAGTTTCGTCAACATAATCCCTATCCCTCCGTGGGGCAAAGGCTGGCCGATTGTTCGGTATTCCGAGCCGTTTGAGCAGTGACACAACCTATAACTAGGGAAAATCTGGGCAAGCGTCAATAGCCATGGGGGGATAATGTTAAGTGGCGAAGAAATAGTCAGCGGATTGTGTCTGCGTGCTAGCAGGTTTCAGGCCTGCTCACGGTTTTTCGCGTGTGGAATGTGACTATTTCCGCAGATCTTGATGAAAACCCCAGCGTTTGACGCGTTCGGCTCGATAAAGGCTTTGCCTGTGCGTTTTTTTTTGCATAGAGTGACCCAGCGCTAAATGCCCGATCATAAAGGAAATGTTATGAACAAAGCTCAACTTGTCGATGCGATTGCCGCCAAAGCAGATCTGAGCAAAGCTCAGGCCAAAGTGGCTCTGGAAGAGATCATCAATGGTATTACCCAGAGCTTGAAAGAAGGCGATGCTGTGCAACTGGTCGGTTTTGGCACCTTCAAGGTCACCCACCGCGCAGGCCGCACCGGTCGTAACCCGCAAACTGGTAAAGAGATCCAGATTGCTGCTGCCAACGTGCCTTCATTCGTGGCTGGCAAGGCTCTGAAAGACGCCGTCAAGTAAGTCCGAAAGTCTGTTTTGTCCAATGCCAGTCAGCTTGCTGACTGGCATTGTTTTTATGGGATTCTCCCATCCTTCCTGACTTTTCCTTTTGTCGGCCTCGTTGCGGCTGAGGCCTTATGCCGTTTGCGGGTTGGATGGCAGCGGCCAGATCCGCTCATAGGCCCAGGTAAAGACCATGATGTAGACGAGGTAGAAGGCGACGAAGCCGAGATCCAGCATCAGGGCGTCCCACACTCCCAAATCGAGCCAGAACATGACGCAGGGGAGGGAGAGCATCATAAAGCTCGCCTCATAGCCAAACGCGTGCAGGAAGCGGTCCAGTGGTCGCTTGTTAGTGCGTCCGCAAAGTTTGAGCAACCCCTTGTCGAACAACAGGTTCCAGCCGTAGGTCCAGGCGGTGGCGACGATGGAGAAGAAGATGGCCAGTGAACCGACCTCGGCGACGCCCTGACCGAACAGCTGGCTGATCAGCGGTGCGACCAGTGCCAGCCCGATGCCTTCGTAGAGAACCAGATAACGAAGTCGATCGGGGGTGGTGCGTAGTTGGGTACTACTCATGGGGATGTGCCTCCTGTGGGAGGCGCATTCTAATCAGGGAGTGGTTAAAAGAGAAGCATCGGCCCGTCATGACGGGCGTTGAGGGGCATGATGATGCCCCCTCATTTGCGATACGTCTCTATTGCCAACTTGGGCGTTAGCCCTGAGTGGTCAAGTCTGCGACTCAGGCGCCGGTTGGCGTGACCCGGGTCAGCATGGCAAAGCCCTCTTCCACTTGAGTGAGCTCTACCTTGACCTCTCCCAACTCGGCGAGCGAGGCAACATGGGTGCCGCCACAGGGGATGGTGACCTCCTGGCCTTCCAGCGAGCAGTGCCAGTAACGGGAGTCGATGATCGCCTCGCCGGCCCGGCTTCGGCGAATGTCAGCTCCGCTTGCTACCCAGTCGGCCAGCTGGCGGTTGACCTGCACTTCAATCTGCGCCAGCTCTGCCAGCAGTGCCTCGCTGTTGACTCCTTTCTTGCGCAGGCTCTTGCCGATCCGGTACTGCTCCCGCGATCCGCAAGGCTCGACCCGCGAGCTTTGAATAGCAAGACGATCGAAGTCGGGCTGGTCCTGTGCATCGCGCTCGCTTACCTCCTTGCGCCAGTAGGGAGTCAGTACTCGATTGAGCGCCAACGCCGCCAGATGGCAGCCACTATGGCCCAGACTCAACGCGTGGCGGGCAGCCCTATCTACTTGCAATTCGACCTGGTTGCCAACGGCTAGTGCGTGGTCTCCGGTCAGTGGATGGACCACCACGAAACTCCACCCCTCTGCGCCCCGTTTGACCGGAATCGCAGTATCGACAAACAGCTCGCCATCCGGGCTGATGGCCCCCATCCGGCAAGGGCCAATGGCGGCTTCGCCCCCTTCCCAGCGAGCATGGCCCACATCCCCCGGCTGATCGGGCCAGAGGTGGCTCTGGGGATGAAAGGGGGTGAGGTCGGTAACCAGCAGTGTGGTGTCGCCACGCTGACAGCAGACCACGCTGGCTTGCTCCTGATGATGGCCCAGCACGAAGCTGACTCGGGTATGTTCCATGGCAAGGCTCCCGCAACGATAAATGAGAAAAGAAAGCGGCAGCATACGCCAAAGTGCGAAGAGGCTCATTAACCAGAGTTAATGAGCCCCTCTTCTCGGTTTGACGGTTCGCTAGATCATGGCGACCAGCAGGTAGGCGTTGAGCCCGATCACCAGGGCGACGATGAGGCGGCCGACCGCCTGGGTCACCGGGTGGTTGCGATACTCCCCCATCAGGGCGCGATCGCCGGTCAATATCAGCAGCGGGATGAGCGCCAGCGCGATGCCGAAGCTCAGCACCACCTGGCTCAGCACCAGGATCTCGGTGGTGTTGAGGCCCATGGCGATTACCACGAAGGCAGGGGCCATGGTGATGGCGCGGCGCAGCCAGAGCGGGATGGTGAAGCGCACGAAGCCCTGCATCACCACTTGGCCGGCCAGCGTGCCCACCACGGTAGAGCTGATGCCGGAGGCGACCAGCGAGAGGCCGAACAGAGTCGCGGCCGCCTGACCCAGCAGCGGGGTGAGGGTCTGGTAGGCCGACTCCAGCTCGGCTACTTGCTGGTTGCCGGAGCTGTGGAAGGCGGCCGCCGCCATGGCCATCATGGCCAGATTGACGAAGCCGGCGATGGTCATGGCAATCGCCACATCGACCCGGGTGGTGTGCAGCCGCTGGGGGACCGAGCCCTGATCCTGGGTGTGCTGGGTCAGTGCCGAGTGCAGGTAGATAACGTGGGGCATCACGGTGGCGCCGAGCACGCCGGCCGCCAGATAGACGGCGTCACTGTTGGGCAGGCCGGGGAAGAGGGCGCCCTCCAGCAGGCTAGGCAGATGGGGGCGGGAGAACACCAGCTCGACGATGTAGGCCGCCGCCACGAACAGCAGCAGGCCGCCCACCACGAACTCCAGCGGTTTCTGGCCGCGGGATTGCAGCATCAGGATCCCCCAGGTCACCACGGCGGTGATGCAGGCCCCTTCAAGCAAGGTCACGCCAAGCAGCAGCTTGAAGCCGACGGCGGCGCCGATAAATTCGGCGAGATCGGTGGCCATGGCGATGATCTCTGCCTGCACCCAGTAGGCCCAGACCGCCGGTTTCGGCAGTCGGTCGCGGATGTGCTCCGCTAGATTCTTGCCGGTGACGATACCGAGTTTGGCCGAGAGGGTTTGCACCAGCATGGCCATCAAGTTGGCCCATACCACTACCCAGAGCAACTGGTAGCCAAAGGTAGAGCCCGCCTGAATATTGGTGGCGAAGTTGCCCGGGTCGATATAGCCGATGGCGGCGATAAAGGCAGGCCCGAGCAGGGTCAGTTTGAATTTGCGGGCTGGAATCGTAGTCGTCAGTGCGGGTTGCATGGCATCACCCTCCATAAGGATATGGAGAGAGAATAGATCTAAATGATAATTGTTATCAATTGTTGTTTTTGATGGTTTCCATCGGGAAAAACATTTAAGGCAGTCAGTTGCAGTGAGGGATGTGATTTCGTACAATACGCCGCCCTAGAAAAGCAGCGACTAAACACCTTTATGTTCCTTGCCTCCGAGGTCTGGCTGCACCTGGGCGGAGGCTGAATTAATCCGTAAGGAGCTAAAATGCGTCATTACGAAATCGTCTTCATGGTTCATCCGGACCAGAGCGAGCAAGTTCCCGGCATGATCGAGCGTTACACCGGCGCCATCACCACCTCCGGTGGTACCATTCATCGCCTGGAAGATTGGGGCCGTCGTCAGCTGGCTTACCCGATCGACAAACTGCACAAAGCCCACTACGTTCTGATGAACGTAGAAGCAGAGCAAGCCGTTATCGATGAGCTGGAAACCAACTTCCGCTTCAACGATGCCGTTATCCGCAACATGATCATGCGCACCAAGCACGCCGTGACTGAAGTTTCTCCGATGGCCAAGGCCAAAGAAGAGCGCTTCACCCGTCGTGACGACGAGCGCCGCGAAGAAGCTACTGAAGCTGCTTCCGAAGAGTAATTCTGGATCACTGACTAGAGGATAAAGGCCATGGCACGTTATTTCCGTCGTCGTAAGTTCTGCCGCTTCACCGCCGAGAACGTTACCGAGATCGACTACAAAGATATCGTTACTCTGAAAAACTACATCACTGAATCTGGCAAGATCGTACCGAGCCGTATCACCGGTACCCGCGCCAAGTATCAGCGTCAGCTGGCACGCGCCATCAAGCGTGCTCGTTACCTGGCTCTGCTGCCGTACACCGATCTGCACAACAAGTAAGAATCGGCCCGGCACTTAAGCCTAACTCAACGAAATTTATAGAGGAAAGGTAATGCAAGTTATCCTGCTCGACAAAATCGCCAAACTGGGCGGTCTGGGTGACCAAGTTTCCGTGAAATCTGGTTATGCCCGTAACTACCTGATCCCGCAAGGCAAAGCTGTTATGGCCACCAAAGCCAACATCGAAGCTTTCGGTGCTCGTCGCGCTGAGCTGGAAGCCAAACTGGCTGCCAACAAAGCTGCTGCTGAAGAGCGTGCTGCCAAGCTGGCCGAACTGGCTACCGTGGTTATCGCTTCCAAGTCTGGCGACGAAGGCAAGCTGTTCGGTTCCATCGGTACCCGTGACGTGGCTGAAGCCATCACTGCTGCCGGCGTAGCCGTTGCCAAGAGCGAAGTCCGCATGGGCAACGTTCTGCGTAACACCGGTGACTACGAAGTTGCTGTTCAGCTGCACGCTGACGTTAAAGCAACCGTACAGATCCAGGTTGTTGCCCTGTAATAGCGATTCGCTTTTGCAGAAAAAACCCGCGCTCTTGCGCGGGTTTTTTATTTTCCGGCCCGGGGGTAGAGTGAAGGTCTGTTCCACTGGAGGAGATCCTTATGGCTTGGGTAGAAGGCCGCGTCATCGAACGCATCGAATGGACACCCACCCTGTTCTCCCTGCGGGTAGCGGCCGAGCTGGCCCCCTACAAGGCAGGCCAATTCACCAAGCTGGCCCTCGAGCAGGGTGATCGCCGCATTCAGCGCGCCTACTCCTTCGTCAATCCCCCCTCTGCGCCATACCACGAGTTCTATCTGGTCGAGATCCCGAGCGGTGAGCTGACTCCCTCGCTCGGCTCGCTGCAAGCAGGCGATACCCTGCTGGTGCAATCCCAGGCGACCGGCTTTCTGACGCTGGATGAGGTGCCCGCCGGGCGCGATCTCTGGCTGCTCTCGACCGGCACTGCCATCGGCCCCTTCCTCTCCATGCTGGCCGATGGCGAGGCCTTCAACCGTTTCGAGAATCTGGTGCTGGTGCACGGGGTGCGTAAAGGCGAAGAGCTGAGCTATCAGGATTTGATCGCCAGCTTTGCCGAGCAATATGGCGAGCGTTTTTGCTATGTCCCCTTTGTCAGCCGCGAGCCTTGGCCCGATGCAATGGCAGGGCGGATCCCGGCGGCGATTGCCAATGGTCAGTTGCAGGCTAGAGTGGGGTTGGAGTTCTCACCCGAGCTGAGCCAAGTGCTGATCTGCGGTAATCCGGAGATGGTGAAAGAGACCCAGCAGACCTTGCTGGCGCTGGGGTTGGCCAAGAATCTGAGGCGGGCGCCGGGCAATATCAGTGCGGAGAATTATTGGTAAAACAATCAGCACAGGGGCGCCAGGCCCCTGCTGCATCAGGAGAGGGAGTTCAGTTCTTCTTGCCGTTACCCTTGTTTTTATCCTTCTGTTTGTCGTGACCTTGCCCGGGGTTATTGCCGCTGTGGATGCTGCGGTTGTAGTGATCCCGGTACTTGCCATCCATCTTGTCGCAGTTGAGTTTGATCCGGCTGTCGCCAATGCCAAGATCCAGACAGTTGTCCTGCCACCAGTCGTACTCTTTGTCATCCCAGTCGAGATTGATCTTGATGTCATCACCGGAGATCTTGATGCCATCGCTATTTTTGCTTGGCGGTGCCGCAACCGCGATGCCGTGCGCCATGAGCAGGGAAAGCAGCAGGGCGCCGCGCCGGATAACGGGGTTGTGTTTAGCTTGGGTCATCGCAAGGGTACTCCTGTTGTTACTGGTCGCTCTGCGAGTTGGCAGGGACCTGGTTGGTTTTCGGTGGCTGGTTGCGATTCTCTTCATCTTCCAGATTGAATTTGACCGCCTTGCAGTCGACGGAGGAGGTCTCCCCGATATCCAGAGTGAGGCAGTCGTTCTGGGTCCAGCCGAACTGCTTGTCATCCCAGTCCAGATTGAATTTAAGCTCATCGACGGAGAATTCGGAGCCACTGCTCTCTTGATATTGCTGGGTCGCTGCGGCGTTGCCGGTAACCAGAAGAAGGGAGAGTAGCAAAGTGGTCTTACTGTTCATGATGGCCTCGGATAATTGCAACGGTGGATGAGTGTACAGACCGGAGCTGAACCCGGGCGGAACTGTTCCCCATCTCACCACATGATCAAGTCAGGGAGGGATTGTATCGCTTTTCTGCTGCCGATTTGTCCGTTTTGGTCGCACTCTGGGCAGCTGATTGCCAATCTGAAGGAATTCAGTCATTTGCCCTTCTCTGGGCGAGTCTGGAGACTATAATCGGCAGCCAACTTTTCCTGCACAGCACACCCCTTCATCATGACCACACAGGACTCCTCCACATTGCGCTACCCCAAGGGGTGGTTTGCTCTGACGACGGTATACAGTTTCACCGGGTTGGCCATTCTGGCTTCCATTATCTTCTCCCTGCTGCTGTTCCTCTCCATCGATGACAACCCGCTGATGAAGTGGCTGTTCGGCGGCTTGGCCATCATCTTTGAGCTGGGCAAGTTTTACGTCTGGTACGAGTACGGCGAGCGTAAGGCGCGGCGGGATTTGAGTGGCGCTTTCTGGTCGTTGCTGTTTTACAGCGTGCTGGCGGCCATCTCCATCGGCGGCAGTATTGGTGGCATCAACAGTGCCACCAACACGGTACTGAGCCAGCAGGCGCGCCACGAGCGGGAGCTTGCCCGTTTCGACGAGCAGATCGCCAGCATCGAGCGGCAGATCCAGCTCAACGAGGAGGCGGCCCGCAAATATATCGAGCTGGAGCGCATCTCCAGCGGCGTCTCCTCGTTGCAGCATGCCAACACCAAGCTGCGCTTGCAGCAGGATGAGCTGCGCCAGCAGCGCGATGCCAAGCCGGTCAACGAACAATCCTCCATGCTGGGGCTGATGAGCAGTTTGGCGGACGGGGTGGGGATGAGCATCAGTCAGGTGCAGTTCCTGCTGGTCTGCTTCCTCTCGGTGCTGCTCGACGTGTTCGGTGCCTTTTTCGTCAGTCTGATCGGCGAGGAGAACCGCTTTCGCCGGATGTGGCGTGGGCAGCAGGACCAAGCTCGCAGAGAGGCGCAGGAAGCGTTGGCGATGGCGGCACAGCCCGAGCCCATCATGCCCCCCGAGCCCGCCCCCGAAGTGCTGGAGCAGGTGCGCGGAGCGCTGATGAGTGGTGAGCTCAAGTGCAGCAAGCGCTCGGTGGCGCAGGCGTTGTCACTCTCGCTGGAGGAGGTGGATCGGGTGTTCCACCATCTGCTGTCGCAAGGGGTGCTGGGGCAGGGGAGCAATCGCCACTACTACCTAAATCCGGCGCTGGAGCAGCAAGCCGGATAGTGAGAAGGCCACCGGAACGCGGTGGCCTTTTTCGTTATCGAGTGGCGATAGCACTCAGTGAGTCAGCACCATCATCAGGCTGAGGAAGGCGGCCAGTCCGCCACCGATGCCGATGATCCAGTAAAACCCCTTGGCCCCCTGTTTGAGCGGGATGCGGAAGTAGAGTAGAAACGCCCACCACCCCAGTGCCAGCAACAGAGGAATAAGAAACATTCGAGCCATGGTGTCCTCGCTGTTATTCTGTTGACCCTTGATCAATCAACAGGATGGATTGTGCAATGACGCAACTACAGATTACCGCATTCGGTGACCCCTCGGTACTCAAGCTCAACCCTTCCCTCGATAAGGTGCCAGCCGATGGTGAAGTGCGGGTGCGCATCTGCTTTGCGGGGGTCAATCCCATCGATGCCAAAACCCGCGCCGGTCTTGGCTGGGCGGCGGCCCAGAACAAGGACAAGCTGCCCTGGACACCGGGTTATGACATCTCCGGCGTGGTGGAGAAGATAGGCCCCGGCGTGACCTCGCTGGTTGAGGGGGATCTGGTGTGCGGCATGGTCGGTTTTCCCCTCGCTGCCGGTGGCTACGGGGAGTCTGTGGTGGCAAGCGAAGGCGAGCTGGTCAAGCTCGACGGAGTGAGCCTGCAGCAGGGTGCGGCGCTGCCACTGGCCGGTCTCACCGCCTGGCAGGGGCTGCTTGAGCACGGCGGCCTCCAGAGCGGTCAGCGGGTCTTGATCCTCGCCGGTGCCGGTGGGGTCGGCCATCTGGCGGTGCAGTTTGCCAGCGCTTATGGCGCCGAGGTGGTGGCCACCGCCAGCCCCGACAACCATGGTTTCCTGCACGCTCAGGGGGCGCGCTGGATGGTGGATTACCACGATACGAACTGGCCCGCACAGGTGGTGGCAGAGGCCGGTCAGGTCGATCTGGTGCTGGATCTGGTGGGTGGCGAGAGCGGCAAGGCGGCGCTTGCCTGCGTCAAGCCGGGTGGCCGGCTGGTGACTGTGCCCACCATCACTGCCCAGCTTATCAAGGATGCCGGCGCGGCTGCCGGTATCGAGGTGGTCGGCATGCTGGTGCACCCCGACCAGAAGCAGTTGAGCCAGATGTTGATGCTGCTGCGGCAGGGCGAAGTAAAGATTGCCATCGCCGGTGAATTTGCCCTGAGCGAAGGGGCGCTGGCTCATCAGCGCATCGAGGGTGGCCATGTACGCGGCAAGCTGCTGCTGCGCATTCCCGCCGCCGATGGTTATCCTGCATGAGCGGGATGATGGCGATGGCACATGGTGTGGTTGTTGCTGCGTGCCTCGCGTCCTTGCCTCTGTGGTGGGGAAGCGCATCATGAATGAGTTGATGCAGATGGGGCTGGGGTGGCTCTTTTTGAGCGCCTTTACCTCAGCCACTCTGTTGCCCGGCAGCTCGGAAGTGCTGCTGGGGGCCATGGCGGCCAAGGGGGAGTGGAGCATGGCGAGCCTGCTGCTGTGGGCGACGCTGGGCAATACCCTCGGATCCATGACCACCTGGTGGCTTGGCTGGCTCGCCACCTTCAAGAAAAAACCGGAAGATTTTCAAGGCCGTGGGGAACAAAAAGCCTTAGGCTGGCTCAAACAACATGGTCACTGGTGTCTGCTGCTTGCCTGGACGCCGGTGGTCGGTGATGGTCTCTGTCTGTTGGCCGGTTGGCTGCGCCTCTCCTTCTGGCGCTCTCTCATTCTGATCGGGCTCGGCAAATTGTTCCGTTATGCCCTGGTTTTTCTGCTGGCCAGTCACATTTTCTAGCCTGTTTTTGTCACTCACGAGGTTACCGTGAACAAAGTCATACCTTTAACGATTCTGCTGGGTTTCACCCTGCCGGTGCTGGCGGCACCGACCCTGATCGCCGAACAGGGCAAGGAGGAGGGCAAGCTCGCCATCCCCTACCAAATGTACAAGCTGGACAACGGCCTGACCGTGATCCTGGCCCCCGATCGCTCCGATCCGCTGGTGCACCTCGATGTGACCTATCACGTCGGCTCATCCCGCGAGACGGTCGGCAAGTCCGGTTTCGCCCACTTCTTCGAGCACATGATGTTCCAGGGCTCGAAACACGTCGGTGATCAGGAGCATATGCGGATCATCAACGAGGCCGGTGGTGACATGAATGGCACCACCAACAAGGATCGCACCAACTACTACGAGACTGTGCCGGCCAACCAGCTGGAAAAAGTGCTCTGGCTGGAGGCAGATCGGATGGGCTTCCTGCTCGATGCGGTGAGCCAGAAGAAGTTCGAGATTCAGCGCGCTACCGTCAAGAACGAGCGGGCCCAGCGGGTCGACAACCAGCCGTACGGGCTGGTGAGCGAGAAGGTGGGGGAGGCGCTCTATCCGCGTACTCACCCCTACTCCTGGCAGCCCATCGGTTACGTGGAAGATCTCGACCGGGTCGATGTGAACGACCTCAAGCAGTTCTTCCTGCGCTGGTATGGCCCCAACAACGCCACCCTGACTCTGGGCGGCGACTTTGACAGCAAGCAGGCCCTCGCGTGGATCGAGAAGTACTTTGGCTCCATCCCGCGCGGCCCGGACGTGGCCGAGCCGACGCCAAAGCCGGTGACCCTGCCCGAGACCCGCTACGTGACGCTGCAGGACAAGGTGCACCTGCCGCTGCTCTATATCAGCTATCCCACCGTCTCCCTTGGCGATCCGCAGGAGCCGGCGCTCGACATGTTTGCCGACGTGCTGGGCGGCTCCGCCAGCTCCATGCTCTACCAGTCGCTGGTGAAAACCGGCAAGGCGATCGATGTGGGGGCGTCCCACTACTGCGAAGAGCTGGCCTGTACTCTGACCGTCTACGCCTACCCCAATCCGTCGCAGGATGGCAGCCTCAAGACCCTCAAGGGGGAGGTGGACAAGGTGATCGGCGAGTTCGCCCAGCGCGGCCTCAAACCGGAAGATCTGGAGAAGGCGATCGCCAAATATCGAGCCTCCGCCATCTGGGGTCTGGATAGCGTCTCTGGCAAGGTGAGCCAGCTCGCCATGGGTCAGGTGTTTGCCCAGGATCCCAACTATGTGTTCAAGACGCTGGATGCCATCGGCAAGGTGACACCGGAGCAGGTGAAGGCCGCCTACGACAAGTTCATCGCCGGCAAGCCTGCGGTGGTGCTGAGCGTGGTGCCCAAGGGCAAGACAGAGTGGCAGGTTGCCACCCCGAACTTTACCCCCGCCAAGCGCGATCTGCCGGATTACAGCAAGCATGACGAGGCGCTGGCCGAACGACCGGTTAAAGACAATTTCGATCGCAGCGTGCAGCCCAAGGCGAGCGAGGCGGTGAGCGTCAAGGTGCCCGCCATCTGGCACGGCAAGCTCGACAAGAACATCGAGATTATTGGCACCAAGAGTGACGAGATCCCCGCGGTCTCCATCATGATCGCCCTGCCGGGTGGTATTCGTGCCGAAGATAAAGGACAGCTTGGGCTGGCCAATCTGACCGCCGCCATGATGGGACAGGGCACGGTGCGCCTGACCGAGGCTCAGCTGAGCGACGAGCTGCAAAAGCTGGGATCTTCCATCGATGTCTCCAGCGCCCAGTACAACAACCTCATCACCGTCAGCTCGCTGGCCGACAAGTTGCCCCAGACTCTGGCGCTGGTGCGCGAGGTATTGGAGCGCCCGGGCATGCGGGAGGCTGACTTCGAGCGGGTCAAGGCGCAGCTGCTGCAAGGGATGCAACAGGCCCAGCAGCAGCCCGAGTGGCTGGCCGGGCAGGCGTTCCGAGAGCTGGTCTACGGCAAGCAGAACCGCCTCGGTCAACCTACCGACGGGGTAGCGGCTGATGTGGCCAAGCTGACCCTGGCGGACGTGAAGCACTTCTATCAGGCCTACTACAACCCCACCAATGCCAAAGTGGTGGTGGTCGGTGATGTGGACCAGAAGCAGATCGAGGAGCAACTTGGCTTCCTGACCGAGTGGAAGGGGGCGACGCCGACTCTGGGGGATCTCAAGCTCAAGGGGGAGCAGGCCAAGCCGGGTATCTATCTGGTCGACAAGCCGGGGGCGCCCCAGTCGGTGATCCGCATCGGTCGTCGCGCCATGCCGTTCGATACCACGGGGGATTACTTCACCGCCGGGCTGATGAACTTCAACTTGGGTGGCAACTTCAACAGCCGCATCAACCTCAACCTGCGGGAAGACAAGGGCTACACCTACGGCGCCAGCTCGGGTTTCTCCGCCAACCGCGAGGTGGGCACCTTCGCCACCGGCGCCAATGTGCGGGCCGATGCCACCGTCGATGCCATCCGCCAGTTCCTCAAGGAGATGGACAACTACCGCAAGATCGGCCCGACCCCGGTGGAGCTGGCCTATATGCGCAGCGCTGTCTCCCAGCAGGATGCCCTCTCTTACGAGACCTTGGGCCAGAAGGCGGGCTTCCTGCTGCAGATGGTGATGTATGACCTGAAACCGGACTATGTGCAGGCCCAGAACAACCTGATCAAAACGGTGTCGCCCGAGGCGCTGAAGGCCAGTGCCGCCCGTTGGCTCAATCCGGCCGACATGGTGATCGTGGTGGTGGGAGACAAGCAAAAGCTTGAAAAACCCCTGAAGGAGCTTCATCTTCCCATCTATCCGCTGCAGTTGCCGTAACTGACGCTTTATAAAAATCAAGAGCCGCCCCGAATGGGGCGGCCTCACATGAGCCGTGAATATGACTACAACAAGCTTGTCGCTCACCGAGTTGCTGAATGCGTTGGGATCACCGGAGCGCCTCACCGCGCTCAAGGGGATCCGGCGCGGGATCGAACGTGAATGCCTGCGCATCACGCCGGATGGCCGACTCGCCCAGAGTGACCATCCCCGGGCGCTGGGCTCGGCCCTGACCCATCCCAATATCACCACCGACTACTCGGAGAGTCTGCTGGAGTTCATCACCCCGGCCACCGACTCCATCGACAGCCTGATGGAGCAGCTCGGCGATATCCATCACCATGTGATTCAGCATCTGGGTGACGAGCGGATTTGGCCGCTCTCCATGCCCTGCTTCGTCGGCGGGGAAGAGAGCATCCGGTTGGCCCAGTACGGCAGCTCCAATATCGGCCGGATGAAGACCCTCTACCGTCAGGGATTGAAGAACCGCTACGGCAGCCTGATGCAGGTGATCGCCGGGGTGCACTTCAACTTCTCCATGCCCGACAGCTTCTGGAGCGAGTGGCAGGATCTGGTGTGCGAAGGGTGCTGCAGCCAGCGCTTTATCTCCGACAAGTACATGGGGCTTATTCGCAACGTCTACCGCTTCGGCTGGCTGGTGCCCTATCTGTTCGGCGCCTCCCCGGCCATCTGCGAATCCTTCCTCAAAGGGCGCAAGAGCAACCTGCCGTTCGAGAAGACCGGCAAGGGCACCCTCTATCTGCCTTACGCCACCGCGCTGCGTCTCTCCGATCTCGGTTACACCAACAGCGCCCAGGCTGGGCTCAAGATCAGCCACGACAGCCTGCCAGCCTATGTCAGCAGCCTGCGCCGCGCCATCAACACCCACAATCCCGACTTTGCCAAGATCGGGGTCAAGGTGGATGGGGAGTATCGTCAGCTTAACGACAACGTGTTGCAGCTGGAGAACGAGCTATACGCCCCGATCCGCCCCAAGCGCACCCCGCGCAGCGGCGAGAAGCCCTCGGATGCGCTGGATCAGCGCGGCATCGAATACATCGAGCTGCGCACCGTGGACGTCAACCCCTTCACCCCTCTCGGCATCGATGCCGACCAGATCCGCTTCTTCGATCTGTTCCTGGTCTGGTGCCTGCTGCGCCCCTCTCCGGTGTTGAGTGACGAGGAGATTGCCCGCAACCGCCGCAACCAGAACAAGGTGGTGCTGGAGGGACGTCGTCCCGGCCTGATGCTTGAAGATGAGCAGGGCAATGCCATTGGCCTCAAAGAGTACGGCCTCAAACTGTTTGACGAGCTGGCTCAGGTGGCCGATCTGCTGGATCGCTGCTGTGGCCGCAACCGCTATCGCGAGACGCTGGCGATGCACCGCGAGAAGCTGCTCAACCCAGAGCTCACCTACTCCGCCCGCATGCTCAAGGAGCTGCTGGAGAGTGGCAAGGATAACGGCTGTTACGGTGACAAGCTGGCGACCCGCTATCGCGAGGAGCTGCTGGCAGGGGAGCTGCAGTACTGGGATGAGGCCTACTTTGCCGGTGAGGCGAAGGATTCGCTGGCCAAGCAGCGCGAACGCGAGCGCAGCGATAGCCTGTCGTTCGATGACTTCCTGGCCGACTACTTCGGGACCAGTACCACCACGGCCTGAAGGCGGGTTCGTACCAACCCAAGTGCCAGCAAAAAGCCGCTCGAGTGAGCGGCTTTTTTATTTCTCTTTGTCCCGTCCTGAATATGGTTTACACCTTTCCCCCCAATAAATGGAGAACCCGATGGGACAAGGTGTGAAACGGACACAGCGCGATTACTCGCTGACTTTTAAACTGGCA